>QHYS01000037.1 GCA_003223325.1 Acidobacteriota bacterium
GTGCCGAAATTGTGCGTCCCGATCGGGATGCTGAGGCCCCTCTTTCTGCTTCCGGTTCAACTGCAGCGAGTACCCATCTCGTCCAACATCCGCGCTTACCGTCCGGTCACTGATCGGATGTCCGCGCCGGGTCAACTCCGCCGCGATCGCTTCCGTGGATTTGTTGGTCCACAGCAGGGCGCTCATAGTCCGGCTCATCCCCGTCAACGCGGAGATGCGGCTGATTCCTCCTCGCCCCTGATCCAACGCCTGATTGGCCAGAAACAGCCGCGCCTGAAACTCGTTCAGAGTGCTGAGCACCCTCAGCCAACGCCTCTCTTGTGGCGACCGCAGCTTGGACCTGATCATCCAAACTACGCTAACCGAATCCACTCACTCTGTCTTAATTCTTCCGCTTCGCCTAAAAGACGCTCACTCCAAAATCCTGAGTCTGCCGTTTGAGAATCCATTTCATTGCATAGGGGTCCCTTTCAGCACGCGGATGTAATTTTGGCGAGGGACAACCGCGTAAACTGGTAAAAGTTAGTTACTGCGGTTCAAAACTCCCGCTGAGCCTCATCTGCATCCTCCGCCAAATCACTCAGGAACTGGAAGAAAGCTGGTGATTGTCCGATGAAGAGACCCATCTCCGTCAAGAATTTGACGACGCCCATGGCAATCCCTTTTGTTTCGGTCGGGCGAATGATGGAGCAGATCGGCAGGTTTCGATTGAGGAACGGACATGGCTCCGGCATGATCAAGTTGGTTTGGAAGGTCTCGCCGCCAAATCGAGCAGCATTGAGATCGGGAAACGTTAGCCCATTCGTGGGATCGGTCAGAGGAGCAAGAGGCTGCGAGACCGCATTGCCCGCCTTATCCGACCACGTTTGAAAGTGCATTGTCTCGGTAGGGCCAATGCTGATCAGGATTCGCAGCACTTCGACGCTCGTCGCTCTCTGCGCCATCGACGGATAGAGGCTGTTCCCGCCTTGTTCGATTGTTGGAAAGTGGAATGCCGCTGTATTGGCTATGGCCTGAATGTGATCGGCAGGGGTCAGGTCGGCATCCGTTCGCGGAATTGCAGTGAATTGACCTTTGTTCAAGTCCGGAACTGCCTGAGGAAACACGGAGTTGGGATCAAGATCGGGGTTACGGGAATCGCTGCGATACCGAGTCCACCAACTGGTGTCCAGAGTAAGCTGCATAAGGTTTGTAAGCCTTAGTTTTCCACTGGATCCCGAGGCATTACTGCCCGGCAGAGTGCGAAACCTTTCAAGATTTACTGTCTCGGCTCCCTTGGAAGCGAGGTATGCGTTCAGGAAATTCTGGTGCGTAAATTCATCGTCAGTATTGTCATGTATGTACTGTGCCATGTCCGCGTCCAGATTTTGCAGTGCAGCGGTGTAGGCTGGACTACCACTCCCGCCTGGAACTTCGCTGGTGTTTGGGACGCCTCCGAGTTCGTTGTACTGTACCCAGAAATCCGTCTCAAGGATTTCTGCCGCAGCAGCAAATCTGAGCAAGGCCGCGTCGCCTTTTGTAAGGTTCCCTGAGTGCTCTTCCGGTCCCTCCTGTTGTTCTTTGGCGAAAGCTGAGAGCCCGTTTCCGAGCACTCCAGCGCTTACGGTCAGCGCTCCAGCGACGCCGATTCCATTTCTCAAAAAAGCACGCCGATTTGCCCGACTCCGACTCCCTACTGCACCATTAGCCTGTGTCATTGTCTTTTCCTTTCTTCTTACTGATTTTTTATGTCTTGCGGACATCTCACCGGACGAACCAGGACTTTCCGTTGGAGACGACTCTAGGTACACTCTTGCGAGGAAGTTGTCAGGCTTTCGTCAAATGTCTGCACATTTTTTGTTACAAGCACATGCGATTTAGTGTCATTTCCAGGTACGTTGGCAACAAACGGGAATGAAGAACAAGGTTTTGCCGTTGTGTACTCCAACTGATGGGGACAAAGACGCGACAGAAGTTGTGGAAATTAAAACATCTGTTGCATGGATTAGGGACCGGCGTTGGGTGGGCCGTACCCCAATTTTTCGACCGCTGAGGCGACTAACTGATCTTGGCGAGAACGGCCCGTATAAAGTGGTTTTTCATTTGCGGTTTGAGAGGCGATTTGCGCCGTAATCCGCAACGGTACTGAGAAGTGCAATTGAGGGGCAAAATCTTAAAAGACAAGGCGGGAGCCGAAAGCGAAAAAACTGGTAAAGAATTTGGGGGCATGCAACGCAGGATGAGGAATCATGGAAAGAAAAAGGTCTTGGAGAAAGAGGAAGAAAAGGGAAGTTTACGAACGAAAAGAAGGAGTCATGGAGAGTGAGAGAGCAGCGAGGAGAAAAGATCATAAGCGAATTGGATCACGAAGGAGGTGAACTCTGTCATCTCCGCGCTCGAAGAGCACAAGATTCAGGTTACAGCGCTGCACAACCACATGCTGACCGAGCAGCCGCGGCTTTTCTTCATTCACTTTTGGGAGTCGGCACCCCGGAAACGGTGAGCGCAGGGATTAAAGCCGCGCTGAGCAAAATTGCGATAAAGTAAGCCCTTCCTTTTCAGAGAGGCCAAGACGACTCACCGGTTCCGGAGAATCGGAGGGGAATATTTTTCCGGAGCCGCGGGAGCGGCGCTCGTTCACGTTAACCGGGTTAACGAGGATTTTACGTCGCGATGAAGTGTCCATGCTTCATACTGCACCCACTTCCACGGATCAAGATCGGATGGTGATCGGTGCTCACGAGGCGGTGCTTTCTCATAGGGAGTATGGTTGCGCTACTCGCGTTGGCGCTCTCGCCAAGCACAGCGGTGGCGCATAACGTATCGAAGCGGGACGCGTCATTTGTGCAGTCCAACAAAGGAACCGCGATTGGTCCGTTCCTTTATCTCGGCGCGAAACACATGGTAACGGGCTATGACCACATCTTGTTTCTGGTGGGAGTCATCTTCTTCCTCTATCGGCTGAAGGACATCGTTCAGTACGTGAGTCTTTTCACTTTGGGGCATAGCACGACGCTGCTGCTCGGCGTTTTTGGACACGTGCGCGCTAATCCCTATCTGATCGATGCGGTGATCGCGCTGTGGGTGGTGTACAAGGCTTTTGACAATATGGGCGGCTTCCAGCGCTTCCTGGGCTTTCAACCCAATACGAAAGGCGCGGTGCTTGTTTTCGGCTTGTTCCACGGCTTTGGTCTGGCGACGAAGCTTCAGGAATTGACCCTATCCCAGAATGGGCTGGTCACGAACATTATCAGCTTCAACGTCGGCGTGGAGATTGGCCAGGTTCTCGCTTTGACGGCCGTGCTCATTGGCTTGAGTTATTGGAGGATGCAGGGCGGATTTCTCAAACATGCCTTTGCCACGAATACGGCGCTAATGACGGGCGGATTCATTCTCTTGAGCTATCAGCTTGCGGGGTATCTGGCACAATGACAAACGGAACCAGCATCGCAGCGGTTGAAGCCCCATCAAGACCGCAGATTCTCAAAGCTGCCGGCCTGGCCGCCTTGATCGCGGCAGTCATTTTCTTCACCGTCGTAATGCCCGCGGAGTTGGGAAAAGACCCGCTTCATACCGGGGCTGCGCTGGGCCTGATGAATCTGTCAAAGCCGGCAAACGCTGCGCCGGCTACGACTGATGCCACTCCGGCGGCTCCGGTGTTTGAAGCGGGAGCGGAGGGCGAAGCGCCGATCATCAGAGGCACATTCGTGACGCAATCCAACGGTTACAAGATTGACTCCCGCGAACTGAAGCTGGGCGTGGGCGAAGGCATTGAAATCAAGTACCACATGCTAAAAGGAGCCGGCATGGTGTACTCGTGGACAGCGAATCGCAACGTCCAATATGAATTGCACGGAGAACCTGACGTGAAGCCCGCGGGAGCCGGGGAAGACTACTTCGAAAGCTACGAAAAAGACGATGCGGAGGGGAAGAAAGAGTCGCATGGCACGTTTACTGCGCCAAGCACGGGAATCCAGGGCTGGTTCTGGGACAATGAATCTGGCGGACCTGTCACTGTTAAGCTTGTCACCGCAGGTTTTTACGACTATATTTTGCAAAACAAAGACGACGTCAAGACGCGACTTCGACCAACTGATCCAAAGTAATGTTTAGCAAAGATTACAGATTTTAGACAGAGACTTAAGATTGGCTAAGTCGGATTGCGGTAAAATAATCTCCGAGGCTAAGACGATCCCGCAATTTGCAACAACCATTCTACTCCTCTCGTTTTTAGCGGCAGTCGATGCGGTGCCGTTGCGCGGTCAACAAGCGCCGGCACAAGTACAGCAGCCACAAACTCAGCCGCAGCTCACGGCGCGTTACGTCGGCTCGCGGGCCTGCCAAGCCTGCCACGCCGAGATCTACGCGCGGTGGCTATCGTGCGTGATCCGCGCGAGCATCCCGAAGCCATCCTTCCCGATCTGGCCACCAACACGGTAAAAAAATTCACGCGGGACGACGTTGGACTGGTTTACGGCAGCCTTTGGAAACAGCGCTACTTCACTAAAGTCGATGACGATTATTACCCGCAGCCGTCTC
This sequence comes from Acidobacteriota bacterium, assembly GCA_003223325.1. GTDB lineage: Bacteria > Acidobacteriota > Terriglobia > Acidiferrales > UBA7541 > Palsa-189. Next base: position 4,519 of record QHYS01000037.1, read on the forward strand.
AATGGGACATCATGAATCACGTCTGGCGCGCCTACTTCGTACCCAACGATGGCGACTGGTGGGCGCCGCTCTACCCGCCGGATAATATGAAGCGCCCCACGAGCGCGCTCTGCGACGGCTGCCATTCCGTCAACTTCAATATCCGCGATCATAGCGTCACCGAGTGGAACGTGGGCTGCGAACGTTGCCACGGGCCCGGCAGCGAGCACGTGGCGAATCCCTCGCGCGCGAATATTCAGAATCCCGCGCGCATGGATTACGTGCACGCGACCGACACTTGCATCCAGTGCCATTCGCAGGGCCGCCCGCTCACCAATCCGATCGAGGGGAAATATTACGATTGGCCCGTCGGCTTCCACGTCGGGCTGAATCTTCAGGATTATTGGCAACTTGAAGAGCATACGCTGGGTCAGACGAGCTTCACGCATTTTGCCGACGGCACGGCGCACAAAAATCGCATGCAGGGCAACGATTTCGTCCAGAGCGTGATGTATCGGCGCGGCGTCACCTGCGCCAGCTGCCACGATTCACACGGCACGCCGAACGACGCGTTGCTGATCAAGCCGTCGCGCGACATCTGCCTTGGCTGTCACGGACCGACGTCGCCGAACGGGCCGCACGCCTCCAGCCTCGAGGCGCACACGCACCACGCGCGCGGCAGCGCCGGCAGCGATTGCATTGCGTGTCACATGCCGAAGATCGAGCAGACGATCGCCAACGTCAACGTGCGCCGGCCGAGACGGAAAAATACAAGATTCCGAATCCCTGCACGTCCTGCCATACTGATAAGACGACCGCTTGGGCCACGGATGCGCTTCGTCATTGGTCCGAGCGCTCACCTTGGAGGGTCGAGTAACACTTGTTCAGGGCCGCAAAGTTGCGGCCCTTTTTCGAGTGTCTGCCGCCGCTTGACGCATGAGTCTCTGGTGCGATACCTACATTACCGGCTCCGAGTGATCCTGATGCCTGATTCCCCGACCATCGGCGAAGCGCTTCTTGAGATTATTGCTCCCAATGGCTCGCGTCGCTCCGTCCGCATACCAAATGGCCTTTTTATCAGTCGTGGGCACCTTCGAGTGCCTCCGCAGTCTGCTTGCACGTGCCGAGGGCTTCCTCAAGTCGATGGTTGTAGGAACAATGTGCACTAGTGGAAGGCTGGATGGCGCCAGGGGTTTTGCGGCTGCGCATCGGAGGGCTAACGATCCGGTTGTCACTCGGGCCACAGAACTAGTTCACTAAAATCAGATCCGTTTCCCTTATTGCCCCCTTTTGCCGCCTCGTTTCTTTTGCAACTTCCGTCAAAACAAATAGATATGGCGGAAGCGTGTGGGAGTCGAACCCACCGTCCTCAACCTGCGAAGAACGAAGAACAAGACCCGTTACACAGATCGAAATGACTAACGAAGTGAAATGGTAGCGCGCCTGCCTCGTGAGCAGACGCTCTGCTCTTATTATTAGGTATAGAGAGAGGAGCCGCTCCGTTGGACTGGGGGGAAGATGATGTCAAATACAAGTACGCCGTTCTTATTTCAGCGGTGAGGACAGCCTGGCCAGCAACAAGGCCGGCGCATTCCTTCTTTAAGTTCCGTGCGTACGCGCTCAATGTGCTGCCTTCGGGTTTCGGTTTCTTGACGGAGATAACCCAGCAGATCCACTCATTGCGCGCGAGTGGCGTAATATCCTCCCATTGTGCGCGCGCGGCAGGGTCAGAAATGAGAACCTTTCGTAAATCCGCCGGTACGCTGTGTACCGCACCAGGTGGGATCGCTTTCTTGGTCATGGATTTCATTCTATATCGTTGCGCAATCGGTCTAAGGAGTAGCTCACACAGATAGCACCGAATGATCCGGTGGCGGGAGTCATGGAGTCATGGAGTCATGGAGTCATGGATAGACTTTAGGCGGCGCAGCAATTCCTTTGGCGGAATAACGATGGAGTAGCATAGAAAATCAGGACTGTCACTATATTATGTGATACTCAACAGTGTCATGCACGGTTTCAAAGCCTCCCGATCTCACCCGCAACCAAGATTGTGTTTCTCTACCATTCAGGATAGTGGCCCAATTGTGCAGCACGCTAAACTCTGGGCACAAGCCGCGCCGAACCCCGACACATTGGGTTAACGCTGTTCGGATTCTGTCCAAAAGTTTGAGACGCCAATTAAAGCCTGTATGACGCAATTGGCGCGTCAGAACATCCTATCGAGTGTGGACCGCTCACTAGCCTAGTCTCAGCGAAACCCAGCACCCCGTAGGGCTAAGGATTATCTACCACTGAATCTCAGCCAACACGTCTTCTATTCGTCGAGGATGAGGAAGGTATTTGCGTCACACTCGGTGCGCTCCTCACAAAAAATGGCTTTGATGTGACCGCGGTAGCGACTGTTGGGGATGCGCTCACGAACATCAATTCCATGCTTTATGACGTTTTGCTCTGCGACCTGAATATCGAGAAGCCGGGAGATGGATTCGTGGTCATCAGCGCGATGCGGTACGCACAGCCACATTGCGTCAGTTTGGTCCTAACGGCCTATCCATCGTTTGAAAATGCAATGGAAGCGATTCAGCATCAGGTGGATGAATTCTTCACTAAGCCTACAGACGTGAATACACTCTTGACGAGAATCAAAGAAAAACTGGAGGTCCGCAGATCGAGAGTACCATTGGCGTATAAACGCTTGGCCACAGTACTGCGCGAAAATTGTGCGAATATCGTGGCAAAGGTCGCGTCCGCGATCACATTTTCGCGTCATAGCCTTGCTTTTTTCGGCGGCGCACAAAAGCGGGTGTCGATGACTCTACCGCCGTCGGGGGCGGTGAGCGGTGGGTGTGTCAGTTTTTGTGTCAGTTTTTATTTCCGACGAATGCTAGCGGATGCCTGGCCGTGCCTGATCGTGCAAAGTAACTAAGGAACTTCCAAGTTAACTGCCTTTGTTTTTGGTGGCCTTCTCTAGAGTGACAGGGCAGCGTTCTAACCAACTGAACTACGTCCCCTTCAATAACTTACAAGCCTTCTGTCGAACAGAACTGACACATTTTAACACCGCTTCCTAAAAAGGGCAGTGGTCAAGCGATTCGCGTCGTATTTTCAGTGAGTTCCGAGGCGAGGGGAATTCGGCCTCTTAGCTGAATGAGACACCGAGCTGTGCTTGGTTGTTGACCCGAGGGCATTAACCATCTAAACTGTAGATGTTAATTGGAGCTGCCTAATGACTGGACAAGCGCTAAAACTAAAACAAGCGAGTGCGGTCCTGCAGGTTCCGCCGAAGGAACTGCAAAACTTGGTTCAATTCGGTGTCGTGAAGCCCAAGAGGTCAGAAGGGACCTACTTTTTCGACGCCAACACTCTATTGAAGGCCAAATTCGCATTCTGCTTAAAGCAGTCTTTGGGAACGCCGGCAGCGCGCCTCTCGAAGTGGATGGATGTGTTCAGCGCCTCTGAGGAAAGACTTAAGATCGAGAATCCGACATATGTGCTGTTCGTTTATCGGGTCACCTCTGGAGAGCAACCGCCGATGAAGTTGGCGGTGCCCTTTCGAGCCTTAAGAGAACAGATTGAAAAGCGAATGAGCCAACTCTATCTCTACAAGGACTTGCCGCGCGGAAGGAAGCGCCGCGGATGGAAAAAGGAATTTCTTGCCTCGCTAGCGGAAGCGGCAAAGGACATGGGTCAGACTTCTGAAGAGGAAATCTTGAACGAGGTTCGTACTTATCGGAAAAAGAGGCGACGTATGCCGGAGATCACCGTTGCCGCGGAGGGCTAAGAAACGCCAAACGCGGGGCATCGTTGATACAAGCGTACTCTTGGCTGGCATCTCTGGTTTCAAGAGAATCTTACGTTCCAGGGAAATTTGCCAGTGCAGATGTGCTCCGCAGATGGGCACGGGACGGGAATTTTCTCTGGCTTATCACTGACGATATTTTGGAGGAGTACAAGGAGATTCTCAAGCGCCGTCGCGTCCGTACCCATGTCATCGGAAAGATAATTAACCTACTGGGGGAAGAGGCAGAAAACGTCAAGGTACGCTCTTCCGTCGAAATTTCACCCGATCCCAGCGACAATCCCTTCTGTCTTTGCTCCGAAGAAGGGGACGCAGATTTCATTGTCACCCTGAATCCCAAGGATTTCCCCGAGGACCGTCTCAAGGCGCGAGTGGTGACGCCTGAACAGCTTTTGCGGTGACACGTAAACGAACGGTGCTCTTTTTCGGTGTACCAGAGTTGCTTGCCAAAGCTACTCTACGGCTGTCGCCGCGAACGTTTTCCACTACGGATATGTTTGCGATCAAGTCCTGCGGCAAACCATATTCAATGGTTTTCAGGAGAATACGCAATCGCTATTTCTACAAGAATCGGGAGCAGTGACCAAAACGTTGGTCGGTGGATACTTCAGGGGATTGTGAAGGCGTCCTCAAGCGAATACGTCGAACCGTCAGGATTTGACACCTGAATTTGCGCCGCGCCGGAAGGAACCGTCGGCACCGTCAGTTGTAAGGTATTCTCGTCTGTGAAGGTTAATGCGGCGGACGTGCCGTTAATCGTTGCTGTCGTACCCACCGCGAAGCAGCTCCCCCGGACTCTGATTTGTGTTTCCGGCGAGGCTGTTATCGGCGCGATATTTCCTATAGACAACGGCACGGCATCCAGTTCAACGATGGTCAATCCTTTGTTTGTGATCAGGAATATGCTTTGCCCAGTCGTATCGATAGCCAGAGCATCGATAACCGAAGGAATCTGCTCGCTCAGCGAGACGCGTCGTTGCAGCACGGCGTGATTGACATCCAGAATATCGACGGAATTGGCGAACGGAACATACAGCAAACTGCCGGTGTCATTCATCTTCTCTTCGATTAGAGGCACCTCGCCGTTGCCTTGCGGAGTTCCTGGGAGTTGCGCTGGGTAGTAAGGGTCCGGAAACGCCATTATGTTCAGAAGATTAGACATCGAATCAGTAAGCCGGAAACCAGCGGCAAAGATATTTCTATCGCCGGAAGCCGCCGCGCCGTAAGGCTGGAAAAACGTCTTGTACGCGCATGTGCTGCTGGCCGAATCGAAGATGCTCCACGGCCCGCCTCCGAAGGCAACCTTGCTTCCGTCACGGCTAGAAGAAACGAAGGAATCTTCCTGAGGGCAGCCCACCGGCGGAGTGCTAACGCTCAACGTCGAAAGATCGAGTTCGTAAACAGGCCCGCCAGGACCACAGTTGATTCCCGAAACGCCGCCGTACACGATGAAAGCCTTTCCTGTGTTCGTCGTAGCGGCGTAAGCGGGACCGATGAAACAAGGCAGTCCGTCAGGCCCAGGGAAGCCGGGCGCTATCGGGACACTCGTCACACTCGAAGGATTATCGGGATTGAGAAGATCAACCGATCCGTCAATCAGATTGGTGACAATCAACTTTGAGCCATCCGGAGTGAGCGCCATTCCGGCGAACTGTTTTTTCCCTCCACTGCTCGGAAGAGCAAAAGGTGCGAGAAATTGCTTGCTCGCGAGCGAGAAGACGTCCACGTGGTCACCCGCAGAAAGGTAAAGCTGATTACGGAAGCGGTCATAGAAAATCGACTGGAGAGTATCGGTCGAAGAATAATCGACGCCGCTCTGCAGAAAATGAAAGGCCTTCGGCATCACCATCGATCCTGCGGACGTGGTTACAGTTAGGTCCGCCGCACCGGGAATACCGGCGGGCAGCGCCGCTTTGATGTCTACCGCCGGAAATGCTGACTGGAAAATAGTAGCAGTCGCTACGCTGGCTGCGCTGCCGCCGACGCTGACCTGAATCTTCGAAGGATCGTTGGGAATTCCCACCGCGATGATATCAACCGTCTCTCCGCCCTCGGGGGAGCCCGCGTCGCCCGAAAGGAACAACGGGGCGCGACCGTAGCTATACGCGAGCGGATCGAAGATTTGCACTCCATTCGGTTGAATCAATTTCAGATTAACGGGCCCCGCCTGAATCGACGGAGGTGCGGTAATCTGAAGCCCTCCGCCGTTTAGGAGGTCCTCGGTCGCGGCGCGCTGCGATCCAAACCACGCATCCGGAATAGCGTCGAATGAAGAAGTCAGTACTTGCACGGTCGTGGCCACGTTTATGGGACCGGCGTCTGGCTCGACTAGTTTGTCGAAGATAGGTGTGTTAGCGGGTGGGAAGATCGTCTGAAAATAAGTGGAATCGTCCACGGCGATGCCATGGTCCGCCGCGCCGAAAATGAGCCCGGTCGAGTCAACCCCGAAAGGCGTTTCTATGATGTAGGGTGGAGAAAGCTCCGCGTGGGGCGGAATCGTAGCATACGCGGGCGCTATTCCAACGAGCTGCAAATTGTTCGTATTTACGGTGAAAATAGCAGGAACGCCACCGCTATCAGCGACCACATAAATCGAGTTTCCATCTTGGCTGAAAAGCACACCCGTATCAAAAACACCGGGGGGAATTAGTCCCAGCACGTTCAACTGCGCATCGTAAACCTGCAATCCACCAGTGTCGTCTAAGACCGTAAAGAGCGTTCCTGCCGGATTCGCCTGCACCCCAAAAACAAAGCCCGGGTAATTCCTCTGCGCTGCAATGGTGTCGCTACCACTGTCATACATGACCACAGCGCCCGGTTCAACGTCGCTAAATACGATGACCTTCGTGCCGTCCGCGCTCGCCGCCATTCCGCCCACTTGAAAGGTCGGCGGAAGCGTAATCTGTGCGATCGTGTTCGTCACGGGATTCCATTCGAGAAGACCTGTGGCCGTGGTGAAAAGGACATCCGCGCGATGATGGGTGTGCTCTTCTAGCGTCGCCGTGCGAGGCCCGTTAGGCATGCCCGGGCCGTGGCAGGTGAAGCAGATCTGATTGGGAGGAAGCCGCAACTCCGCGTAATTCGCCGTGCCGTGGACGTCGTGACAACTGAAGCAGGTCACCCCACGGCGATACATCACGCTTTGCACAAAGTCATTGCCTTGCATGCGATTTTTGTGCGCCGTGCCGTCGGGAAAATGCGTAAAGCTGGTCTCGCCGATCTTGTGTTCCTCGAGCTGCCAATAATCCTGTAGGTTCAGTCCTACGTGGAAGCCAACGGGCCAGTCGTAATACTTGCCTTCAATTGGATTCGTGAGCGGACGGCCTTGCGAATGGCACTGAATGCATGTGTCAGTCGCATCGACGTAATTCATGCGCGCAGGATTCTGAATATTCGCTCGTGAGGGGCGGGCCACGTGCTCGCTGCCGGGACCGTGGCAGCGTTCGCACCTGACGTTCCATTCCGTGATGCTGTGATCGCGAATATTGAAATTCACGGAATGGCAGCCGTCGCAGAGCGTGCTGGTGGGGCGCTTCATATTGTCGGGTGGGTAGAGCGGCGCCCACCAATCGGCATCGTTGGGGACGAAGTAGGCGCGCCAGACGTGATTCATGATGTCCCATTGGGAAGGCTGCGGAAAATAATCATCGCCAATTTTGGTGAAATAGCGCTGCTTCCAGATACTGCCGTAGACGAGCCCCACGTCTTCGCGCGTGAATTTTTTGACGGTATTAGTGTCCAGATCAGGAAGAATTGCGTCGGGGTACTCGCGCGGGTTGTGGACGACATTCGCCATCGGCGTCTTTTGCCAGCGCCTGTAGATTTGGGTGTGGCAGGATTGGCAGGCTCGCGAGCCCACGTAACGCGCTGCGATCTGGGGCTGACTTAGTGGCTGAGGTTCTTGTGCCGGCGCACGCTGCGGGGGCGGAGTCTGCGCACTACGGACTCCAATCGCCGCAACCATAAAGGCCGCTGCTAAAAGATGACAGCGCATCGTTCCTGACTCCGGTAAACTCACGTTAACGACGCCCTCGCATCGATCTTGTGCCGGATAGATTCTAATCTCGGCGCACGCCAAGATAATAACCGTCGAAGCCTTTGCCTGCCACGCCACGACGCCAATACAGCATCGCTGGGGATGGTTCTCGATCAGCGTGTAATGGTCGGGATTGTTCATGTGACCTGTCCCTCCGCCCTAGTTACCAGATTAGTTGAGTGCCAGCTGGATCTGCCGGGAGGTAGTCTGCGTGGCGGTCCAATTCATGCAAGGCACTCACCGGCTGAAGAGCGTGGATGCACGGCGCATCCAGGAAGTCGTGGAACCGGATACTTTTGGGGTTCGATTGCCTTGGCCAATAGGAACGCTTATTAGGTCCACCTCCACCCATAGCAAGTTGAATTCAGATTCCCTTCAGGTGACTTGATTAAAATTGTGAGTGCCGATTTCGTATCTGCCATGACACGGGGAACCGAAGTCTCCGGGTAACCGTCTATTAGCTGGGCTATCTTATAGGTGGCGTGATGAGGAATGGACTACCGGGTCTGATGGTGCTATGGGCGGCAGCAGCATTGGCGCAAGGTTCCGCAACCACTCAGTCGCGCTCTGAGCCGGTTCGGCCCATAGGTGTAGTAACCCAACTTCAATCGGGCAAATTTATCCTGCACACTGATGCAGGTGCCGATCTGCTGATCCTACTGTCAGACCAAGTGTCGGTTCTACGCGTTCCGCCCGGCGCGAAGGATTTGAGTGCTGCGAGCAAGGTAACGGTGGGTGATATCGGCTCCGGAGACCGGGTACTCGTTCGCGGCCGCGTCTCTGATGACCAGAAATCCGTGCTCGCAGTATCGGTCATTGTAATGACGAAGGCAGACCTTTCCAATGCTCGGGAGGCGGAGCGTCTGGATTGGCAAAGACGAGGCATCGGAGGAACGGTTACCGCGGTCAATCCTGAAAGAAAAGAAATAACGATTGCTGTCCCGGGCGCGGCCCCCACAACGGCGAACGGCACCCGTCAGCAGACAATCACGTTGGCTGCGAACGTCATTCCGCAGCGGTACGCTCCCGATTCGGTGAAGTTTAGCGATGCGAAGCCAAGCACGCTGGAAGAAATCAAGGTTGGTGATCAAGTCCGCGCGCTCGGCACAAAGGGTGAAGACGGCAGCTTTCTGGCGGAGAAGCTGGTCTCCGGAACCTTTCGCAACTTGGGCGTTACGGTGGTCTCTGTTGATGCGCAGAACCGTACGATCACGGTCAAGGAGTCGGCTTCGGGACGAACCATTCTTGTACGAACCAATGATGACACCGCACTGCACCGGTTTCCGCCTAACGTCGCACGAACGCTGGCTACGTCCAACTCAGGCAGCGGAAGCGACGTGGAGCAAATGCTTGAACGTGCCCCTGCCTTAGCGCTCGGCGAACTGAAGACCGGCGAGCCTCTGATCGTATTGAGCACCGAGGGAGCGAAGCCCTCAGAGTTGACGGCAATCCTCGTCCTCGGCGGTGTTGAACCGATTTTAGCGGCGCGGCCGAAGGGCAGTGATCAGGTCGTTATTGGGCCATGGGGTCTGGGTAAGGGAGGAGGGGAAGACGCTCCTTAGTGCCCATGCACATTTTGATTCTAGTGGGTCGGCCATCCTTGCCTTGGAGCTTTGAGCGCAGGTCATGAACAAGTTAACTACGAATTTGATTAAAAGTGTGCCGCGACTACTGGCTTTGATGGTGTTTGCGTGTTTTGCCTCAGGAGCGCTGTGGGCACAATCGGGCGAGGTAGGTCTGCGCGGGCAGGTTACAGACCCCTCCGGTGCCGCAGTGCCCGGGGTTACGGTTATGCTCAGCGGCCCTGGCGGCGCAGCGCGGGAGGTGCAAACCGATGATTCGGAGGGACGCTATATTTTCCGAGATCTGCCTCCCGGCGCGTATACACTTCGAATCCACGTGGCTGGATTTGCTGATTTCGAGAAGACCGGGATTTCGATCACTGCTGGCCGGACTCAGACATTGGACGTGCGACTGGTAGTCGTGATGGAGAAGCAGGAGATTACGGTCAAAGGGGAAGATACCACGCAGATTAGCGTCAGTTCCGCAAACAACGCCAGCGCACTCGTCCTGAGCAGCGCCGATGATCTGGAATCCTTATCAGACGATCCGACCGACCTCCAGGCCGACTTGCAGGCTCTTGCTGGGCCATCCGCCGGGCCCAGCGGCGGCTCGATTTTTGTCAATGGTTTTAGCGGCGGAAATCTTCCTTCTAAGGATTCGATTCGTGAGATCCGCATCAACCAGAATCCCTTCTCTCCCGAATACGACAAGCTTGGCTATGGCCGCATCGAGATTTTCACCAAGCCCGGCACAGAGCGATATCACGGCACCGTCGATTACAACGTTGGCAGTGACATATGGAATTCGCGAAATCCCTACGGCTCGCAGAAGGCCCCTTTTCTGCTAAGGGAACTGGAAGGCGGTGTCGGCGGACCGCTGGCGAAGCACGCGTCGTTTACATTTAACTTCCAACGAAACTCGGCGGATAACGGTTCCATTGCCAATGGCGTCATGCTCGATCCTACGACGCTGGCCATTACGCCCTTCGATGAGATCCTGAAGACTCCACAACGCTTCCTTCGACTCAACCCCAGGGTCGATTATCAGCTCAATGACAACAACACCTTGATGGTGTCCTACGAGGCCACGAACTCGAATATCACGGACGCCGGCATCGGCGGATACGACGTGATCTCTCGAGGTTACCATTCACATTACCTGGATCAGACCGTGCAAATGACGGAAACGGCCGTATTGGGCAGGAATATTAATGAAACCCGCTTTCAATATTTCCGCACCGCTAATCAGATGACGCCGAACGATTTCAGCCCGGAAATCCAGGTGCTCGGATCATTTCGCGGCGGCGGATCGCAAATCGGCCAATCCACCGATACGCGAAATAATTTCGAGCTGCAGAATTACACGTCCATGATCCGGTCCTCCCATACGTGGCGGTTTGGCTTCCGCTTTCGAGCGCAGGGCGAAGATAGTGTCGCACGCCAGAATTTCAATGGTACTTTCACGTTTTCCGGCGGCCTCGCACCGGCGCTTGATGCCAATAATCAGCCCGTGGTCGACGCTGCGGGTCAGCCGGTACGCACACAGATCACTTCCATCGAACGCTATCGCCGGACGCTCCTCTTCCAGCAGCTCGGTTTTTCAGCGGCACAGATTCTGGCCTTGGGCGGCGGCGCCAGGCAGTTCACCGTTGATACAGGCATCCCTCGACTCTCGGAGCGCCAGATGGACCTTGGTGTATTCGCGGGCGACGAGTGGAAGGTGCGGGCGAACATCACGCTGAATCTGGGCTTCCGTTATGAAACCCAGACGAACATACACGACTGGCGCGATTTCGCGCCCCGGATCGCCATGGCGTGGGCTCCGGGAGGCGGCGCCCAGAATTTGCGCGCGAAGACCGTGCTACGTGCCGGGGTCGGCACGTTCTACGACCGGTTTCCGCTAGCGGATACGATTCTCGCGAGCCGCTATAACGGAGCCGGTCAACATCAATATGTGGTCGTCGATCCTACTTTCTTCCCGAACGTCCCGGCTCCGGCCGCAGTGGCTGCATTGGCGCATGATTCCATACAAGAGGTGAGCGCTCAACTGCGTGGCCCTTATGTTATACAGTCGGCACTGAGTGTAGAACGGCAGTTGCCGGCGAACACGGCGCTGGCCATCACATACACATATTCCCACGGTGTGCACCTGTTCCGTTCGGAGGATATTAACGCGCCGCTGCCGGGAACTTTTAATCTGAATGTACCGGCCAGCGGAATATTTCTGCTCGGATTTCAAGGGCCTGTCTTTCGGATGGAGTCTTCGGGTATTTACAACCAGAACCAGCTGATTGCGAATATCAACACCAGAGTGAACCAGGGCGTCTCACTCTTTGGCTTTTACGTACTCAACCATGCGATGAGCAACACCGATGGTATTGGCACGTTTCCCTCCAACCCCTACAACCCGACCGGCGAGTATGGTCCAGCGTCGACCGATGTACGACACCGCGTCACCGTGGGCGGATCCATCAACATGAGGTGGAATGTGAGGATCAGCCCGTTTGTGATCATTCAGTCAGGCGCGCCCTTCGATATCACGGCGGGGGACGATCTTTACGGGACCACGCTCTTCAATGAGCGTCCGGGAATTGCCACCAACCCGAACGCCCCAGGTGTAATTCGAACGCGCTACGGCCTGCTCGATTCCAACCCCTCCCTCGGCGAACAAATACTCGGCCGCAACTATGGACGCGGTCCGGCGCTAATGAGGGTCAACTTACGGCTTGCGAAAGCCATTGGTTTCGGGACCGAACATGGCTCTACCAACGCACAAGGTCCAAGCAGTGGTCAAAGCCGAGGAGGCGCAAGCGCGGAACAGGCCTCTGGCAGAGGTTTGGGCTCGATCATCGGTAATCCAAAAACCGTGCACCGTTACAATTTGATCTTTTCAGTGTCTGCGCAGAATTTGCTAAATCACAACAATCCAGGACCGATTAACGGCGACATCACATCGCCCTTGTTCGGTTTATCGAATCAGATTGCAGGCGGACCTAATGGCGAGGGGTTCTTCGAGACGGCGAATAACCGGCGTCTCGAAATGCAAACGCGCTTCACCTTCTAATTCCTCTCGTGCCAATCGACCAAGCTTCCGAGTCGCGCTAGATAACAGTCGATGTTTCAGTTTTCGTGGAGTCACCGGGACCATCTAGTTCACCGACCGATAACTTCTACCAGCTGAGCTACGCTCGCCACCGATCGCTTACCAAATACCAGCTTCGGGCTCGAAAGTCCCGCAGTCGGAACTGACGCCGTGCTGAATACAAAGGGGTTAGCCCGGATACCGGACGCTGCGACTTTCATGAGGTTTCGCGGGGCGCAGGCCCTAAAAGGACAGAGTCTGGAAATCTGGTTTTTTGCGGGCAGGGCATCGCAAGAACTCCTCCGCTGGGGTTGAGCGAGACGAGCGGGTGAGCTAGCTCGATCGGGAAACCATCGGGCAGCAGTTTTTCGGGGAGCCTAGAAAAAGTGCTGTGCGCCGCTTTGAACACTTGGACCTGCTTCAAGGGAGGTCGTAGCACCGGTTCGGAACGAGCTTAAAGAGAGTGCGTTTTTTCCTTCGTCCGCGTCCAAAATCCAGAAAGCCTGTCTATGCGCGGACCAACTTCGGCGGCTCATTACTGGAACAATCGAGAGAAGACTCCAAGCACGTTTCCGGTGAATGGGTCAAGAGCGGCGATCGCCTGTAGTATACATGCCACGAAAGACGATCCCGACAATCCCGGAACGGGTCGAGACTCCCAGCTTGCCCATGACCATCCTGATAAATGCCCTCACCGTGTTGGGGCTAATATCCATTCGCCGGGCAATTGTCAGGCGAAAAGACTCACTCACCTCAGCAGCACCCCGTGAAGCTGCGCCGCTTCGTTCCAGCACGACCGCCACTGCCGCCGCGGCGGGTGGTCTTCGCCATTTAGCCAGGGGAATGGCCAGGCCAACGTACTTTCTCCTGCCGGACAGGAACTCCACGTGAGCAGCAGATGCCAAAGAGGAATTTTGCTTGCTCGTCAAAGTAAAGATCCTTTTCCGCATGAGGGCCCACGCCGATGGGAATCTACGGGGGCCCTCAGGGTAGGTCACTATCTTCTTGGCTTCTTCATTGGCGTAGAGTGGGTTCCACTCCGTATCCGCCAGGATGAATCCCGCCCATGCTGGCCAGGAGTTACGGTACATTTTCTCCGTCCATGCGCCTTTCACGTATTGCATCGCTGCAAGCGTGCCCATTTCATGCCGAGGGACGTGTTGGTCTTGTTTGACTTAGAACAAAGATGAACTTTACCACACGTGTAAGGCAAATAAGGGATCTATCGGGCCGCCTCCATCTCTCGCGTTACACCATCTGATCTCGTCGCGTTGCGACTTGCTTTCAGCCACGCCTATACGAGTAAATCTCTTCGTGCTTAAGCTTCGGAAGGAATGGCGTCAATTACCCTTAACGCGTAACAAGATCAGCTAGCGAACCTGCCTAGCTGATTTGATTAGAGACGAACGTGCTTCGGATTCAAGGCTGACCGGTGCAGGAGGCTAGATCAGAAAGCGCAGGCCCACGGTCGTGCCGGGCCCATCGGGATTCTGTCGCATCCATCGGACTTCCATAACCGTGGGAATTCCGACATGCGATCTGTCGGGGAAGATTTCACAGTGCAGGACAGCAGACTTTTCGATGGGCTGTTCGGTTAATAAGCAAAGCCCACCGTGATTAATATTTAGGACTCGTCCCTGAAGGGCCTCTTCATCACCATGCCGAAATCCCAGGAATGAAATGCCCCTCCCCTGGAGCTTCCAGGGAACCGGGTAACGTCGCCCGGAGCGTTTTTCGCGGCGTCTCTTCACGGCTTCGAGGAACACTACAGCCCGCCACACCCTCGGGCAATACTACAAATAGACTAAACGAACTTGGTAACAACCCGATTTCTGGAGGAGCGACGGGTGGAGAGGGCGAAAGGCACCTTGAGTAGTAACGATGCTCGGGCCCAATATGTTACGAAATGAATTCTTCTGAACCATTCTGCTCCGGTTCGACGACGGGGAAAGCATCGTTCTCGAGAGCGAAGGGGGACCTGACCGAAGAGGCCCGTAAGATACGCAATGGGCTGGACAGCACCAAGGCCGCTGCTTGGTTCGGCGCACGGTGAAGGTGGTCTAAGGGTAGATCGTGATTACGTTCGTGAGAATCTGGCGCCCGCTAGACCGCGCCGTGGCTTCCCGGCGACCCACGAGGATCTCCTCGGGTTTGTGCGGAGTCGTACGGACGCTGTGCCAGATGATTGCGAATAGCGTATCGCACTACCTCGCTCACGGAGTGGCTGAAAGCTACACCCTTCTTTAGCGGATTTCTCTGCTTTTGTTCTACGCAACCTAGTTTAAGTCGAAATTATAAGGCAATAGGCTCTTTGTGGTGTATCAACGACCGAAGGCACACGGCTATGTACAGTGCGCGACTTGATGATCCTACTGCCGGGCTCCACTTAATGGAGAAGAAGGACGCGTGTCAACACCGGCCAAAATCCTCGTGGTAGATGATCAACCGTTGGTACGATATACGCTCCGCCGTTTGCTAGCGCAGCAATCCCATTGGGAGATTTATGAGGCTGCCAACGGCAAGGCCGCGCTTGATCGGGTCTCTGAGATTGATCCCGACGTGGTTGTGCTCGACATCGTTATGCCGGGGATGAACGGACTGGCAGCAGCCAAAGAAATACACCGCGTAGCACCTCGAACGAAAATTATCTTAATCAGCAGCCATTACACGACGCAAGAGGCTGCGAAGGTCGCATTCTTTAACGGTAATTTTGTACCGAAATCCGAGATCGGCACGAAATTGATTCCGACAATCAACTGCCTTCTTCCAGAGGAAAGCCACCCAAATTAAGATGGCGTGCGACGATGTCTGGAGCTGAGAGCCTCGAGCAACCGCTCTCAGTCGATAGCGAAGCAGTAGAAAAAGCCAGCGCCGCCGGTGCTCACCAAATCCTGCTGGCTGCAGCCCCTGGTCGCGTGCGAGGAATTCCAGGTGTGTTCCCGCCGCCGATGCGATCGGAATGGCCGACATCGCCAACAGCGACGTCCGGCGGGTACGCTTGGTTTAGCCTTCGAGACGCCGGATCAAGGATCGGGCAACCCCGTACTCGGATGGGGAAGCAATGGTGACATCCAGTTAGGCCTGAAGCTCATTTTCTAGATGGCAGTTCGGGCTTCGTTTCGCCCTTTTTGAAACCTGAGATCCTCGGCAGGATCCCGTGCGGATCGCGTCAGCGCTTGTAGATCGAAGCCCGCAAGGCTTTCTCCACGTCACTGCGACCGTCGCGAAGTAGCTTCGTTTCACGCCGATTGGTAGAGCTTGGTCAGCACGAACTCGCGGTGCCCCAGAGCTTCGGCGCACGTGAGACGTCCGTTACAAGTGCGGATCATGATATCCATTAGCTGATCGCCGGCTTGATCGAGCGTCAGCTCGCGTCGGAGAATGCCCGAAACGTCAAGATCGATGTGTTCCTCCATAGTACGCGCCGTCTTCGGATTGGCGGTGAGCTTGATGACCGGTTCGATAGGATTGCCGATCACGTTCCCCTGGCCCGTGGGAAACAGGTGCACCACGAAACCCGCCGCTGCTTGTAGCGTCACGCACTCCGCTGCCGCCGACGAAGTATCCATAAAGTAGAGGCCGGCGCCTTTCCCTGGTACTTCCCCCGGCTTGAGTACGTCGATGAACTTTGTCTTGCGGCCGATCTTCTGGAGATTGCCAAAGGCCTTCTCTTCAATCGTGGTCAGCCCACCGACAATGTTGCCTTTGGTCGGCTGAGATTCGGAGAGATCGCTCGTCTTGTGGCGTTCAATGATTTCTTGATACGCGTTGAAGACGCGCATGAATTCCTCTGCTACTTCCTTGCTGGCGGCGCGGCTAGCGCACACCATTTCGGCGCCGGTGAGCTCGGAGGTTTCTCCGAAGCAGGTGGTGGCCCCAAGCGGATCGAGCTTGTCGATCAGATTGCCGACGGTGGGGCAGGAAGCCAACCCTGAAGTTGTATCGCTCTCGCCGCATTTCGTGGATACGAAGAGTTCCTGGATCGTGCACAGCTCGCGCTGCTTTTCCGAAGCCCACTGAACGAACTCGCGGGCCTTTCGTGAAGCGGCGGCAATGGTGCTGATATCTCCGTTGCCTTCGATTGAAAAACCCGCCACGAGTTTGCCGGTTTTGGCTATACCTTCGACCACGTGGTTAGTCCATCCAGGCTCGATCCCAATAACGATGCAGGCTGCCACATTTGGATTCGAGCCTGTTCCAATCAGCGTGCGGAAGTGCAGTTTCAGATCCTCGCCGAACTGCAGCCGGCCATAGGGATGCGGCAGCGCCAAGGTGCCCTTGATGTTGTTGCCCACAGCCTCGCAGGCGGCGTTGGAGAGGTCGTCAAGCGGAAGAACGATCACGTGATTACGGATGCCTACGCGGCCATTCTCGCGCCGAAAACCGTGGAAATCGTATCGGCCCACGCTCACCACCTCTTGGTCTTCAGATTATGAATATGCACGTGGCGGCCCTGGCCGATGTCGGCGATCGCGCGGCCGACGTCATGGCCGTATTTCAAAACGGTGTCACCGGACTTGATGTTTCGGAGAGCGATTTTGTGACCGAGCGGCACGGTCTCGAGAGCCTTCAGCGAGATGGTCTCGTCAGTCTGCATGATCCAGCCTGTCAGCTCCTGGCCGGGGCGCACGTCCTCCACCACGATCACGCCGACTGTATCGGCTTTGTCGTGCACAATGAATTGCGTAGCCATTCATCCCCGCAAATTATGGTGAGATGCCCTACTCGAAGCGGTCAAGAATGCCGCAAACTCTCGTCCATGGGCAAGAGCTTGTCAAGAAGAGAGGGAAAAAAAGGGCCGGCAAGTGGCGCCAGCCCCTTCTCGCCTCCTCCGAATCCGCTTTGCCACTAAGGTCTTCCCCTCTGAACATCCCCGAGCAGTCTTTGCAGCAGTTCCTTGAGCCCGGCTCGTGAAGCTGGGGTCAGTTCCGTGAATTCAACGCCCATGCCCCTACCCTTGAGCGAGCGTCGAACCAACGCTTGTCCGCAAACGGCTCCGCCGGGGATATCGAATTGCACCCGAAGCGTGTCGCCCGCCGGCGCGGGGTCGGAGGCCTCGATGAAGACGCCCCCCAAACTGAGCGAGGAAACGCGCGAGATGTCGTGCCGGCTTGTACCCTCCCAAGCAATAGTCATTCCACGTGGCAGCCCCACGCGCGGAGAGCGACGCCTCTCCTCTCCGCGCTTTGCCGTTCCGCGAGATGGTCTCCAAAAATCGTGCCGGGGGATGGGAAATGCGATTTCAACCTCGAACATTTGAGCGTCCAGGGTCCGCGCGTGAACGACTTGAGCTTCCACGGGGTCTTGCCCGGTTACGCTGACCAGAAGTAACTTCTGTCCCCGGCTTACCGCGGCGCCGAGAATGAGTGAAGCGCCTTGCGCGCTGGTATTGAGGGCTCTTGCCTCCTCGTAGAACGGATTCCTCGTCGGTCCGTGGCCGTAAACATATACCGTAGCGTTCGCTGCGAGGCCCGCCGAAGCATTCTGGCCACTTCCCAGCGCTGAATTCACGGGTTCATTCGGCGTGCTCTGAAGCATTTGTCTCATGGTGCTTTCCTCTCGTTCCGCTGAATCAACAACTTCGAGCATTGTCGTTGGCCGCAGCTCTAAGGAAAGCAGGACCGGGGCCATTCGACTTCTGCTAACATTATGATGTCTAAGACCTTACGGGCCGATAGGGATGTTTAGAAACTACCCCCTTGTTCAAAATGAGGGTGAGTGTACACAACGACTACACCGGGGATCGAACAATAGAACGGGAATTAGGGACCGGTGGGGTAGCTGATTCGCTTACAGCCACCCCGGTTTCGTTGACGAAAACGCCATTAAGGCCGATGCTGTCTGAAAGTGAACGAACAGGATGTTCTCTGCGAAGAACACAAGATCTGGACCGTGAGCAGCCTTCAACAGCGCATCGAAAGCAGGCGGCAATGTGCTTATTGCGGCAAACCAGTCGCAGTGAATCAATCGCACTGCCCTCATTGCCGCGAGGTCGTTCCGAAAGTGCGGCTCGGGCCCGCGCCGATGCCTGCCAGCAAGGGCAGCCAAGTCAGAAGAGGGTTCCTGTACATGATCTTGGGCCTCGTCATCCACTATGTTGCCGTTCGCAGCGATAGCCTGAATCTTCCTTTCTCTATCAATCCCACGGTAAGCTATCTGTCGACCATGCTGTTTCTAGGAGGTGTGGGGTTGGCGCTGTACGGTCTGCTTGCGAAAGTCACCGCCTAGACTCCCCCATTTCCTCAATCCTGGGTTCTTGTTTGAAATCGTTTCGGCTAGCGGTACGCTTGATCCGTGGGGCGCGGCCTTCTAAGGCTTCGGTGCTCACCTCATTCCACCGCGCGTACCAACTCACGCGCAGGAGAAATGGGCATGAAAACGTGGAAGATCGTTCTCTTGGTGGTGATCGGTCTCTTTGCAGCCGGCGGAATTTACGCAACTCTTCTGGTGCGACGTGGATTCAGCGCTCGAGAAAATCCTTCGTGGATCGAGGCGTTTGCAGCAGGGATCGCAAAGAGCCTCGCCGTGCCGACAACCTATAGAATGAAAAATCCCTTTGTGCCCACGGCTGAGAACGTTCGCGAAGGGCAGGAGCACTTCGCCGACCACTGCGCTATATGCCACGGTAAACTGCCGAAACGCAAAACAAAAGTGATGGCGAGCTTTACTACACGATCGAGAACGGAGTGCGCTTGAGCGGCATGCCCGCTTTCGGGCCCGCTTCGAGTCCCAACTCAGGAAAGAATCTGGAAATCGGCGATGCCGAGACCTGGAAGCTAGTTTTGTTCATACGCCACTTGCCGCAGATCACCTCCGAAGAGCTGGAGCATATGAAGAAGCTGAACCCGAAAACCGAAGCGGACCGTGCCGAGGAGGAGCAGGAAGAACAATTTTTGAATGGCGGCTCAGTCCCGAAAACTCCCGCTGCAGAACACCACCACTAGACTCGTCGCCCCCAGTTTTTGCACCGATTTAACGGCCCACCATGTAAAGGACTGGATATTATTGGCGCCAGTTTGGACGCGGCATAGCTCTGATTTACCAGGTCCGCCCGTAAAATGCGGAAGCCATTACGAGTCCGTGGTTCAGAACGACGAGAGCCGGAGGTAAGGAGGAGTTGGAACTTGGGGGAATTATGAAGTATAAGAGGGCCGGGCCGGCGGTGCCGGCAGATCTGAATCGACATCGCGTCGCAAGGAGGAGACCGAAATGTGGGAGGCACTGGAACAAACGGGTTGGGTAAAAACCTTGGGCAGTACGGGATGGATGTATTCGACCGTTGCGGTGACTCACTATCTGACCATGTTTTGGTGCATTGGATCAATCGCCGTTGTGGATTTGCGTGTCATGGGCGTGGCGGCGCGCAGGCGAGGCCTCGGAGAACTCGCCGAGCAGCTTTTCCCGTGGGCCTGGATCGGATTCACGTTTGCAGTGATCTCCGGGTTCCTGATGTTTGCGACGGACGCGGGCGATTGGGCGCCCTCCAAAGTGTTCCACATCAAGTTGACACTGATCGCGGTGTCGGCGATTTTTGCCTTTATCGTTCAGCGCGGCGCGCGCAGCTGGTCGCAAAATCCTGAAATCCCGCAGGCCGCGAAGATCATAGCGCTGATCTCCTTGTTGCTGTGGGTGGCGACAATCCTTTCGGCGTCGGAGATTCCGGCGCTGGAAGGACTTGGCTAGAGCTGTCAGCACTTCAGCGAAAGAAAGGGCGCTCCTATGCATGATACGCTGGTCGCATTCGCGAAGTGGTTGGAGGGTACTCCCTGGGGATTGATGACACGCGAGTCGATATGGGCGTACCCATTCGTGCAGCTGATTCATTTCACCGGTCTATCAATATGGCTCGGGACCAATTTCGCTTTGGATTTGCGGCTTTTGGGAGTGGGCAGCCGGCGCGCTACCGCCGCGCAAGTCGCGCAGGACCTCTTCGCCTGGAACTGGATTGGCTTTGCCGTCGTTCTGACAGGCGGATTCATGCTCTTCTCCGGAATCGCGACGGCGTTTATCGGCAATATCGCGTTTCAATGGAAGCTCGGTATGTTCGTGCCGCTGGCGCTCATCTGGCACGTCGTGGTGCAGCGCAAAGCGCGCGACTGGGGCCAGACCAGCGACACTCCGGGAATCGCTCGGTTTGCCGCGCTGGCCGAGATACTGCTGTGGGTTTGCGTAGTCACTGCGGCCGTGCAGATTCCGAACCATTAGGGAGCTGTGCGCACATACCGGCAGGCGTGGCCCTTTCGTCAGCCGAGAAAGGGCGCAAATGTTAGCGGACATGCGCTTACGGTTCGCGTAGAATCGTAATAAGAGGAGAAACAAATGAAAGCTCGTTCCTTGATTCTCATTGCCTGCATCTCGTTGATTACCGCGGCAGCCTTCGCTCATGGCGATGAACAGCACGTAATCGGCACAGTGGCCACCGTGACCAAAGATTCCATCACTGTGAAAACGACAGCAAACACCCTGGTAACTGTCGCGGTCGTGCCACAGACGACGTTCAGCAAAAATAAGTCCGCGGCCAAACTGTCGGATTTGAACGTTGGCGATCGCGTGGTCATTCACGCGAAAGAGCCCACCGAAGGGAAGCTCGTGGCAGACACGGTCCAATTCAGCGCGCCGGCGGCGAGACCGGCTCCTAGCGCCGCGAAGTAGCTCGCTGCTGGTCCTGCGCGGGCGCCGCCAGATAAGGCTGTGCCTGCGACTCAAGCTCAGGCCAAACAACCGCGCCGCCGTGGAGCCGGACGCGCCGCGCGCTGGAATAACAGCACGCGCACTATGGCCCTACAGATCTGTGGACCGGGCGGGAGCGCGCCATTCCCGCCAGAACGTATTCGGATTTCCTCAGGCTCGTCCCGGCGATGTCTCACCTCCAGACGCTCTATTAGTTATTCCGTCATCAGATACGGTGGTCACTGCAGAAAAGTAAATTCCTGCAGCCGGCCCACGCTAACTCAGATTTTAGGTAAGCCACTGGTTCGACCAGTGAGACTCGAATAGGTTTGACCGTTCCGGCATGGCATCCTCCCCTCTGGCTTGGTGAGAACCATGAAAGGAGGATGTCGTGTCGGAAATCTATCAAAGG
>QHYS01000038.1 GCA_003223325.1 Acidobacteriota bacterium
TCGTGCCCAGATGCCGCGAAATGATCTCGCCGAGCACAGACCGGAAATCGGTCGTCAGCGCGAGGTCGCGCCCTTCGTTGAGCTGCTCAGGGCCGAGCCCTGGCCATTTGCCGTAAACTTTCCCGCCCTTTACCGGCCCGCCCAGCACAAACATGCAGTTGGCGTGGCCATGATCGGTGCCGCGATTGCCATTTTCGTGCGCGGTGCGGCCGAATTCGGACATCGTGACCACGACGATATCGTCCATTCGGTCGCCCATATCCTGAGCGAAAGCCGCGAGCGATTGTCCGAGATCGTGCAATAAGTTCGCAAGCTGGCCCTGCGCCCCGCCTTCGTTGACGTGATTGTCCCAGCCCCCGGTATCCACGAACGTGACTTCGAGTCCGATATTGGCTTTGTGAAGCTGGGCCACTTGCTTCAGTGCCTGGCCCACACGATTTCGCGGATAATCGGCGCCATTTTCAGGCTGGAGACGTGAAGGATCAGCTTTCCGCAACATGTTGATGGCTTCGAACGTTTCGGTGCCGGTGCCGCGCAGCGCTTCGTCAACCGTTTGCGCATACAGGGTCTCGAAGCCGCCTTCCACCGCGGGCGATAGCGCAAACACGCGGAACTGGCGCACGTCCGGCAGCGCGATGGCCGGTGCGGAACCGCGCAGCGTGAGCGGAAGATTTGGCCCCATGGCTACGGCGCGGAACGGAGAAGCGCCCGGTTCGGGATCCGACTGCAGAGCGCGGTTAAGCCACCCGTCTTCGGTAGACTTCACGCCGGGCGTGCCCGATTCCATATAATCTTGCGCATCGAAATGCGAGCGCGTTGTATCGGGCGAACCCGCAGCGTGCACGATCGCAAGTTGCTGTTTGCGGAAAAAGGACATCAGCGGCGCGAGGCTGGGATGCAGGCCGAAAAAGCCGTCCAGGTCGAGGGCCGCCAATTCGCCCCCCTGCCGAGGCTGCGGAATAGCGATGGTTGGACGGATACGATAGTAATTGGGTTCGGCAAAGGGCACCACGATATTCAGCCCGTCGGCGGCGCCGCGCTGGAAAAGCACGACGAGCTTCTTGCGATTGGGCGTGGGCGTCGCGGCGATGGCGCGGCGCAGGAATCCCGGCAGCGTGCTCATGCCGATCATGGCTACGCCGCCGTTCTTCAGAAATGCCCGTCGTGGTATGGTCACCGTGATTCTCCCCTCCGTGGCATCTTCTTTCAGCGTCTCTGGAATTCCGGCGCGCCCAGCACCAAGCCGGCGATCATGCCTTCGTTTACCTGCGTAATCGGATCATCCAGACTGGCTTGCAGCACGCGTGGATCGCTCATCTGCTTCTCCAGCGTCTCCCGCGTTTGTTGAGACGCTTCTCCTGAAAGCAAAACGGAGATGGCTTGATTCAGCACCGCACCGGGCTGCCTGGCAGCGTCGCCTCCCAGCAGCTCACGAATCTCCGTTCGCACGCCAGGCAACCGATTCCCCGCCAGCGCCAGCGAATAGTTCAGGCGGTTGAGCAAAGCTCCGGTGCTCACCCAGGCGTCCGCTTTATCCAAGTAACCCGTGGGCGGCTGGCACTGATAAAGCGGCTCGCCGATTCGGCCCGTCCACTGCACCAGCGCAAGCGGCACATCGCTATCCGCTCCCACGGCGCGCGCCGCCGATGCTACTAACTCGAATGGCGTTTTGATCTTGGCGCGGTAAGCCTCGCGCGACCAGAAATCCGGCGAGTAGATCATGGTGTGCAGAACGGCGCGGATATCGCCGGCGGTGCTCTCGTAGGTTTGCGCCATGCGGTCCACCAGAGCGGCTGGCGGATTATCGGAGACGAAATGTCGCGCAATCTCGAACGAAAGATGACGCGCTGTGTGCGGATCGCGCGCCAGCAGATCCAACACCTCTTCCCCATCCTTCATCCCGCCAGCATCGATCTTATGGCCGAGCACCATCTTCGGATTGGGATCATGGAGGCGTTCGTTAAACCAGAACTGCGGGTCCCGCTGCGGGTGCCGAATGGTCCAGCCCGTGAAGCAACGCGCCACTTCGACGACGTCCCCCTGTGAGTATCCTCCGTCGACGCCAAGCGTATGTAGCTCCATCAGCTCGCGGCCGTAATTTTCGTTCAAACCGCGCTCTTGCCTTTTAGCCTGATTTGGATTCGCGCCTAGAGGGCCTGGAGGAGGAAAAGGAGGTCTACCGAAAGGGCCCCCGAATCGAGCGCGATGGGCTCTGCGTTCCGCTTGTTCCTGCTGCAGGAGCCCCCACGCCTTGGGATCGACGCTCTGCCAGTTATCAAGAAAAAAAAGCATGGCCGGGCTTTTTGCCGTCGCCCCCAGAAGGTCGCGGAACTTGCCCATCGCGTGCGGGCGAATCGTGTCGCGCTCATAGGAGGTAAGCAGCCAGCGGTCCGCGCCCTTCCCGGCAAAGACGTTAAAGTGGTTGAACCAGAAATCCACCATCTGCTCGTAGAGCTGCTTTTCGCTGTTGACGGCGCGATCCATCTTGGCCATCGCCAACTCGGCGATCACGCGCTGCGGCGTTTGGATTTGATCGTATTTCATCATCGGATTGGCGCGGGGATTGCCAGAGACGCTTTGGTTATTGAGGTTCTTGGCGCCAGGCAGAAGAATTTCCGCAAGCTCATCGGGAGCCATCGTCTGCGCCGACGCTTTGCCCGCGCCCTGCTGCGAGTTTCCGCTGGTCTGCGCGCTTTCCTGCCGGGAATCGTCATTCGGCTGTCCAGAATTCTGATCCGTCATCTGTTCTCGCTGGCTGTCTGCGGTCTGCTGGGTCTCCGCAGCCTGCCGCGAGGCCTGCAGTTTCTCTCGTTGCTCTTTACGATATTGCTGCGGGCTGACGCCCTCGCGCCGGGCGGCGACTTGTGGCCGAGGGAATCTCTCTAAGAGCGCTTCGGAGGACATAGCGAGCGTCGGAAAGCGCGAGAGGCGCGATTGCAGTCGCGAGTCATTCAGAGATTCGGGATGAAGCTGCCGGTCAATCCACTTTGCCAGACCTGTATCTCTGACTCGTTGCAGGTCGCCCGGCCGCGGGCCATAGCCCAGGCGGTTCAGCGCATGTACGATGGCTTGGTCTTCGGTCAGATCGGTGGGCGGTAAACCCTTGAGACTTGTCGCCTGTCCCGAGCGGTTCAATTGCGGATCGCTAACCGCGTGTTCTGCGCCGCCCGCAGCCAGGTAGGGCAGCAGAATAATGAGACTGGCACACATCAGGCTAGTCAGTGCAGCGAAAATAACGCCTACCCGTGGTGAGGAATGCTTGCGTCGCAGTCTTTGTGCGGCCATTTTCGGGCTCCCGGCGAGTGACAAACTATTACGAGGAACGCCTGCAATCTCCTGAATTGTAAACCCATAGCGGAGCGAAAAGTTGTGCCCTCGCCGCCTTGCTGCGCAAGCCTAACTCCCTTCTTCTTCGCCATTTTGAGGGCAGCGTCCCGCCCCCGGAAGCGGGCTTTTAGGATTTCCAGTTGGGACGGGAGCCGACCAAACACTCTTCGATTTCGCCGACAGACCAGGGATGTAATCAAGCCAATTCGGACGCGGGCTGCCGCGCGGTCCCGGATGTCGCGCGGTACTGAATAAGGGCTAATCACCCTGAAGAAGAACTAGGAATAGAACAAGATAGCGTTTGAGGTTCTGCGTCAGCAGAAAATGCTCTTTGACGTGCTGATGCCCATTTTCGCCGAGTATTCTGGCAAAGGAAGGATTGGCAAGCAGAAACCGAATTTGGTAGGCCGTCCCTTCCACCGAATGCACCAGCATTCCCGTAAGTTTGTGAATGACTTGCGAGGGAATGCCTCCGACGGCCGAAGCTACTACCGGCTTCTTCTTCCATAGTGCCTCGCTCACCGTCAGGCCAAAACCCTCCCGCAGCGATTTCTGGATCACGATCGTTGATCCCCGCTGCAAAGCATTGATTTGCAAGTGACTCCAGGGCGGTAAATTGAGGATGTGTATATCTGGATCATCCGCGGCGGCTTGCTCCACTTCGGCTAACACAGCCGCGCCTTCAGGATCGTCCGTTGCGCTGCCGCCCGCCAGCACCAGCTGGCAATCTTCATATTTTTTCACCAGGCGATAAGCGCGAATCACGCCCACCGGATCCTTGAGCCGATCGAAGCGCGAAATCTGCGTGAGAATCGGCCGCGTGGGATCGAGATGAAATTGTTCGAGAACGTTGCGCACGAACTCGGGGTCGAGAGCGCGATTCTTGTCCGCCAGCGGATCAATGTTGGGGAAAAACAGATATTGCGGAATGCGCAGGCCGCGCGTGAATTGAGGCGACGAAAACAGCGAGGCGTCATAGCGATCTACCCAAGGCTTGAGAAAGTCCCACACCTGAGCGTTCGGATAGGAGAGATCGATGTGGCAGCGCCAAACCCAGCGGTGCGGGCCGGAATTGCGCTCGGCGATCAGCGCGACCGGCTGCGGGTCGTGAATGACGATGAAATCCTCATCGAACCGCATGCGGCGCCGGTTCTCTTCATTCGTGGCCAGAAACGTCTCGAACCAGTCTGCCGCGCCGTCATATGGTGCGCCGTGCAGGGCGTTGTGAAAAGCCTTGGTGATATGAAAGAACTTCTCGCCTCCGGTGATCACTTCCCAGCGCGTCGGCACATTAACTTCTTCCATCAGGGGAACAAGCCGATTCAGGATTTCCGCCACGCCTCCGCCCACTGCGGTGGAATTGACCATTTTCACGCGGCGTCCGGCTAGCCGGCGGGCCAGTTCCCGCAGCTCGTTGATTTCAGGCTCACCCACGATTGCGGCGTAGTCCTCGAGCACCGGCAGAACTGCGGACGGTTTGGCAACTTCAGTTGTGCTCATCGGCTTTCCGGCGGCTCGAGAACATCCAGAATGCCTTGGCGCAGTTCGTCGAGAGTATTGTTGTAGAAATCGATGCGATTGAGGCGGGCGGCGAGCCAGGGATGATCCAAGCTGTGCTCAATCCAAAAAGAGAAATCATTCGTCCGGAGTTGCAGCCGCAGCCTTGAATTGATGAAGTGATAGTGCAGCGACTGATGTCCCAGGTGGCGAATTCCTTCGGCCAATTCGGTGAGCGTCCAGGCTGGCGATCCCGATGACACCGTCACTTCTCTCGCTTCGCAGAAATAGAAAGCCTCAAATGCCCGGCGGTCCGCCGCTTGTGGGTGCTCTTTCAGGTAATCGCTGACAATGTCCGCCAGAATTCCGCGCAAGTCCTCGAGCGACACGATCTCACGAAGGTCCACGATGGCTAACTGCTCCGCCAGAGCCGCTTCACTGCATGCGCTCAGCGCCCACTGCGCAAAATCGCAGGAAAAAGGCGTGTAATGATGCGCTTCCAGGCTTTGGAACGTATGATAAAAAATAGAGGCCTGCGGACAGCTCCGTAAACTTTTGGCTAACTCCCCGAGCGTTTCAACAGGCTCCGCCCCGATGCGAATCAGATAAGAGGCCGCCATGAACTGAAAGGGCTGGTCAGCTCGCTTCGCTTCGAGCAATGCCGTCATCGTGCTGGAAATTGGCCCGTCCTCCCCGTGAAATGGTTTATCGCGCGTCGCAAACGCGGTTCTACCGGTGAGATGCAACACTCAGCCCAAAAGACATCCTCGATCATCGAAATGCCCACTGCGGCTAATGCAGGGCCGAACCTGCGAGCTGTCCACTTGCAACCCATGGCCTTGGGCTCTGATTTGCAGGCCGAACTGCGCGCGGGGGAAGAGAGCAGGGTAGGCCATTCTAACGCGTTCTGTTAGATTCTCAACGGCAAATCAAGCAAAAAGGGCGAATGACGAACCCGCTGCGCAATCTGATCTTCTGGCTCTCGACAAAGAAAACAGTGACGCATAGCATCGGGCGCCTGGGCACGAGATATGGCTTCGCTCGGAGATTCATTGCTGGTGAGGCGCTCGACGAAGCGCTCCGAGCTATCGCTCCGCTTTCTCGTGACGGTCAGCCCATCATCCTCAATCATCTTGGCGAAAACGTCTCCACGCCTGAAGAGGCGCTAAGGGCCCGCGATGGTTACGTGCAGATCCTGCGCTCGTTGCGCGAGGCCGGCATCACCGGGAATATCGCTGTCAAGCTAACCCAGCTTGGGCTCGATCTCGATCCTCAACTGTGCCTCTCTTTGACGCATGACATTGCCGCAGCGGCCGCAGCAATGGAGAACAGCATCGAGATCGACATGGAGGGCTCCGCCTACACGGAGGCAACCCTAAGAATCCTGGAAGAAATACAAAAACAACACGGCAATGCTGGCGTTGCCGTACAAGCCTATCTCTTTCGCAGCCAGGGCGACCTGCACAGGCTAGCGCCACTCAAGCCGAAGATACGTCTAGTCAAGGGGGCCTATCGGGAACCGGCATCCATCGCGTTCCAGAAAAAGAGCGACGTCGACGGCAATTACCGGACGCTTCTGAATCAGATGCTGGACTGGCTCATTCACTCGGACGGCCCGGGTCTGCGTGTGGCTGTCGCCACGCACGATCCGGCGCTCATTGATTACGCCTGCGCAAAAATCCGGCAACTCAGTTTGCCCCCCAAACAATATGAATTCCAGATGTTGCTGGGAATTCGGCGTGACTTGCAGCAAAAAGTCCTCTCCCAAGGGCATCCCTTTCGCGTTTACGTTCCTTTTGGCGAAGCCTGGGTGCCCTATTTCATGAGGCGGCTTTCTGAGCGGCCGGCTAACTTATCCTTCGTCCTGCGAAGCCTGCTTGCGGAAAACAAGAAGACGAACTCCAATTAGCCGCAGGTATCCTACGAGCGCAACCTCTTTCGGGTGAAACCAGAGCGTCCTGAGCCACATCGATAAGTAATGGAGCCCTTGAATCGTAGCTCAGAGTCGTGTATCAATATGCCGCAATCAGAGCGTCTGCGCACATCGCCCAAAAGGGCCCGAGGACTTAAGATGAGAAATTCTATGTGGCTTTTGATGCCTGCCTTGTTGTCCATAATTGCCATCGCCGCTGAGTCTCCGCAACAAAATACTGAGGATCATCCAGCCTGGGCCTTCCTCGTCCCTGACGCGACTCCACCTGCGGGCACCGAGGCCAGCGGACCGATCAAAGTACCGGGCAGCACGAAGAGCTACACGCAAAAAGAAATCGATGATTTGGCCAATCCGCCAGATTGGTTCCCGGACGAGCACGGTCCTGCGCCGCAGATTGTTCGCGGCGGTGCCTCGAACAAAGGCTTTGCCTGCGGCTCCTGCCATCTTTTTGCCGGGTACGGCCATCCTGAATCGGCCAACCTCGCGGGTCTTTCCGCCGATTTCCTCGTGCAGCAGATGGCCGACTTCAAAAGCGGAGACAGAATCGATCCTGCCCGGATGAATACGATCTCTCAGGCCACCTCGGATGAGGATGCCAAGCAAGCCGCCGATTATTTCGCATCGCTCAAGCCGACCGTCTGGGTCAAAGTCACGGAAGCCGATACCGTGCCGAAGAGCTGGGTGAACGCAGCGCGCATGCGCCTGCCGCTGCCCAATGGAGGCACCGAGCCGCTCGGCAGCCGCATCATCGAACTGCCGCAGGATCCTGCACTCGCTACCGCACGCGATCCGAAGTCAGGCTTCATCGCTTACGTTCCGCCCGGCAGCATTGCCAAAGGTGAAATGCTGGCCACCACTGGCGGCGGCAAGACAATTTCCTGCACCGTATGTCACGGCGACGGCTTGAAAGGCTTCGGCAACATACCCGAACTTGCAGGGCAACACCCGATCTATATTGCCCGGCAGCTCTTTGGTTTCAAGGCCGGAACAAGCAAATCAGCCGCGGCCCAGCAGATGCAAAAAGTGGTTGAGAACCTGACGACGGATGACATCGTGGCGTTGTCTGCCTACGCAGCATCTCTGGCCCCCTAAAGGCGTAGGGCGCAGCTCGCTTTGTGTTTGCGGGAGCCTCGCTCGATCCATGTAAAATCTTTTTTAAGACGAGCACTTCTAGATACGCCGCGAGGTATTCTGGGGTCAGTAATGGCGGCTTGATTCAGGAGAACCCTTAGATGAGAAAAGTCATAATTGCTTTGCTCGCCTCGGCCTCACTTCTGGCGGCCCTTTCAACAGTAAGTTTGGCTGATCAGAAAGCCCAGACGTTTACCGGCGAAATCATGGATCAGCAGTGCGCGTTACTGGGAGGACATTCGATCATGATGAACCAGGGCGAGAGCGCCAAAGATTGCGCCAACCGCTGCGTGAGCATTGGCGGCAAGTATGTTTTGTTCGATAGCTCCAAAAAGACCCTCTATCAACTGGATGACCAGAAAAAGGCGCAGCTTTTCGCCGGCACCAAGGTCAAGATTACAGGCACCTACGACACTTCTAGCAAAACAATACACGTCGCAAACATCCAGGCGGGCTCCTAGTTCCGGCGACGGAGCTGGTCGCCGGACGCCTTTTGTCAGCAGCCTTGAGGCCTTACACCCTCTTCGAGTCTGTGCGATAGCCCTTGAGGTGTGCCAAGGCTTCTCGCGCCATCGTTTCAACCACGTGGCTACTTCTGGTGATCCTGCCCATGAGCATCGCGCCTTGAATGGTGGCTATGCAAAAGTCAGCCATGCGATTTTCATCGGCCGCTCGGGCCAGGCGGCCTAGTGATTTTTCTCTGACAAAAAAAATGGCAAGCTTGTTTTTCGGGTTACGCCGGCAATACCCCGAAATTCATCTCCATACTCTCGAAGAATGGCTGCGTGAAGATGGATGGGACCGCCGGGCCCTGCGATTTCGCCCTCCGAAAGTATGATTTCTGTCACTGCAATAGGTCTGTTTTGTAGGTTGCGGCTCCAGTCGCGACATTAAGCCGGGGCGCGCAGTCGAGGGATAGCTCCTCGATTTTGCCGAACGATCACGCTCCACTATCGTGACGAAGACACCGCGCTTTTCGCTCTCGCCGGATACTCTCGCATGAATCCGTTGCGCCCGTTGATCATGCCGAAGCTGCCATCGGCGCGCACAGACATCTTCAGATTGTGACCATGATCGGTTTCGTTGATGTTGGCCAGAAACTGCTCCGGCGAGTTGTGGTCCGTCCCGCCTGCCGCCGAGCGGTGCAACTGCCAGAAATCCACCAGCCCCGGCGCTTCGTGAACGGTTTGCCAGTACGTCGGGTCGCCGCCTTTTCTCTCTCCGTTATTCATCACTGCGACCCTGGCGCGGATGGCATGCACCAGCTGTGGAGCTCCGGAGTGCGGATCGCCGTGCCGAGTCGTGTGAAACACGTCGAAGTTGCCCAGCAGATTATTGGGGCAAACCAGCGCGTGCTCTTGATTCCAGGTTAAATCGCCCAGATCGAGCAGCCGAAAACTCCCATACTGTACGACAACGCCCACCGATTCAAAATTCTCCGGCGTGGGATCCTGTTCCTTCAATTTGGCATCCCGGCAGAGCGGATTGGGCAAGCCTGCGCCGGGCGCCGCCTGCCGGGGCGTCCCTTGCATGGGAACTTTGATCAATTCGCCTGCCGAAGAAACGACCTCTACGTCCAGCCCGGGCACCGGGATCTTGTCTCCCGGCTTCGCCACCATGGCGCGGCCTTTGTCCCGCACTGCCATGTAAATGACGAACCGGAATGCGGCTCGCAAGCTCCGCGGCATTGCCGACGTGGTCGCCATGATAATGCGAGATCACCATCCAATCGAGGACCGTCACACCAGCCTGCTTGAAGACCGTGCTAATGCGGTCGGCATCGCGCGTGATGGGCGCGCCGGAGGAGCTCGTCGCCGTCGCATCCGGCATGCCCTGGTTTGCCGCAAAACCCGTATCAACGAGCATCGACTCACCCGATGGAGTCACGAATAGCGTGGCCTGGCCGCCCTCCGTATCAATGAAATAAATATCGAGCGCGCGTTGAGCCTGGCCCTTTTGCACCGGTCCTTGCGCCCATAGAAAAGCCGGCAGTGGCACAATCGCAGCGAGCAGCACCAAAAATACGAGAGGTCCCAGAAATCTGCGCATGTCAGCCTCCATGCGAAATGCAAATGGTTTGTTAATGGTGACTACGCTACAGCGCGGCGGGCGCTGACGCAAGCCTCCGGCTCGAGTGGGCGTGCAGAAAATCGGAACTGTAAGTGGAACTAGGAAGCCCCGTAGGGGCCTGGAGGCGTGGTCACGTCCAGAGGTTGCGGCGTGATCTCGTATTCACGACAGGTCCGGAATGCGTCCAACGTCCACACGTCTATGCCCTCATCGTGCCGAAGAATATAGAAATTCCCATCCTCGGCACGGACACGGAAGTAGGTTGTGCCCGGAGAATACCAGCGGTCTTCTACCTCGGTAACTTCAAAGATCCGCCCTCGTAGCTCAAAACGCAAAGGATACTCGTCGGCTCGATAACCGGCATGACACTCTACGCGAATCTGAATTTTCATGCGCGGCCTCCTTCGCGTTAAATTCCGCCCCAGTGTAGCGCCGTTGCGAGCCCGCTGTCACGCTAAGCCCACCAAAATTCGCGCAATCTGGTGCCCTGCCCCCCACTGTTTCCAGGTCCTCGCACGGAGTGCCATGGGGGTCTTGTCGGCTCCGAACGCGCGGAGTAGACTCGCTTGAGCGCTCGCGCAGAACCTACAAAGCAATCCTCTCTCTGCCGAGAAAGGGAAAATCTTGTGGGCCCACAAGGGGCAGTCGACAGGTACATGGTGCGTCCTGAAAGACGCAATGTCCTGGCAGGTGAAAGTCCTGCCCGGGTAAGTGCCGGAGCGCCCGGTAGCAGGCTCCAACCGGGAGGAGAGATCCGACTGGGCCAAGCGGAGTGTCAAAAGCTTTTTCTACGGAAAGGGGAGCAAACCAGCGGGCCGCAACAATCAGTGAACGCGATAGCCTCGTCAAATACTCAGCCGAAAGGTGTTTGGGAGAGCCGAGCCGCTCATGTCACGGCGAAGGCAACAAACAACATCATAGACCGGAACGGATGTTGGATCTCCCCGGGGTCTCAGGCGACGGCACGGTGGGACAGAAGGAGAGAGCCTACCTGGCAGCCGAGTCGTGGCAAAGACCGAGCCTATAAGGTCGGAAGGCTGAAAGTGCGCGGAGCCGGGAGGGAGTCCGAGGTCCGTAGTACCGAGGAAGGCTTGCAAGAGAACACGCTGGAGGGAACCATGCCGGCAACGGCCAACACCCCCAACGAAAAAGTACGAGAACTCCAACGCAAGCTATGTGTGTGTGCCAAGCAGAGTAGGACACGGCGTTTTCATGCACTGTATGACCGGATCTACAGGAGTGACGTCCTGTGCGAAGCATGGAGGCGAGTGCGCAGCAACCGTGGGGCAGCAGGAGTCGATGCGGAAACCATCCAGGCCATCGTGGTGGTTGACGGTGTGGAGATAACCCGACGATCTTGTGCGTGACCTGCAGGAAGTGATTGTTTGCATGTGCGGCAGGCTGTACGGCAAGAGGGTCACGAAGCATCGAGCCAAGAAAGCCATCGAGGCCATGCAGTGCGAGTCGTGCTGAGCCATCGTATCGCGCTTGTCCCCACAGCCAGGCAAGAAGTGTTGTTGCGCCAGGCAGTGGGTGTCTCCCGCTTTGCTTACAACTGGGCGCTGGCCGAGTGGCAGCGGCAGTACCAAGGGGGCGAAAAACCCAGCGAAGCCGCTCTGCGCCGCCAGCTAGATTCCATCAAGCGCCAACAGTTTCCGTGGATGCTGTTGATTCCCAAGTCCGTGCCGCAGCAAGCCATCAAGAATTGCGGGGCGGCATTCCGGCGATACTTCCAGAAGCAGAGCCGCTGTCCTAAGTTCAAGAAGAAAGGCGTGCGCGATTCCGCACGCTTGGACAATGGCCCCGGCACCTTCAAGTTTGACGGCAAGCGAGTCCGTTTGCCGGTCATTGGCTGGGTGAAACTCAGGGAAGAACTGCGCTTCAGCGGCAAAGCGCTTTCCACCACGGTCCGGCGCGTCGAGGATCGCTGGTTTGTCTGTGTTCCTGTCGAGGTGGAGATGCCCGAACCTGTCCGCGAAAGCCAAGCGGCAGTAGGCATTGATCTCGGCGTGAGCACGGCGGCGACGCTATCGAGCGGAGAAAAGCTGGCTGGGCCGAAAGCGCTAGGTGTCCATCTGGAAAGACGGCAAAGGTTTTCCCGGTGGCACAGCCGGAAGCAGAAAGGCAGCAGCAACAGACGCAAATCGGCCCTGCGTGTGGCCTGCTTGCACGCACGCATCGCGAACGTCCGGCAAGACTGGTTGCACCAGACCACCACACGGCTGGTGCGCCAGTTTGGTGTGCTGGGCATCGAGGATTTGAACGTGCGGGGCATGATGGCGAGCGAGAAACTGGCCCGGAGGATCGCCGACATCGGCTTTCATGAGTTCCGGTGCCAGCTGGAGTACAAAGCCAACCTGTACGGGGCGGAGCTGGTGACGGCCAGCCGCTGGTTCCCCAGCAGCAAGATGTGTTGTGAATGCGGTGTGATCGCGGAAGAACTACCGTTGTCCCTCCGGGAGTGGACCTGCGCGTGTGGCACGTTCCATGAGCGGGATATTAACGCGGCGAGGAATCTCCGCCGCTACGCACTCGATAGGGCGAGTTGCGCCCGAATCAACGCCTGTGGAGAGGAGGGCTCTGGCGCTGGTCCTACCGACAGCGTGAAACCGGCCTCGCTGAAGCAGGAATCAGCCATGTCTTATTTGGGCATGGATTGAGCAACGGCGGCTTCGTGGGAACGATCAATCTCAATATGGGCAAGAGCGACGAGGCTATTCGGAAGCATAAGGAGTATCTCTGGCCCGCCGTGGCCAATTTCTACCAGCACCCTCTGGTCGCCGACCGGGCCCACATGCAGTACGTGTGGGACCTCGAGGGCCGCAAGTATCTGGATTTTTTCGGCGGCATTTTGACCATTTCCGTCGGCCACACCAATCCAAAAGTCACCTCGAAAATCAAAGCTCAAGTCGATCGCCTGCAGCACACCTCTACGTTATATCCAACCGAGCCCATTGTCGCTTTGGCAGAAAAAGTCGCCCAGATCACGCCTGGTAAGTTGCAGAAAAGTTTCTTCACAAATTCCGGCACCGAGGCCAATGAAGCCGCTCTCCTGCTGGCCCGCATGGCCACAGGCTCATTCGACGTCATCGCCTTGCGGCATGGGTATTCGGGCGCGTCCACGCTCGCCAAGTCCGTTACGGCCCAAGGCCCCTGGCGCGCGGGCGGCGTGGTCAGCGTGGGCGTGGCGCACGCCATCAATCCGTATTGTTACCGCTGCCCGCTCGGCCTGAAGTATCCGGATTGCGGCGTGGCTTGCGCCAACGATGTCGAAAATCTCATTCAGACCGGAACCAGCGGCCACATCGCCGCTTTCATTGCCGAACCCATTCAGGGCGTCGGAGGATTCATCACGCCGCCGCCCGAATATTTCAAGATCGTATTCAACGCGGTCAAAAAATACGGCGGACTCTTCATCTCCGACGAAGTGCAAACCGGCTTCGGCCGCACTGGCAGGCACTGGTTCGGTATCGAGCACTGGGAAGTCATCCCCGACATCATCACCTGTGCCAAAGGCATGGGCAACGGCGTGCCCATCGGTGCCACGGTCACTACCTCAGAACTCGCCGCCTCTTATCGCGGTCTCACCATCTCGACTTTTGGCGGCAATCCGGTAACCAGCGTCGCCGCGCTCGCCACCATCGAGGTCATCGAAGAAGAACACCTGCGCGTCAACGCCGACTCCGTCGGCGCCCACTTCCGCGACAAATTAGAAGAGTTACGGCAGAAACATGCGCTCATCGGCGACGTGCGCGGCAAAGACCTGATGCAAGGCCTGGAACTCGTCAAAGATCGCGCCACTAAAGAACCTGCTCCCCAAGCAACCACGCAGTTGCTCGAGCGCACACGGGAAAATGGGCTGCTGATTGGCAAGGGCGGCCTCTATGGCAATGTCGTCCGGCTCTCGCCCATGCTCAATATCTCCAAAGCTGACGTGGACGAGGCCATTCGCCTCCTCGACAAGTCCTTTTCCGAAATGCAGTCCTAGCCATGGCCCGACGCATCCATTTTTGTCATCCCGAGCGACGAGCCGGGTCTGCTCTTGTAGCCCACGGTGCCGCAACGCACTCTTCGTCGTTGGGGTCCCCAATGCGCACGGCCTTTGGGTGTGTTGGGGCGGAGTTGCGGGCCCTGGGGATCTGTTCTCTTTTTTCTTGCATCATCGCCGTCTGGCTGCTGACCGCGCCTGCCGTGTTTGCCGGCGATAAAAATAAGCGCGTGGCCTGGAAGCCCATCCAGCAAGCCGTGTTGCGCGTGGATGACCAGCCCGTCAAAAGTTGGAATGTCTACGAGGAAAGCAAGAAAGGCGACCCGCTGCTGCTCGAGATGAACAATCGCTTTCTGTTGATCGTAGTCCACGAACGGAAGATTTTCGAACTCGCCCCCGCGAAAATCGAGCGTAAGGGCCCCGAACTTCTATGGGACCCCACCGGCCTCCCCGCCGAACCGCTAGCGACCTCGAACTGGGCCATCCGCGACGTTGGCTTCGCCTATCGCATCAGCGCCCAGCTCGTGGCCGAAAATCGTGTGCTGGACCTCCAGCTTCCCCATCCCATGGATCTGCGCTACTTGTAGATTTGGCGTTAAGTCCCGTGTCGGGGCGACACAAACACCCGGACCGAGCTTGGGCTCCGATGATCACTTCCCTGCCCGCGCTCGAAAACCCCGCCCCACCGCGCCCTCGCAGATCTTGCATTGGGTCGGCCGCCGCAAGATCGAAGCATCCCGCGGAAACACAGTGCCCAGCATCCAGTCCATGGCCACCTGCAACTGCTTTTTTAGGCCCACAAGTTTGTAAAGGTGCGCTGCATTCCAGAAAAGCCACGCAAAATATCCGCTGAACTGGAGCCGCCCCAGGCTAACCACCGCGTAATCCATCCCCAGCGAAACGAGCATGCCTCGGTTCTTGTACGCGTACGATTCTAGCGGCTCGCCGCGCAAAAAAAGCGCCACATTGCGCGCCGCGATTCCCCCCTGCGCGATCGCCACCGGAGCAACCAACGGCGCTTCCGGAGCCGTCGCCGCCGCAGCGGAATCGCCTGTCACAAAAACTTCCGGATAGCCATCGAGTTGTAACGCAGAATTCACGACCGCTCGCCCGACGCGGTCGTGCGGCCCCGGCAAGGCTTCCACCAACGCATTCGCCCGCACGCCCGCCGCCCATACGATCGTCGCCGAGCGAATGATTTGGCCGCCATTGATCTCCACGTAATCTTCGCCGCAGCGCGTGACCTTCGCCGACGTGTGCACCTCGATGCCACGCTCATTGAGGCGGCTCAACGCATGCGTCTTCAGTCGTGGCGAAATACCGCGCAGAATCTCCGGCGTGGCCTCCAGGACAATCAGTTGCACGTCCCCGGGCCGGATGCCCCGGTATTTGCGCGCCACATACTGCGAGAAGAAATCGCTTAGCTCCGTGACCAGCTCCACTCCCGTGTACCCGCCGCCTACGACCGCAAATCGCAGCAGCTCCCGCCGCGTGGCCTCTTCCGTCGTGTGGTCCGCGTGCTCGCACATGTCGAGAACGTGGTCGCGCAGCGCCACCGCATCTTCCAGCGTCTTGAAGTCCCAGGTATTCTCACGCGCTCCGCTGACCCCGAAATATTCGCTGCGGCTGCCCAGCGCGATCACCAGCACGTCGTAATCAATTACCCCGGAAGTCAAAATCACGCGGCGCGCCGCTAGATCAATGCTCACCGCCGTATCGCGGCGAAACGCGAACCGGCGTTTGCCGCGAATGTCGCGGATGGTCTGCACAATGTGGCGAGGATTGATCTTGCTCGAGACAATCTGCGGCAAGAGCGGCGTAAACAGCAAAAAATTCTGCTCGCTTACGAGTAGAATTTCGTCTTCTCTCCATAGCCGCCGCTCTAGTCCGACGGCGGCTTGCAAGCCGCCAAATCCCCCGCCGAGCACGACAACGCGCCGACGCAAATCCCCACCTCGGTATCCATAATAAGGCGAACGATCCGCGAAGAAACGCGAAAAGGTTCACCTGACGCAACGGTAGGCTCCGAGACAGAATGATCTGGGTATTTTAAACGTCAAGATCACCAAAATATCGTGGCCGTCTCCCGATGTACGCGTAAGCGGCCAAACCTTGCGGTCTTTTTCCGGCGCTGGCAAAATACGGTTAAGCTCATTCTGATTGCGGCAAAGTGCATCGACAGAAAGTCGATCCTGACTTCCGGCGCATGGATCAGCGTACGACGGTCGGCTTAGCGAGGAGAAAAGCCATAGGAACCGCCAAATCCCAGCGGACTGAACTCTCGCCGCGAGAAAAGGTTGCCGCTTCTGCCCGCATCGTCGTCAAAATCGGCACCAATGTGCTCATGCGCGACGATGGCGGTGTCTCCATCGGCGCCTTTTACGGCATTGCCGAGTCGCTCGCCAATTTCCGCCGTGCTGGACGCGAAGTTCTGCTCGTCTCTTCCGGCGCCGTCGGATTGGGTGTGCAGCGCCTGGAACTCTCAGCGCGACCATCCGAGCTCGCTGTCGTGCAGGCCTGCGCCGCCGTCGGCCAGAGCCGCCTGATGAGCATGTACGACGATGCTTTTGAGAAGCTGGGATTTCGCGTGGCGCAAGTGTTGTTAACTGAAGACGATTTTCTCGATTCGCGCCGCCACGAGAATCTGCGCGCCACGCTTACCACTCTGCTCCAACTGGGAGTGATTCCCGTTATCAACGAAAATGACACCGTCTCGACGGCCGAGCTCGATAGTCCCGCCGGCGGCCCAGAACGAGTCCGCGTCTTTGGCGACAACGACAAGCTCTCTGCCCTGGTGATGACGCATATCGACGCTGATCTGCTGGTGCTGCTTTCCGATGTGGACGGTCTGTATACCGACGATCCTCAGAGCAAAGGCGCAACGCTAATCCCCGAACTAGATTCACTCGACGAACGCGTTCGTCGCTTTGCCCGCCGCGGCAATGGCCGTGGTCGCGGCGGCATGGAAACAAAACTCGAAGCCGTGCGCATCGCCAATGAAGTGGGCCGTCCCGCCATCATCGCCAATGGCCGCACGCCCGGCATCCTCGACACCATTCTTGCGGGCAAGCCAGTCGGAACGCTCTTTTCCCCCAGGAAACGCCGGTGAGCGAAGCCGTCCGCGCTCTGGCGCAGGCCGCTAAACAGGCGGCGCGATCGATCGCCTCAGCTCCGATCGAACAGCGCGACGGTGCTCTTGAGGATGTCGCTCGAGCGCTCGAGCACAGCGCGCCCAAAATCCTGGAAGCAAATGCCCAAGACGTCGCCGAATCGGAACCCGCCTTCACCCGCGGCGAGTTATCGAAAGCTCTGGTCGATCGCCTGAAGCTTTCCTCGGAGAAGCTTCAGTCTTTGATCGAAGGGGTGCGCGCTGTAATTGCTTTGCCCGATCCCGTTGGACGCGTGCTCGACCGCATCGAACTCGACGAAGGCCTCGAACTCGAAAAGGTAAGTTGTCCGCTCGGTCTCCTCGCGGTGATTTTTGAGGCGCGCCCCGACGCGATCACGCAAATCACTGCACTGGCCATCAAATCCGCAAACGCCGTAATTCTCAAGCCCGGCCGCGAGGTGGAACGAACAGCACGCGTAATCGTCGAAAATATTCGCGCCGCCCTGCGCTCGCACGCGATTCCGGAATCGCTGGTCACAAACATTCAGCAGCGCGCCGAAGTCCGCGAACTCCTCAAGCTTGATGATGTGATTGATCTGGTGATTCCTCGCGGCGGGTACGATCTGGTGCGCTACGTTCAATCCAATACGCGCATTCCTGTGCTCGGCCATTCCGAAGGTGTTTGCCACATTTACGTCGACGCCGCAGCGGATTTCAACATGGCTCTCGATGTCATCGATGACGCGAAGACCGACTACCCCGCCGTTTGCAATGCCGTCGAGACGGTTTTAGTCGACCAAGCCGTTGCCAGCCGTTTTCTGCCGCTGCTTGCCGCGCGCATGAAAGAAAAAGGCGTTCGCCTGCGCGGCTGCCCTCAATCTGTCGGCGCCATTCATGGCGTTGCGGTCGAGCCTGTCGCCGAAAACGAGTGGCACACCGAATATGGCGACCTGATCCTAGCCCTGAAAGTTGTGCGCGGCGTGAGTGAAGCCATCGACCACATTCAGCGTTTTGGCTCCGCGCACACCGACGCGATCGTTACCAACGATCTCAGCACCGCGCGCACATTTTTGCAGCAGGTGGATTCTGCAGGCGTCTTCCACAACGCTTCCACTCGCTTTGCGGATGGCTATCGCTACGGATTCGGCGCCGAAGTTGGCATCAGCACGAGCAGGCTGCATGCCCGCGGCCCGGTGGGATTAGAGGGGCTCACAACCTATAAGTACATTCTCCGCGGACACGGTCAAGTCGTGCGGGATTATCGAGGCTCGAACGCCCGCCCGTTTCTGCATCGTCGCGAAACGCGCTGTGATTCGGGCGATTCGCGCGGCAAGACTGCCCGCGATTAAAAGTTTCACGTGGCGAAGATTAACGAGGTCAAAATTAACCGGGAGAAGGCTAGGAAGCGCGACGATCACGGAAAAGCCTCGACGCTCGAGTTGCTCTCCATGGTTCGTGAGGCCGCCGAGCGCATTCGCGACTCTATCTACTATTCGCCGTGCCCTTATTCCGCCGAACTATCTGCCTCCACCGGCCAGCAGATCTATCTCAAGCTCGAAAATCTTCAGATGACCGGCGCTTATAAGGAACGCGG
This sequence comes from Acidobacteriota bacterium, assembly GCA_003223325.1. Classification (GTDB taxonomy): domain Bacteria; phylum Acidobacteriota; class Terriglobia; order Acidiferrales; family UBA7541; genus Palsa-189. The sequence continues at coordinate 18,650 of QHYS01000038.1, forward strand.
CGCGCTCAACAAAATCTTGCTGCTCAGCCCGGAAGAAAGAGACCGCGGCGTGATCTGCGCCTCTGCGGGAAATCATGCGCAGGCGGTCGCCTATCACGCCACACTTCGCAAAATCCGCAGCACCATCGTCATGCCGACGACGACGCCCATGGTGAAGGTCGCGGCCACGCAGAACTACGGAGGAAATGTAATCCTCCACGGCGTGAATTATGACGAGGCTTGCGAACATGCCTTCAAACTCGCCCGCGAACAGGAACTCACTTTTGTTCACGCTTTTGACGACATCGCCGTAATCGCTGGCCAGGGCACGATCGGCCTGGAGCTGCTCGAGCAATGTCCGCAATTGGAAGCGGTAGTGGTACCGGTGGGCGGCGGCGGCCTCGTTGCCGGCGTGGCTTGCGCTATCAGAGAATTGCGGCCCGAAGTAAGAATCGTCGGCGTGGAGACAGTGCGATTGCCGTCTATGCTGCTCGCTATCGAAAAGCACGAGCTTGTCACCATTCCCGCTGCGTCAACCATCGCCGACGGAATTGCCGTGCGCCGCGCGGGTGAAGTCACGTTTCCCTTGGTCGCCAAGTATGTCGACGAGATCGTTACCGTCGAGGAAGAAGAGATTGCCAGCGCGATTTTGACCCTGCTGGAACGCGAAAAGACCCTCGCCGAGGGTGCCGGAGCGGCCGGCATTGCCGCACTACTCCAGCACAAAACTTCGCTGAATGGTCAGCACACTGCCGTGATCATCGGCGGTGGGAATATCGACGTTTCGCTCTTGAGCCGTATCATCGAACGAGGATTGGTGAAAGACGGGCGGCTGGTGCGCATCCGTATTTATCTGCCGGATCGGCCCGGCGCTCTCGCCGAACTTTCCTCCGTGATCGCCGCGCAGCGCGCCAACATTGTCGAGCTTCTGTTCAACCGCGCTTATTACGGAGTCAGCCTCGGCGATACGGCCATCGATGTGACGGTCGAAACGCGCGGCGCCGAACATCTGGCCGGGTTGCTCGCCGCCATCAGCAGTGCCGGTTACACCCACGAAAGAATTCTCTAGGCGACTTTCGAGAAATTTTCTTATGCTGTCATTCTGATGACAGCGAGGAATCTCTCTCAGACTCGGAAGCCATTAGACTTTAACCGTCGTGCGAGCGCGTTTCCTTTCCGGCCGATCCAGCTCCGCCATCAACTGCGCGAACGCCTTCAAATCGAGCGATTGTGGCCCGTCGGAAAGCGCGCGCTCGGGACAGGGGTGCACCTCGATCATGATGCCATCCGCGCCCGCGGCGATTGCCGACGGATCCGCGACCACAGGCAGATGTGACAGCTCCTTTGCCAGCGCAATCGCCGCGAGATCAAACGTGTTGCGCAACTCGGATTCAAACGTCTTGATTCCGCGCTCGCAAAGCACTACGTTGGGGTTTCCGCCGCTGAGCAGATATTCGGCCGCCAGCAGCCATTCTTTTACCGTGGCCGAAGGGCTGCGCTTCAGCAGGATGGGCTTTTCCGCGCGAGAGAGGCGCCGCAGCAGCGGGAAATTCTGCATGTTGCGCGCGCCCACTTGCAGCATGTCCGTATATTCGGAAACCAGATCAACGTCTTCGGTGCTCATCACTTCCGTTACGATCGGTAGCCCTGTTTCTTCGCGCGCTTCGCGCAGCAATTCGAGCGCTTCTACTCCGAGGCCCTGAAAATCGTACGGCGAAGTGCGTGGCTTGTACGCGCCGCCGCGCAGGATAGAGCCGCCTGCATCGCGCACGGCGCGGGCCGTGGCCAGCAGTTGCTCGCGCGATTCCACCGAGCACGGCCCCGCCATCACGATCCAGTGCTCGCCTCCAATTGGCACGCCGCCCACGTTGACGACGGAGGGCTCCGGGCGCAGCTGCCGGCTCACCAGCTTGAACGGTTGCGAGATGGGAACGAGCTCCTCGACTCCGGGCGCGGCCTGCAGAGCTTCCAGCTCCGCGCGTCGGCCGTTGCTCCCGACCGCTCCGATGACGGTACGTTCCGCGCCGCGGATGACGTGCGCCTGATAACCGCATTCCTTGATCCGTTCAACCACGTGGTCAATCTGTTCCTGGGTCGCGTTTCGGCTCATGTTGACAATCATTCCGAGAATGCCTCCTGTTCGGTTGCGCTGTTCGTTTGCCCGCCAGCGCCAGATTCCTGATTTTGTTTCGCTCACCCTCACAACAAAAAAGCCAGCTTCATGGGGGAGCTGGCTCGGTAGAAACGGCTTGCGGCTTTTCGGCCCTAGATGTTCAGGCGACCACCCGCAATCGCGCCTCTACTTTGCCGCTCCCTCGCCAGAGGAAGCGGCCCGTAAAGGCGAAGCGATAATATCGAATCAGATTCATCCGAGAAGAAAATCTCTCAAATCGTACCCTAGCATATCTTTCGCTCGGTCCTCTGTCAATAGCAGGGATCGAGAGGGCAAAGTAGCATCCCGGATCGACATTCATTTTGAACGACCGTAACGCCCATAGAAACAAGACGACGATCGCCACAACAAGCAAAATCATAGCGACGCGCTGTTCGTTTTTGCGTTCAGAGGCTTACCAAGTCCTTAAATGCCTTGCGCCCGCATCCGGCTAGGCATTGAGGTGCGAGCGCAGGATGCCGAGCATGCGGCGCAGTGGTTCCGCGGCGCCCCAAAGGAGCTGATCGCCCACAGTGAAAGCTCCCACAAATTTCGGCCCCATCTTCAATTTGTGAATCCGGCCAATCGGAACACTCAGCGTACCGGAGACCGCAGTAGGAGTGAGGCAGCGCGTCGTCGACTCTTTGTTATTGGGGATGACGCGCACCCAGGCGTTGCCGCCGGCCAGAATCTGCTCGATATCGGCCAGCGGCACGTCCTTCTTTAATTTAATGCACAAGCCTTGACTATGGCAGCGCATCGTGCCGACGCGAACGCAGATGCCGTCCACGGGCACGGGCGGATCGATACCCATAATCTTGTTGGTTTCGGCCATGCCTTTCCATTCTTCCTTGGTCTGACCCTCGGGCATTTCTTCCGCGATCCACGGGATGAGGCTTCCCGCGAGCGGCACACCAAACTCCTTCACGGGCAGGCGCGGCGAACGCTGTTCCAGAATCATGGCGCGATCGACTTCCAGCGCATTCTCCGATGGAGTCTTGCGCGTCGCGTCGGTGAGAAATCCGATCTGCTTCACCAGTTCGAGCATCTTGGCGGCGCCGGCGCCGGAAGCGGCTTGATAGGTCATCGTGGTCATCCACTCGACCAGGCCAGCTCGGAAGAGCCCGCTCACGGCCATGAGCATCAGGCTCACCGTGCAGTTTCCGCCGATGTAGGCGCGAACGTTTTTGGCCAACGCGCTCCGGATCACCTCCGCGTTCACCGGATCGAGAATGATCACGGCGTCTTCGCTCATGCGCAGGGCAGAGGCCGCGTCGATCCAGTATCCCGTCCATTTGCCTTTGCGCAGCGGTCCGTAAACTTCCCCGGTGTATTCTCCCCCCTGGCAGCTAATGAGGACGTCGCAACGCGCGAGTTCGCGGAGATCAGCGCCGTCTTTGAGCAGGCCGCCGTCAGCGCATTCTTTGGGCGCGGCGCCGCCGACATTCGAGGTGGAGAAGAAGACCGGATCGAGTCCGGCAAAATCCTTTTCTTCGCGCATCCTTTGCATCAGGACGCTGCCGACCATGCCTCTCCAGCCGATGAATCCAACGCGTAACATCGTCTCTCCTTGGGAGATTATGTCTACCACGCCAGCAGTCGCTAACGATTACTGTTTCGACTGACGCCCCGAAAAGCTCTCATTTTATACTGACTTTGCTGGCGCCGCGAAGCTGCTCTGTTGAGACACGGTCGCGGCCAAAACGTGAATTGCCGTATGTATCCTGAGACTTACGAGTTCTACTCAAAGAGTGGGAAATCCTGGAAAGTAGAGAGCTTTCTTCGCTGCCGCTTTCGGAATGACACTAATTTTCTGGGTCGCGAGTGGCTTGACGACGGGAACGGAGGCACATAGCATCAAATTTGCAGATGACACGATGCTTGGATTGCGGGGCTGAACGCGAAACCGACCAGTGTCCGACGTGCGGGCTGACGTCGGCGGCGGCCGAAGTGATGCTGCGGCGCAGGCTGGTGCGGCGCACGGCGTTATTTCTCGTCGGTGCGATTATTTTTGTGCCGGCGAGCCAGGTTTTCCCGCCGCTGGAGGAAGACGGCATCCTGATTTTTGTGGGTGTGCTGTTTTTCCTGGTTCTGGGGCTGGGGCTGTGGATGGTGAATCGCGCCAACCACGGGCGGGAGATCGAAGTGATCAAGCGAGTCTATTTTGGCCTGCTGCCGGTGCCCTGGATTCTGGCGGCGCTTCTATTCATCAACGGCAAATTCGACGCCGCTCCTCCACGGCCGGAGACGGTGTCGGTAGTGGGGAAATTCAGCATGCCGGGCTTTTTACGCACCGAGCGGCTGGTGGTGACGTCTTGGCGCCAGGGCCGGGCAGTGGAGCGCTTGCAGGTGAGCCGGGACGATTATGGCCGGTTCCGGCCGGGCGATTCCGTGATCGTAGAAGTGCAGTCGGGAGTCGTGGGCATTCCCTGGGTGTACGCCGTTTACAGGCCCTAACTAACGTTCATCCTCAACACGCGAAAAAGCGGCGCGTCTTAAGAAAGAAGATCCCTCGTGTCCGTTCGGCTCACGATAGGGGCATACGCGAGGCTGCGGACGCTCGGGATGACAGCGCGCGAAGCGGCGTACGGCCGGGAGTGGCTGTGCCACAAGAAAATTCAGGCCTAAAGAAAAAATCCCCAGGAGAACGCAGGGCGCCGTGGAGCTACAAACTTTGCGGCTTGGCTATTTCGGCTGTGGGAAGTTGACTTCGTCGAAAACGCGCTTGGCGAATTTGAAGATGGCGGGGCTGGAATCGCTGCGGCCGTAAATGGAGTCGCCGGTGATGCCCGAAAAAATGAGCTGCGATTTCTTGCCGTTTTTGTCGGTGACGGTGATTTGCACGGCGGGCTTGGCCAGCTCTTTGGCAATAGACGCGGGAGGAGTGTCGTAAACTTCGTCGGCCTGATCCTCGCCGAGCTCGCCAATGAAATCGGGGCAGGAAGGCGGCGCGGCTTTCTTATCCGCAGTCTTATCGGCAGATTGCTCGAGGACGAGGCCGCTGCCCGAGCCTTTGACGCAGGCAAAGGTCTCGTTGAGATTGTGGACCTCGGCGCGGGTGACATCGTCCGGCATGATATGCGTGATCTGCTTATCGCGCAGATCGAAATATTTATCGCTCAGAATGGCGTGAAGATTGTCGTTGATCTGAAAAACGCCGGGACGCGAAAGATCGCGGGCGTAATAGTCGGCGCCTTCCTTTTTTCCCACTTCTAATTGAATGGATTTGCCATCGGCCAGTTTGGCCTGGAAACGGACGGCCGGCTTGTCGAGGCCGTATTTCGCGAGAGAAGCATTCGTGTCGCTGACGAACTTCGTGATCTGGCCGGTGCCGACGGCGCCAAGCAGCGCGTCGATCTTGCTGCGGTCTCCGCCGACGGCGCGGGGCTTGCTCAGCGTCCAATTGTTGTCTTTCTTGGTGCCCGAAATTTCGCCGGAAGAGTTCACCAAGTCAAAGAAATTGGCGTCGGAGACAGAGAAGGTGGTGAGGGCTTTGTCGCGGAAATCGTCAGGCGATTTATTGGCGCTGGAGTAGACGGAATCCGGAATCAGCGAAATCTGCTTTCCATCGTCGATCAGCGCGTAAATAGAGGACGCCGAAAAATCTTTGGAGCCGAAGCGCAGTTCGTGGCTCGTGCCGTTATTGAGCATGAAATCCACGGTGAGGGTGGGATCTTTCAGGCCGAAGGAATTGAGATTATCCGGCGTGGCCGGAAAAGTGCGGTCCACGCTGACGAACGAGAGCTCGCTGGCGATGCCATCGAGCGCCAAGCTTTCGGCGCGAAGCGAGCGAGGCTGGGTCATATACCAGCCGTCACTCTTGCGCTCAAAATTCATAGCCAGACCGGTGCGCTGGATCTTAATCTGCTTCACGTCAGTGGAGGTGAGGGAGAAAGCGGGCTTCGAGCTTGCCGAGGATGTGTCGCTCGCGGGTTTGCGCTTCACATCGTAGAAATAGACAAAGGCGGCCAGGGCTACCGCCACCAGGAAGACGATTCCAGTATTTCGCTTCATAAGCGTTCCCCGAGGCTCTTCAGCGGCGCCGGAACCAGATAACGACGCCGGAAATGATTACCAGCCCGGGCAGAAAAATCATGCTGGCGAAAAACAGCTCGCGCTGCTGCGTTTCGGTGAGGATGACGCGGCGGTTGGTCGGGTTTTTGGGCCGAACGGAAATGAGATCTTCATCCTGCGCCAACCAGTTGACGGTGTTCACGAAAAGATCGCCATTGCGCTGCAAGCCTGCCCACTGATTGGTGGCAAAGGCGGAATTGCCGATGACGACGAGCCGCGCGCTCTTGCCGCTCGTGCCCGTGCCGGTATGGCGTTCCGCAGCCACGCCGAGAGAGAGCGGGCCAGCCTGGTCCTTGGCGGGGTCGTAGCGAACTTCCTTGGTCTTCAAATTGGGGACGGTGAAGCTGCGCGGCGAAGTTTTGAGCAGTTCGGTGGCTGTCGGGTCGCTCTTGCCTTTATCTTTCAGGGAAACCGTGCGCGCCAAATTGAAAAACGTCATCGTTCCAGTGAAGTTTTGAACGATAGGGCTGGGACCGTAGTCCACGACGAGAGGGACAGCGGGCCCGGTGCCAAAGAGGCGGCCGACGCCACTCGCGTCGATGACCACGTTGCTGCCCAAGGAGATGTTCCAGGCGTCAAGGACAGTGTCGACTTTGGGATCGGTTTCGGGATCGAGCAGAAGCAAGGCTCTGCCGCCACCATCGAGGTACCTGGAGATAAAACCGGCCTCCTGTGGGAAGAGCGACTGCTTCGGGCCGGCGTCAACCAGGACGCTGCAATCCGAGGGTACTTCTCCGGACGAGACGAGATTGACGGTCTTGGTCTGGTAGCCTTCGCCCTTGAGCGCTTTATCGCCACCCTCCAAGCCATCCTGCTCGCCGGAAGCGAGGGATTTCTCGCCGTGGCCTTCGACGAAGCAGACCGTCTTCACGGCGTCGCGGGTCACCTTAATAATGGCGTTGGTGATGTCCTGCTCTCCGGTGCCGCTGAGCGTTTCGTTATGCGAGCCGGAGGAGACCACGATATCGTTCATGTGCGTGACGTTATATTGGCGGGCCACTTCAGGCTTCTCCTGCGGATCCACTTCGCGATAGTGCACGTGAGTGCCGGCATTGGCGTATTCCGTGGCCAAATCCTTGAAGGTTTGGTCCGGGGAGCGCGCGAAGCGGATGATGTCCACGTCCTTCTTGAGCTGAGTTGCGGTGCGGCGGGACTGATCGGAGAGGGTATAGAGCTTTTCGGTGGTGACATCGAGGCGCTTTTTATGGCGGTAACCGAGAAAATTCACCAGGCCGAGGACCACGAGCACCAGAAACGTGATGGTGAGCGCATTGGCGCCAAGCTGGGAGGAGCGGGCGCTGAAGAACGTGACGAAATCGCGATAGCTTAGGACCAGACCGGCGAGAAACAGGACCCCGCCGCCGATCAGCAGAATTTCGCTCAAACGCGTGAACTCGCCCTGCGTGGAATAACGGACCAACCCGGCCGCAGCCAAGGCAAGACCGAAGGACGCGAGCCAACGGCGCTCTCGTTTCCAGTCCAGCTTTATTGCCATTTCCCCTCCTTATGCCTCGTTACAGAGGACCAAAAGCCTCAGCAAACCTCAGCGCCCCCGCAAGAAGCGCGGGCGCCCTGCGTTAGAAAGCCATAGCGCGACCCAGCAAGACTTCAAGCACGCCGCCAGCGCATGGAATCCACGCTGCGGATCGTCAGAAAAACGCCCAGGAAAATAAAGCTGAGATAGAAAATCACGTTCGAGGTATCGATGACGCCGCGCGTGAAATCATCATAATGGCGAAAAACAGAAAGATATTCGAGGCTGGAGGCCCAGACGCTGGAACCAGCCTGCGAACCGAAATCGAGCACCCACAGCAGCAGAATCGCGCCGAAGCTGAGCATCGCGGCAATGAGCTGGCTTTCGGTTACGGAAGAAAAAAACGAACCGAGGGCCAGCAGCGCGGCGCCCAGAAGCAAGACTCCCAGATACTCGCTGCCCAGTACACGCCACGGGGCGGTAGGTTCGGCATGGCGAAGCATGTAGGCGAAGCCGATCGCCGTTGGCAGGAGCATGATAACGAGCAAAGTGAGCGAAGCGAAAAACTTGCCGAGGACGATCTCAAGATCCGTGACCGGGGAAGTCATCAGCAATTCCATGGTTCCGCGGCGGCGCTCTTCGGCGTAGACGCTCATAGTCAGCATGGGCGTGAGAAAAAGCAGGAGCGTGGAGAGCACGCCGAAGAAATTGCGCATCACCAGGGAAGGAACATCGAAGGCCTGCCCTCCGCCGAACTGCGCTTCCTCAATGCTGGCCTGGAACGATTCCTGAATGATCAGGACCATTAGCCGGTTAAAGAAATACGCTGTCAAAATAAGGAAAACGGCGACGATGATGTAAGCCACGGGCGAGACGAAGTAGTGGCCCATCTCCTTGCGATAAACGGCATATATTCCTTTCATAGCTTCGCCCTCAGTTTGGACTTGCGGAATCTTCGGTAGTGAGCTCGAGGAAGATCTCTTCGAGGCTCAGACTCACTCCTCGCAATTCATATAACGGCCAGCCTTTGCCGACGACCTTGGAAGCAATCTGGCTGCGCACATCTTGGCCCGGCGAGGCTTCCACCGTAACGACAACCCGGCCATTGCCGCCGGCAGGTTCTCCGCTCACTTTGCGCACTCCGGGAAGCTCGCGAATGGCGGCACACACGGCATTTTGGTCCGCTCCTACTTCGAGGCGCACGTTCTGGCCGCCCTTGAGCTGCGTGGTGAGGTTGGCGGGCGTATCGATGGCAGCGATTCGCCCGCGGTTGATGATCACTACGCGATCGCAGGTCATGCTGACTTCCGGCAAGATGTGCGTAGAAAGAATGATGGTATGGCTGCCGGCGAGACCTTTGATGAGGTGGCGCACTTCGATAATCTGTTTGGGATCGAGGCCGGCCGTGGGTTCATCGAGGATGATTATCTCAGGATCGTGTACCAGCGCCTGGGCCAGGCCGACGCGCTGTTTATATCCGCGCGAGAGACGCTTGATCAATTCGTGGCGCTTGTCCACAATATTGGTTTTCGCCAGGGCGTCTTCGACCAGCGCCGCGCGCTTCTCGGCGGGAACATTCTTGATGCGAGCGACGAATTCCAGATAAGCGGTAACGGTCATGTCGAGGTAGAGCGGCGGGTTTTCGGGCAGGTAGCCGATGCGCTTGCGAACTTCGAGCGAGTCGTTGAAGACGTCGAAGCCGGCGACTTGCGCGCTCCCACTGGTGGCCGGCAGAAAACCGGTCAAGATACGCATGGTCGTGGTCTTACCGGCGCCGTTGGGACCGAGGAAGCCGAGAATCTCGCCCTTGTTCACCACAAAAGAGACGTGATCCACCGCGGTTTGCTCCGCGAACCTCTTCGTCAAATCTTTAACTTCAATCAACTGTAACCTCCGACCGCAAACGTGCGCTTGCCGGTTACGCGGGATACTCCCCTATTGTAAAGAACCAAAATGAAAATGGAAGATTTTCGACTCTGTTCACCGCGACGGCACGTATATCTCAAAATAGATGCAGGGCAAAACCAGTTGGTTTCCCGAAATTTGCGGCCGACAGCGCGGCGGCCCAGATTCATGCGGGGCGATCCTGGATCTTTCAGGATGTGGAAATGGATGTGAAAAGGTGTGAAAAACGTGTGAAAAAAGGTCTGAAATGGAAGTACAGCTGGCCGCTTCCTGCACTTTCGTACAGGGTGTCTTCACGGCGAAAGTGCCCCAAAACGAAACTGTAACGGAATAGTTTATGGACTCATTTGAGGGACATGATCAACGCCAGCTCAAAACGAAACATACGCATTTTTCTGCCGGCTGTGGCGCTCTCCGGCTGCGTGACGCTAATCGCACATTTTCTCAGGCAGCTCGGGCTTTCCTTTAATCCTGTCCTATGGGCCGGCGCCGAAATCATCGCGGCGCTTCTCGGCTTCACCATTGCGGCAAACATTTTGGTACGATTTCACGGAACGGAAGATCGCTTCTCGTTGTTCTTGGGGGCGGCGTTCGGGCTCGATGGATTGATCCAGCTGAGCGGGATCGTGCAGCTCCACGGAGAGTCGTTAAGCGGGACGACCACTGTGCGTGTTCCGATCTACTGGATGGCTGGCGGGACATTGCTGGGCGTGCTTTTATTAGCGGCCCTTGCACTGGATAAATGGCTGCCCTGGCCGCGGCAGTCCAGCAGGACAATTCTCGCAGTGCTGAGCGTTGTGGGGGCCATTGCCGGCATGATGGGGCTGCTGTTTCTGGTGCTGGGCAACGGGCCTATGATTCGAGGTACCAGGCCGGTGCCGCGCCCCTGGGACCTGTTACCGGCGGCAATGTTCCTGACCGGCACCATCCTTTTGTATCGCAGTCCGTACCAGCTTAGCTCCGCTGTTGGAGGCTCGCTGCCATGGGTGGTGGGGATGAATGCCGCGTGTCATCTGACAGCCGCACAATCGGCTCAGTTGCTGGATGCACCGGCGCTCACGGCGCAGCAGCGGTTATACCGATATCGGCATAACCGCTGACATGCCGAGTCCCGGATTATGCCGAATCTGGCGAGGTGGCTCTTCTGTCCTCTGCGTTTGGCGCTACTTTCCGCACTTTTCAGACTGATTAAACTCGGCATAATCCGTCTATCTTCCCCTTGCTGGCGTACAGCCAGTAAGGAGGAGATACATGATTGGAAGTTCTTTCCAAAACCTGGTAGCAGTCAACCGTCTTCCCGACCCACTCATTGTCCAGCTTCGGAGATTCACCTCCTCGCTGATAGAGCAAGGTTACGCAGATAAGACGGTGCGATTGAAAGTAAAGCTGATTACGAATTTTGTGCAGTGGCTGAAACGAAACAGAGTCGCTGTTGCAGATCTTGATGAGCGGCTGGTGGAGGCATTTCTCAAGCGCAAGCACCGAGAGCGCGAGGGCGGTTTAAGAACCCTCCAGGAGTTTCTCGATCATCTGCGGAGGCAGAACGTTGTTCCAGCTCGGAATCTGCCTTGTGACAGGTCACCGCTGGCTCACATTCTCAACCGCTACGAAACACATTTGCGTACAGAGCGCGGGCTGGTCGCCCACACGATCCTGGAATACCAATCTTTCGTTCGTAAGTTTCTCCTGAAGCGCTTTCGCGGCCAACCGCTTCTTCTGAAAGCCGTGAAAGCTTCCGATATTTCAGACTTTGTTTTGCGGCACACCGGCGGCATGAGTGTCAAAAGCGCGCAACTGATGACGACGGCTTTCCGCTCTTTCTTCCGGTTCCTGTTTCATAAAGGAGAACTGCAAACTGACTTGGCCGGTTCGGTGCCCACGGTGGCGAATTGGCGGCTGTCCACCGTGCCCAAATACCTGACTCCGCAGGAAGTCGAACGTGTGCTCAAGGCCTGTGACCGCCGCACCTCGGTCGGTCGCCGCGACTACGCCATCCTTCTTCTACTAGCCCGTCTGGGTCTTCGCGCAGGGGAAGTATTCGGTCTCCAGCTCGAGGACATCAACTGGAGAGCCGGCGAAATCCTCGTTCGAGGCAAGGGACTGCTTCACGAACGGATGCCTGTGCCTTCAGATGTGGGCCAGGCCCTGACATCCTACCTGCGTCGCGGTCGTCCCGCTTGTCAAACACGCCGAGTATTCGTTCGCATGAGGGCGCCACGCCGGGGCTTTGCGAACCCTGCCACTCTGTCGGGGATCGTTCGCCGAGCACTCGCTCGCGCAGACTTACATCCTCCTCGCCGGGGAGCCCACTTGCTTCGTCACAGCCTAGCGACTTCCATGTTGCGCTCCGGGGCCACCATGAGGGAAATCGCAGAGATCCTTCGGCACCGAGCAATCAACTCAACGGAGATCTACGCCAAGGTCGACTTCCAGGGCCTGCGGTCACTGGCTCACCCCTGGCCGATGGGAGGTGGACAGTGAAGTCCCTGAAACAGGCATTGAAGGACTACCTCCGCATCCGCCGCAGCCTCGGGTTCCGGCTCCGGAACGAGGAAGGTTCGTTGCGGAATTTTGTGGCTTTTCTCCACTCCGCGCGTGCGCCTTACATCACCAGGGAACTGGCTCTTCGCTGGGCCACACAGCCCGCCACGGCCCAACCCGCTACCTGGGCTGGGCACTTAAGGATGATCCGGCGCTTCGCCATTTGGCATAGCGCCAGCGAACCGCGCACCGAGATTCCCCCCGTAGGGATTCTCCCGCATCGGTACCGACGCAAGTCCCCTCACATCTATAGCGACGAAGAGATTGAAAAACTCCTTCGCCGAGCTCAACAACTCCCCTCTCCCAAGGGACTCCGCGCCCTCACCTATACGACCCTTTTCGGCTTGCTGGTAGCAACAGGAATGCGGGTGAACGAAGCCTTGGGTCTGAACCGGTCCGATGTCGACCTCCAACTCGGCATCCTTCATATCCGATGGGCGAAGTTCGGAAAATCGCGTTATGTTCCGGTTCACGCTTCCACTGTAGAGGCTTTGAAAAAGTACGCCGAAACCCGAGATCGCCTTTTTCCTGCACCTCTCACTCTGACGTTCTTTATCTCCGAACACGGCCGCCGGATGACAGGCTACATGGCACGATACACCTTTGCCAAAGTGTCCCAACAACTCGGCCTCCGCGCCCCAGCCAAAGGTTCCGGCTGTGGTCCCCGGCTGCAGGACATGCGTCATCGATTCGCCACCCGCACCTTGATCCACTGGTATCGCTCCGGGCTCGACGTCGAACGGGAACTCCCCAAGCTGTCCACCTACCTGGGGCACGTCCACGTGAACGACACCTATTGGTACCTTCAAGCCGTGCCTGAACTCCTTCAGCTGGCTACCGACCGGTTGACTCCGCGGGAGGTGCAACCGTGATGATCGCCAGCTTTCCTTCTTTCCTCCAAGCTTTCTTCACCGATCGTTTGCTTCGCCAGCGGCAAGCGAGCCCACATACCGTAGCGGGATATCGCGATTCGTTTCGCCTGCTGCTGAAATTCGCCAAAGAACGACTCCGCAAAAGCCCATCCCAACTCCGCATCGAAGACCTTGATGCTCCCTTCCTTGGTCTCTTCCTCGAGCACCTGGAAAGCACTCGCAAAAACAGCGCTCGTACGCGGAACGTTCGGTTGGGAGCCATCCACTCTTTCTTCCGGTACGTGGCTTTGGAAGAACCCGCGCATGCCTTGCATTGCCAGCGGATCCTGGCGGTGCCCAATAAGCGCCACGTACGAAAACCGATCGAATTTCTCAACCGAGAGGAGATCGATGCACTGCTCGCGGCTCCGAATCGTTCCACCTGGATAGGGCGTCGGGATCGAACCTTTATCCTGGTCGCGGTCCAAACCGGTCTGCGGGTTTCCGAGTTGATTGGGCTGAATTGCCAGGATGTCGCGCTGGGAACCGGTGCCCACGTGCGCTGTCTCGGGAAAGGCAGAAAACTGCGTTGCACGCCACTCCGTCCAGAAACGACAAAGATGGTAGGTGCATGGCTAAGGGAGCGCCACGGTCAGCCAGAGGATCCAGTCTTTCCGAGCATCCGTGGCGGCAGACTCAGTCGCGATGCGATCGAGTACCTCCTCACCAAATACGCCCATCTGGCCGCGCGGAGTTGCCCGTCGCTCAAACGGAAGAAGGTCACCCCACATGTCTGTCGGCACGCCGCCGCCATGGACCTTCTCCACCACGGTGTGGATCGCTCGGTGATCGCACTCTGGCTGGGGCACGAATCTCCGGAAACAACCAACGTGTATCTCCACGCGGACATGCGTTTGAAGGAGAAAGCGCTCTCGTGCACTGAGCCCCTCGGCGTCAAGCCAACACGATACCGTCCAGATGACAAGCTGTTGGCCTTCCTGGAAGGCCTCTGATTATGCCGAATGAGAACATGGCTCGATCTCCTCCAGCCGAGGTATTGAAAAGAATTCGGCATAATCCGGGACTCGGCATGTCAGCGGAGAGCGATGATGGTGTTTGCGCCCTTTACGGTCCAATGCATGCCCGCGCGCTTGAGCCGGGTGCCGATCACCACTTTACAGCCGTTACGCTTTTAAATGCGTAACG
>QHYS01000290.1 GCA_003223325.1 Acidobacteriota bacterium
AATCAGTTTTGCCGATTGGGAGCTCCTGCAGCAGGGCATCGAACTGGAACCGGTGTTGCAAAACATCTCTGATTTTCTGGACCACCACGCGGAGATGGTCGAGGCGGTACGGCAGGATTTGGAACGAGGTCTGAAGAATCCCAGGGCTGGTCGCAGCAGATTGAGCCCCTCGCAAGTGCTGCGTTCCCTGACCCTCATGCGGGTCAAGAATTGGGATTATCGTGAACTGCGCGAACGGATCGCCGACGGCTTCACCCTGCGCCAGTTCACGGAGTTTTACTGCCGACGGGTGCCGAAGCATCAGGCCTTCAATCGTGCTTTTAACCGCCTGACTCCCCAGACGCTCAAGGCCGTCAACAAGTTGGTGGTGAAAGTGGCGGTGGATCTTGGGCTCGAAGATGGCGAGCAACTGCGGGTCGATACCACGGTCGTACAGACCAACATTCATCACCCAACTGACAACACGCTGTTGTGGGACGTCGTGCGCGTGATTACGCGCTTGGTTGGCCGCCTCGGGAAGGCCGCCCAGCAGCGTTTTCGCGGGTTTCACAATCGCACGCGGGCAGCTCGGCGAAGGATGCAAGAAATCCAGCGCCTGACTCCCAAGCAACGGCAGGAACGACAAACCAAGAAATACCGCCAGCTAATCGGAATCGCCGAGGAGGTCGCGAAGTCTGCACGGAAAGTACTCGAGCGCACTCGGAAAACGCGCAGCCGGAATCTGCTCACTGAGCTGTGCATCGGCGAACTCCGCAAGGAGATCGACGGCTACTGCAAACTGGGAGACCGTGTGATCGATCAGGCGCGCCGCCGTGTGCTGGAGGGAGAGCAAGTTCCCCACGACGAAAAGATTTTTTCCATCTTTGAAGCCCACACCGATCTGATCAAGCGCGGCAAGATACTAACGCCGGTCGAGTTCGGTCACAAAGTGTTCCTGGCCGAAAGTGCGCAAGGGTTGATTACCCAATATGAGGTACTCGAAGGAAATCCGCCGGACGAACAGCAGGTGGAAGCTTCGCTGGAATGCCACAAGGAAAACTTCCGCCGCGCCCCCAAAGTCTATAGTGGGGACCGAGGCTTCTATAGTGAGGAGAATGAGCAGTCCTGCAAGTGCCAAGGGGTCCGGAAGGTTTGCCTCCCGCAGCGCGGCGGAAAGAAAACCGCCCGGCGCACAGCCTTGGAGAAGAGTCCGGATTTCAAAAAAGGACAGCGCTTTCGAGCGGGCATCGAGGGGACCATCTCCGTCTTATTCCGCGGTCGGGGCATGAAGCGGTGTCTGGCGGAAGGACGCCAGCGATTTGAAGTATGGGTCGGTGCGGCCGTGCTGGCCAACAACCTGATGCGAATTGCGGACCTGCTCGACGAACGATCTTCTCGCAAACGAAAAGCCGCTTAGCGCGAGCTATCCGAATTGTCTTTTCGCTTCCCGGTGGCCGATGTATTTTTCCATCAGCGCAGCGCCTTGCACGCGATTCAAAATTCACGATCACCCGCTCTGTTCCAGCACCCTGCGTCGTTGAAATACCTATGGTTAAGGCAGATTTTTCGCCAGAACGGGCGTTTTGGACCAGAAACTAGTCTACAACCGATCGTTCAAGCTATAGAGCCGTTCGCGCCGAATCACAGGCTACTGGTCATATTGGGCGTGGTCGTGTTGTGGCTGACCGCATTTGTGAGAGCGTTCGTTGGCCTCGTCTGGTTCCCATAAGCCCGTCCCAAGGAATCAGTGCCAGCAGTCCATAAGCGCATAGTTCGGTTCTTCAATACTTCTGGTAAGTGCCTGTGTATTCCGTTCGTACCAAAGGCACCGCCCTTTCAGATAGGCCTCGTAGGCCTCAGGATTGGCGGGGCGGCGGATACCGGCCAGGCGCGCTTGTTCGCGGGCTTGGTTCTGCAGCTTCGCTGGATACGCGTATGTAGCTTGGGGTCCGGCGTTCGTACAAGGTTATAGAGGGTTAAGCGCCCGCCAGGCCGGCTTGGCATTGGGGAGCACGCTCGTTGTTGGGGGGACGAGCAGAATCGCCGCGGGAGCGTATTTGTCAGACCTGCTGGCGAAGATCCGGGCTTGGGGGCGCCCAATCATCATCCCGATCGGCTTTGTTCTCGGTGCGCCGGCGATCTACCTCGCTCTGCATTCGGCCGGTAAGCTGCAATTCCTTCATTCCTTCTCTATTTCGGCTTGGGCGCATTCTTCCTTCCCTGGTACCATGGGCCGCTGACCGCGACGATCCATGATCTCGTCCCGCCGCACGGCCGCGCCACCGCGCTGGGCCTTTACTACTATTTGTTTGTAAATCTTTCCGCGATGGCCGTTGCACCTCTCATCGTTGGTTGGATTGCCGATCACTCGAACCTAATAACTGCTTTTAACGTCCCGATCGCTTCCCAACTGGTCGGGGCTGCATTCTTCGTGCTGGTGATACAATCCATCCGCCGAAATGGGCTCCATCATCCAGCACTTGCGCGCCACTGGCGTGAGGAATCGTGTCGGGCGTTTCCGCATGCGATCGCTGCGCGTGTGGAGGCCTCAAATGTCTAACGCCACAGCGCAGCGATCACCGCGCTGTGAGGTTAGATTGATGTAAGCGGCCCTGGGTCAGAAGATATCCTTCTGGAGGGAGAGAACCAAATGGCACAGTTAACAACCATCGGGCAGTTGCCGCTCAACCAGCCGCCTATCCACCATTACACGGCTTATCGGCCCCGACCATTTAAGAGAGAGGAACGGGACAAAGTTACGATTCTTTACGGCGGCCTCACCTGGAAACACGAGCGGCTTATTCAGGGCACCCTGCACAACATGAAGTACAACGCAGAACCGCTCCCGAACATTGCTCGCGACGACCTGGACGCCGGCAAAGAATTGATCGACGTGGGAGCCTGCTGCCCCACAATCTTCACTACGGGCAGCCTGGTCAACTTCTTGAAGAAAGAGGTTGCCGCGAGCAGCAAGGGGGAAGTCGCGAACAAGTACGTCTTTCTGACCGCGGGGGCCTGTGGGCCGTGCCGTTTCGGCCAGTACCACGAGTCTTACTCGATGGCGTTGGACGGATTAGGCTTGCGCGATTTCCGGATGTTTCTATTGGCGCAAGACGAACTCGACCAAGGGCCGTCGGGCGGCGGCGGGCTCGAGATTAACTTGCCACTGAGCCTCGGATTGATCTGGGGGATTCTCTTCGGGGATCTCCTCAGCGACCTCGAATACTTGACTCGGCCCTATGAAATCAATCCGGGTCAGACCGACCAAGTTCTGAAAGCGAGCGTCGAATATCTCTATCGAGTTTTCCGCGAGCGGCCCGATCACGGCGCGAAATACGGGACGTTGGCTTGGCACCTTCTCACGAATTACTTCACGAACGCCCTGCGCGAAGTGTGCAAGATGTGGGACGCCATCGAAGTAGATCGCCTGCGGGTGAAAGCGAGAGTAAAGATCACCGGAGAATTCTGGCTCCAGACCCACGAGGGTGATGGCAACTACAACATCAAGCGCTGGCTCGAGCAAGAAGACGCCGAAGTAGTTCCTCCTCCAGTTGCGGTCTGGCTGCACTACCTCTTGCATCCGACGATCCGCAAACTGGAACACCGGCATTCGACGAGCAAGCACCCTCGGTTGGAGCAAACCCTTTTGCAAGCTCTCGAGCGGATCTATCGCTGGACTTATAACCGTTTCCGCAAGGCCTTGGCGGATCTGCCGAACGAGCTCCCCGACCAGGAAGAGCTTCGTGAATTGGCCGAACCGTTCTATCACTTCGAGTTGCGCGGCGGCGAAGGCCACATGCTGATCGGCAAAGCACTCCACGCCTACCACCACAAGAAAGCGCACATGATTTGCGAGCTTTCCCCCTACTCCTGCATGCCCAACACGATGTCGATCGGCTCTATGGCCAACGTGATCGGGAAGTATCCGGATTTGCTCTATGCCCCGATCGAGGTCAAGGGCGACTCGGAGGTGCACGCCCTGTCGCGGTGCCAGATGATCCTTACCGAGGCCAAACGCCGGGCGCACGAGCAATTCCAGGAAGTGCTGAAGAAAACTGGGCTGACGGTAGAGAAGATTCGAAAATATGAGGAGCGCCATCCGGAGACGCGGCGCGCGACCCATCGAGTGCCTCACCTCGGCTATTCGGGAACGGCCGCGAATTACGTGCTCCATCTAGCCCAAGATCGGGGGCTGGCCAGAGCGTAACTGCGAGTACCGAACCATTTCAGGACAGCCGCGGTTGAGGGAGTGAAATAAATATGGGTACAGACCGGCTGATAAAGATCGAGCCGCTCGCGGCTAATCCCGCGGCCGTGAAAGCGACTATCACGGCAGAGGGTCCGCGCGGCGCTGGCGAGAACAGAATCTGCGGGCTTGACGTCGGAAGTACGACGTGCAAGTACGTCCTGGCCTCCGGCGACGGTCATTCACTGGCACAGGCCTACGAACGTCACAACACGAAACAGGCCGAGAAGGTTTTGGAATTTCTCGTCCGTCTCGAGAACCAATATCACCTCACGCCTGGGCAAGACCGCATTTTCTTCACCGGGTCTGGCGCCGGGATCATCGCCCCTCTCGTCGGCGGAAAGGTGATTCAAGAAGTTGTGGCGGTTGCCTCTGCCGTGGAAAGGCTGCATCCGTCCGTGCGCTTCGTCAGCGAAATCGGCGGCGAAGACATGAAAACCATCTTCCTTACCGGTGAGGGAAGCGCCAAGAGCAAGCAGGTGCTTATGCAGAGCGCTTGTTCTGGCGGTACGGGCACGTTCATCGAAAAGACCGCGCGCAAGCTCGAAATTCCGCTCGAGCGGCTCTCGAAAATGCGCTACCAGGGATATACGCTGCATAAAGTCAGCAGCAAGTGCGGCATATTCGCCGAAGCGGATGCCAATACGCTGCTCAAGGCCGGGGTATCGGTCGAAGAGATCATCGCTTCCTTGTTCGAAGCGGTGGTTTATCAAAACCTGGCGACGCTCACCCGCGGGAATACACCCCTTCCGGAGATTCTCCTGCTGGGTGGGCCCAATCTCTTCTTTACCGGTTTGCAAGAAGCGTGGCGGCATCACCTCGCGAAGTTGTGGAAAGAACGTAAGGTGGCGATGCCAGAAGGCAAAGATCCCACTTCAATGATCCGTGTCCCCGACGATGCTCTCTACTACGCCGCGCAAGGCTGCGTCGAGGCAGGCTTCCGGGAGCCTCAATCTACGGCTGTGTACCAGGGAGCTGGCAAGTTGCGATGGTGGATCGAGGAAGGCCAGCACGAAGAAAAGAAAAAGCTCGGGCGCGGCGGGCTGTGGAAGGATCCCCAGGAATTAGCCGCATTCAAAGCTCGCTATGGTAACGGCAAAGGAAATGTCAAAAGCGGGTGCGGTAAGGACAATCATGCCGCGGCCGCCCAGCGCGTCCTCCCGCCCATCGGCAAGCTCGGGCCTGTGGTCGTCGGCTGCGATTTCGGATCGACTACCGCCAAGGCCGTCTGCCTCTCTCCCCAGAAGGATTTGCTCTTCTCGTGCTATGCGCTCAGCAGAGGAAATCCCATCGAGGATGCCAAATCCCTATTTCGCCAGGTGCGAACTGCCCTCGGCGAGGGTGAGCTCCTCGCTCTGGCGATCACAGGATACGGAAAGGACTTGCTAAACGATATTCTGGGCGCCGATTGTCCTGTCGTCGAAACGATCGCTCACGCCACTGCGGGGCTGCACTTCTTCCCAGATGCGGATTGCATCTGTGACGTCGGCGGCGTGGACGTCAAAATCATGATTCTGAACAACGGCGCGGTTACGGATTTTCGTTTGAACTCGCAGTGCTCTTCTGGCAATGGCGCTTTTCTACAGGGTGTGGCGGAGCGTTTCCAGATTCCCATGAACGACATGGCGGATCGGGCCTTCGAGGCGCGGGCCATGCCGCAACTCTCTATGGACTGCGGCGTCTTCCTCCAGAGTGACATCGTCAACCAACAGCGTAAAGGATGGCAGGCGGATGAAATTCTGGCAGGCCTTTGCACCATTCTTCCGCTGAACGTGTGGATCTATGCCGGGGGCTTGAACAATCTCAAGCAAGTTGGCAAGAAGTACATCTTGCAAGGCGGAACGCACAAGAACCTGGCGGTGGTCAAGACGCAAGCGGATTTTATTCTGTCAAAGATTCCCGATGCGGAAGTGGTCGTGCACCCCTACTCGGGCGAGGCCGGCGCCATCGGTGCTGCCATCGAGAAGCTCGCCTATAAGACCAGGACTTCCCTCGATACGGTCTGTCACTGGTGCCCGGTGACTTGCCAGCGCAGCTTCATTGATGTGGAGCTGGAAGGAGGCAAAGGACGTGAGTGGAGTAAGGTTCCGCTGAGTTCGGGTTGGGAACGCGTCATTGTAAACAACTCGTGCCCCAAAGGATTAATGGAAGATCTGAACGAAATGAAAGTGGTGAAGGCTGAGATTGAAAGGACAAAGAATGCCTTTCCAAACATTGCGGACTTGGTTCGAAAGGAAGCCTTCCGTCGCGCCACCACCTAAGGACCGTTCACAGCTACGCGTCGGGATTGCGAGAGTGCTGAATGTTTGGTCGACTCACCAATTCTGGGTTGCCTTTCTGAAGGAGTTGGGCATCTCCTCGGAAAACATTGTCTTTAGCTCCGATACCTCCGAAGAGCAAGGCCGCGAGTTCGGTAAAGGGCGCGGAACAGTGGATTGCTGTTATCCCGTGAAATGCATCAGCGGCCACTATGGGGAGCTGGTCTTCGGGCAGAAAAAGAAGATCAACATCCTGCTGAGCCCTATGATCCACTCTCTGCCCTCCATTCTGCACGGCCACGTCGTGGATACGGTCACGTGTACGCGCGTTATGGCAGGACCGGAAAATATCAAGGCCGGATTTCTTAAAGAGAGAGACGTATTCGCAGAAAATGACATCGTTTACGCGTCTCCGTTCGTAAGCCTCGGGGATCGGCACATGGTCACGGAGCAACTCTTCACGTCCCTGAAAGATGTCTTCGACCTCGATCTTGAAGAAACGGCGCGCGCGGTTCAGGCAGGGTTTCAGGCCCTCGATAGCTTCACCACGAAGGCCCGCCAGCGGAGCCGGGATATCCTGGCGTGGTGCGCCCAGAACGGAAAACCATGCATTCTTGTGCTCGCCCGCCCCTATCACATGGACCCGGGCATCGGCCACGAAATTGAAGGGGAGCTGCAGGCGCACGGATATCCGATCCTCTGGCTGCAATATCTTCCGGGCGACGACGACTTGGTAAATTGGCTCTTCGAAGAGGACGTGAAGACAGGGCGCATCAAGAGCCCATTCGATATCTCCGACGTCTGGACTTCCTCGTACAGCAGCAATACAAACGAAATCATGTGGGGCGCGAAGTTCGCCACGCGATGCCCCTGGATCACTTGCGTGATTCGCTTGTCCAGTTACGAGTGCGGCATGGATCAGCCAACCTACACACCGTCACAGAAGATCGTGGAAGCCACCGGAACTCTCTACTTCAAATTTGGTGACCTCGATTCGACCAAGCCCGGCGGCGGTATCAAGATCCGCGTCGAAACAATCGTGCACTACTTGTCGAAGTATTCGGAAGAAATCATTCAGCGCAAGCTTGGCTATCTGTCGCCGGATTGTCCGCTGGCAGTAGCTCGCCGTTCAGACGCGGCCGTCTCAACTTGAGCATTCGAAGCAGCCAGTACCCTCCCATAGCCGCCGCGACGTGTTTCAAAGTGTGGCCGCTGACGAGATGACCGAGCGCGAAGATTGGCACGTCCAGAAGTTCGAAAGCCTTAGCCACAGCTTAGAAAGCCACCGCGACGAAAAGATCGGCGCTTCGCGTATATCGAGCTGGGAACAGAGTCAGCAGCAGAGGAATCGCCATGACCGGGTAGAACTGAACCAAGCCGTAAAGTCGCAAGTCACCCTGCCCCTTCAGCTCCGTTAAGTGCCAATACAGCACCGAAGCAATACCCAATGCCATGAGCGGCAAAAGTGATCGTAAACCAGCGTTGACGGTGATCCGTTCGGTAATTATCGCAGCCAGCAAAGACATGAAAGCGATGCTCATCGGCAACCGGTCCCACACCAGCCGCCCATTGTCTGGCGCCCAGTGGTAGTACGCGGAACCTATACTCGTTAGTGCCACTCCGAGGAAAAACACCGCGTAAGCCACCGCTCTTCAGCAACAACGAAAGATGCTTTCGTGCGCAGGTTCTCTACCCTGAGCAGGAACACCAGCCCCAGAGCGCCGACCAAAAGGAAGCTCGCATCGGACCCCACGTCAAGGAAGCGGGGGATTCTCAAAAAGGAACGATTATCAGCGAACCGGGTTATAAGCCGGGTGTTGTGGGATTCGGGGCAAGAGAAATGCGCCGCAGATGGCCGCCAACGTGAAAACGGAGAGAAACAGCAGCGCTGGGCTGCGACTCGGTCGGATGCGGCTTACGGCGCGTGTGGTCTCGATGCTTGTGCTCATCGTCTAGACTCGAGCGCCAATACCTCTTTTGACCGCTGTGCCGCGAGGCTCAGGGCAAGCTCCTTCACCCGGCACAAATCGAGCTTGCCGCTGCCGAGAGTGGGCAGTGCGTCGATCTCGAAGAAATTGTCCTTTCGCGGGACCCAAAGCTTGGGAATTGCAGTCTCTCTGAGGCGCGAGAGGAGTTCGTCAACGCTGAGGTTGAGGGGAGTGTGCAGCACTACGAGCCTTTCCCCCCTGCGTTCATCAGGCACGCTCGTGACGACCAAACTGGGTACCGAGGATCCGAGTACATGGTGGAGAGCGTCTTCTACTTTCAGATGTGGCACCATCTCGCCGGCAATTTTCGAAAAGCGCGAAATACGGTCGGTTATGGTGATAAACCCGTCGGTATCGAGTCGACCGATATCCCCGGTGACGTACCAGCCCTCGGGAGTGATGACTTCGCGCGTCTTTTCTGGGTCGCCCAGATAACCCATCATTACATTCGGCCCTTTCACTTGGAGCATCCCTTCCCGGTCCGGACCCAGGATTGCTTCATCCTCAACGCTAACGACTCGTACGGCAACGCCAGGCAGCGGGTGACCAACCGTTCCCGCCTTATTCCCTGATTGGCGATGGCGCGGACCCGAGGAGTTCGGTACTCCTACCGCGACCACCGGAGAAAGTTCCGTGCAGCCATACCCCTCGAATAAATCGATCCCGAATTTCTCCCGGAAGGCCAGCATAAGCTCGGGTTTCATCTTTTCCGCACCGACGACTGCTAGGCGCACCGACCGAAAATCTTCCGCCGCACATCGACGGACGTACTCCCAGGCGAACGTTGGCGTGCTGATCAAGATCGTGACTCCGTAGGTTCGGCAGAGCTCGCTAATTTTGCGGGCGTCGAGTGGGTTCGTGTGATAGATCACGCCGAATCCCGAGATAGCCGGCAGCCACAACCCGGCCGTAAACCCAAAGGAATGGAAGAATGGCAGAACGCCCAACAGGCAGTCCTTCCCATCAATTTTGATGGCTTGCTGCATCGCTTCGATATTCGAGACGATATTGCGATGACTGAGCATCACTCCCTTGGGTATGCCAGTGCTTCCGCTGGAGAAGATGATGGTGGCCAAGGAGTCCAGCTTAACGGAGGAAGGAAACAGCCATCTCTGCAGTACAAAGCGCGGCAGCAACCGCGCCGCCAAGAATGCTCTGATTCTATCTGCTTTCGAAAAGCCATGTGCCACGGTTTCCATCATCACCATTTGCGAACGGCCAGGTAATGGGAGCTTCTCCAATACCTTCTGCGACGTGAAAATCGTTTTCAGCTCGCATCGCTCGATGGCCACATCGATGGCATCTGCCGAAGCGGTGTAGTTGAGATTGACCGGTACGCTTCCTGAAAGGCTGATGCCCATGTTGACAAGAGCCGCAGGGACGCTGGGAGGCAGGAGGACACCGATCATCCGCTCGTTTTCGCAGCGCCGGCGGATCAGCCGGCGGAACAAAATAGAGCCCGCCAGCGCTCGCCCGAAGCTGAGTTTGCGACCGGAGGAATCAGCCATCGCGAAACGGCGCCAGTTACGCCGCGCCGTCTCCAAGAATAGCTGCGGCAGCGGACGCTGCGTGGCGTCGCGATGGGCGAAGGCTTCTGCTCCCAGCTCCATTACAGCTTGACGCACGTCAAACGCCGTGGCCTGGGACGGCAATGGCGCTCCCACGTGCAAAGTAACCGGATAAGGAATCCGCCTTGGCCACTTAAAAAAGAAGCTCCCGCGTTCGTAGCTGAAGATGCTGCCCCAGACTCGATCCAGATGGATTGGCAGGATGGGCACGTCGAGCCCGCGCATGATGTGCTGGAAGCCTCTGCTAAAACGCAGCAGGTTGCCCGTGCGGGTAATGCTGCCCTCAGCAAACATGCACACCAGTTCGCCTTCGCGCAGGCGTATCTGTGCCTCTTCCAGGGATTCAGCAATCCTCTGGGGTGAGTCGTTGTCGGAAACAGGAATCGCCCCCATCAGCTTCGCGAACGAGTGAATCCCGGGAGCCTCGTAGAAAGCGCGATACATCATGAAGCGGATGAAGCGCTGGGTGCAGGCGCCGATCAAGAAAGGATCGACAAACGAGACGTGATTGCAAACCAGCAGAGCGCCGCCACGACGAGGAAGATTCTCCGTGCCCCGCACTTCAATGCGATAGAAGGTGTGCGTCAAAAGCCAGAGGCAGAGCCGGACCATAAAGTCTGGAAGGATGGTCAAAATGTATGCTGTGGCGCCAAAAGACAGGATTCCCATCGTCAGTAGCACCTGATCGGGCCGAAGCCGCAGCGGACCCGACAGGAACCAGAGAATCCCCGAACCTAGAAATACGACGGTGAATGTCAGAACGTTCGAGGCGGCAATGACGCGTCCCTTGGACTGCTCTCCCGCGCGCTGTTGCAGAAAGGCTTCGAGCGGCACGATGAAGATGCCGCCCGCTACTCCAAGCATTGCATGGGCGCCAAGCGCGAGCCGGAATGAGTGGTGCACAAAGAAAAGCTCCACTGCAAAAATCCCCAATCCAATCGAACCGAGGGGAACCAGTCCCAGCTCGACTTGGTCTCCGGAGAGTTTGCCGGCGAGCGCCGCACCGAGGCCGATTCCGAGCGAGAGGCAAGCGTTCAGGCAGGTCACGCCGTGCTCATCCAGGTGCAACAGATCGGGGCTATAACGATATACATCCATCAGGTAAACTGAACCCAGCATCCAGAAGTAGGCGATGCCCAGTACCGTGAGGAAAAGCGCATGGTCAGAGCGGATTCCCCGGAAATCGCGCAAGAATTCGCCGGGCGCGTTCCAATGAAATTTCTCACGATATCCCGAGGCAGGAACGCGAGTAATTCCGAGGCTGACCATGAAGCTGAGCAGAGCCGTACCGATCAGGAAGGCAACCGGAAGATAAGGTGTCCCGCGAAACACCGGCACCAAAAACCCCGCCGTAGCGGGCCCGGCCACAATCATTGAGTAAACCGTGAGCTGCAGCAGCCCATTGGCGCGTGAGAGATCTTCGTCCGCCAGCATCTCAGGGAGAATGCCCTCTTTTGCCGGCGCAAGGAAGCAGCTATGAATTCCCTCGAGGAACAGCAATCCCAGCATGAGTGAAATTTGGGTGGAGAAAACCGCCAGTGTCGCCGCAGCCATCAGCGCGATTTCGAGTGCTTTCATGGTGACAATGATGCTGCGCTTGCTGACTCGATCGGCAATCTGCCCGGCGTAGGAAGAGAACAGCACGTAAGGCATTACCAGCAGGCCACTGCCGGCCGGGACCATCCAAGCCAGATCGGCGCGGGAAGCGTGCGTCAGCACATAAAAAATCAGAATGGTCTTGTAGGCGTTGTTGTTGAAGACGCTCAGCGCCTGTGCCACTAGAAGCGAAGTGAAACCGCGCTTCTGAAGCAGTCCGGAATAGCCTCGGGTTGGGTTCGGCATGGCGCCACTTCCTCCTGGCGTCGGCAGGGCTCGATTCTCCAACTCGCCGTTGCCGTTGAAGGCCTTCGCCAATCGCTGCCTCCATCATGGTGAATCCAATACTTATGGAAAGAGCTTAGGGCGAAACTCGCTGGCCCGACCACAAACGATGTGACAGTTTCCAGAGTGTCATGGCGGGGCAGAGGCAGTAGATTCGTCTCCCATGGATATCCGTTTGACAAAGGAGAGTGAGGTCTCATCGGGATCGCGTCCATCAGCGAAGCTTTGCTGAAGACGGCCTGAAGCCTTGGCCCCGGCCCTGGGTCGGCGGCACACCTTGAAGGAATTTCTCCTGGCCAAACGCATCAAGACCGATCTCCGTGCTGTGGACGTCGCATTCTGCGATTCGGTGTCCATAAAGCTGGTCCTGAATCGCCATCCCATCCGCTACGCCCTAGTGGAGTCCAAGTCGCGTGAGTACCTGGCAGTACGATTCCTTCGGTTGACGACAGGCAGAGCTCAAAGGGCAGCCCGTAGACGGTCTGAGTGTCGCCGGGCACGCTCGCGTTCGAAATCGAAAGATCGGCTTTATCTTTCATCAGTTTGATTGGCGATCTGACGGTCTATCAAAACGTGGAACTGCCTCTGACCTATCGAAATATGCCGGAGGCCGACTGGAAAATGAGAGCGCAAGAGGCCCTCGATCAGGTGGGGACGTCGCATGGCATGAAGCATTTTCCCTCGGCGCTCGGATCGGAGGAGTGGAGCAGACCAAAGTGAATTATCGGGATGGCCGCGGCTTTCCTGCGCTGAGAGACTGATCACAAACACTGTAAGAACGATTGTCTCGTAAGTCCTTACGGGAGAGTGATGGGCCCGCTAGGATTCGAACCTAGGACCAACGGATTATGAGTCCGCTGCTCTAACCAGCTGAGCTACGGGCCCGTACCTGACCGCAACATCTTACATCGAAAGCGAAAAGGACATGAGAGATCCAGCCGCGAAGAAGAATTAGGAGCGGCGGCAGGGCAGGCGCCGGCGCCTAAGGTTCGGTTGGTTTGCTGAGTTGCAAGATAAACTCTGGAGGCGGGGGGCCAGGTAACGTCGAATGGTGCACGGAACGCCGTGCGGGTCCTGACCGTGATGTTCGCGGTGTTTCTAAATAAATTAGAGCGGACCGCATAATAGAAAGCAGGGTAAAACCATGATGGTGCGTGTCTTTGGGTTCGGATCACTTAGGCCGGCGTTGTCGGTCACCGTGAGAGTCGCGGTGAATATTCCGGGCGTGGAGTAGGTCACATTGCCGGGCGTAGCCTCGTTGCTGGCCCCGGGGTTGCCGCCAGGGAATGACCAGGAATATGCAGTGACCGTTCCATCTGGGTCCGTGCCCGACCCTGAGAAAAATACGGACTGCCCGGCGAAGATGGTCACATCACCCGAGG
>QHYS01000291.1 GCA_003223325.1 Acidobacteriota bacterium
TCTTTCTGATAACCGGCATCGTCCTAGTTGTGCTGGCGCTCTCCACAACCGGGGTGCGATCGGCGGCGCCCAGCTCAGGCACGCTCAATCCCAACGGCCCGGCTGTGAACTGGGCCGGGACAGCAGTCGGCGGCGGTTCAACAGACGAGAGCACCTGCGTCGAAGGCGTAAACTGCGATACCTTCATTCTTACCTTATCCGGCACACCGACTAATTGGACCGGCCTCAAGGCCCGTATCGCAATCAGTTGCGCTGACCCTTCCGGCCTGAGCGACTACGATCTCTATGTCCATAAAGGCGACAACACGGGACCGATCGTACCGGGTGGCGTGTCCGCACACAGCGGAACGCCCCCGGAAGTCGTCGATCTTGATCCCAGCGACCCAGATGTAGGCACGGGCCAGTTTTCCGTGCACGTGGTTTACTTCAGTTCCGCTTTCGCCTTTCAATATTCCGGTACAGCCAGTGCAATATCGGCATCACAATCATCGGGCATAATTCCCTCGGCCCCCCAGGATAAAGGCCCAAAGGTCGGGTTCCAGAACTTCGAGGCGCCGGGGACTCTGGTGCAAGTTGCCTCGAGCAGCCAGGGGCCTGGCGCGTACACCGTGGAATATATGGGGCACGATTCGGGCGAACCCTCTATTGGGGTCAATTGGCACTCCCCAAACTCAACGACCGGCGTGACTAACTACCAGTCGGACCTCCAAACGTTGTTCATCAACTTCGACGACAGCTGCCCCACAAACGGCCAGAGTGCGACCTGGTATAACAGCGGTTTGCAGGAGAACTCACACTCACGACGCCGACGTGCAAGGTTTCATTCACAGATACTGATGGCTTGGACGGGTTGGGCCAACCGGATCAGGCTGGCTGGTCACCGAGCTCGGGGCCGCTCGGCTCTGGCATTGACCACGAGACTATCGGCGGCGGCCCGTATCATACCCCTATTCCGCCCCACGGTTCATATCCAAACGCGGTCTATTATTGCTCGCAGGACCTGGTTACAGCGTTTTGTTTGCGGAGCGATGACGGAGGCGCCACCGATGGTCCTCCGGTACCGACCTACACGTCGCAATGTGGCGGGTTGCACGGCCACGTGAAAGTCGCGCCGGATGGAACGGTGTATCTTCCCAACAATAACTGCGGTGGTCAGGGAGCCGTCGTCGTCTCGGAAGACAACGGGCTGACCTGGAGCGTGCGTCCGGTTCAGAACGCGACCTATCACACCGTCGCCAATGCCAACCTTCAAGACCCGGCCGTCGGAATTGATAATAATGGGCGGGTTTACT
>QHYS01000292.1 GCA_003223325.1 Acidobacteriota bacterium
AAGATCTCACGCGGGTCATGAACCGGGTGAAAGCCATCTATCGCAGCTGGGGCATTCCGTGTGGTGGCCAGAGTGTCTACCACCCGCGCCATGGTGACCAGTGGCTGAGCAAGATCACGCAAGCCAGCGTGCGCCGCCGGGCGGAGCTTTACTACGAGCAGCTGGACGCACTGGTTCTCTTGCGCAAGCAAGCGCGACAGGAACTCCTCGCTGAGGGCCAGAAACACAAAGCCTGGAAATTGCTCCGCTCGATTCCGGCCCTGGGTCCGATCCGCGCCGCCGTACTTATGGCGATTCTCCAGACACCACACCGCTTCCGTACCAAGCGGCCGCTTTGGAAATGCAGCGGCTTTGGGGTGGTGACGCACACGAGCGCCGACCACCGGTATGTGAACGGGCAGCTCGAGCGGTCCAAGAAGCCGGTATCGGTGCGGGGGCTGGACCACAGTCACAATCACCATCTCAAATATGTATTTAAAAGCGCGGCGGTCCAGGCCTCCACGCGCCAGGGTCCCTTCCGCGATTTCTACGAGGCTCTGGTAGCGAAAGGCATGAGGCCAGAGATGGCCCGTCTGACTCTGGCGCGGAAGATTGCCGTAATTACGTTAGCAGTATGGAAGAAAGGAGCATGGGCCACCGCTTTGCGGTGGTTGTATGACCCTGAAACTCCTTCCGAGAACTCGCCACCTATGGTGCTAGGCAACTAAAATCCGAAGCACGACTTGGTTTGGCAGCTAAGGCCGCATTGACTCTGGAGCGTTCCTGCCCGAAAAGGAGCATGGCTCCGGTTGTGGCGATTGTGTAGATGGTGGCGGGCGTTGTCCTGAAAAAGGAGAACGGCCCGACCCCGCTGCGGAGATTGAGTAGTTTTCGCCAACCGGGCCGAGCCAAGTTGAATTCGACATAGGAAGGTTAGCATGAAACCCAAGCCAGAGGAGAAAAACAAAAGAGCAACCAACCATCCAACGCAGCACCATTGGCACGAGATGAACCGCAAGCAACGACGGGAGATGATGCGGAAGATGCAGACCGAAGACCTCAGCCTAGAAGTGATACATCCCGACGCTGCGGGCATTGATATCGGCAACGAATCTCACTACGTAGCAGTACCGCCAGGCCGAGATAGCCAATCGGTACGGCGGTTCGGATGCACCACCGCCGAACTCAAGGCCATGGCCGCTTGGCTGAAGCAATGCAGGA
>QHYS01000293.1:0-2598 GCA_003223325.1 Acidobacteriota bacterium
CGACCCGAACGGGAATTGGGCCAAGTCACTAGGAAGAAGTTTCAATCCACGCCCGCGCGCAGCGGGCGACAAGCTGGAACGCTGGGAAATAACTTTTGAAGGAGTTTCAATCCACGCCCGCGCGCAGCGGGCGACGCATGACGACCGTAAGCGCTACAGGCACGATAAGTTTCAATCCACGCCCGCGCGCAGCGGGCGACTTGATCCGCGCCGAATGCCGCCGCATGAAAAAAGTTTCAATCCACGCCCGCGCGCAGCGGGCGACCTTCTTCGACTACCTCGCCTTGTTGGTTAGCTGCCGTTTCAATCCACGCCCGCGCGCAGCGGGCGACTTCCCGCTTCCACAGAGCATTCCTCTGCGACAATTGTTTCAATCCACGCCCGCGCGCAGCGGGCGACTTCTCAACGCGGCGGGCGCTGGCACCGCTGGCTTGTTTCAATCCACGCCCGCGCGCAGCGGGCGACGGGACGATATCAGGGCCGCCATCACCAGCTTGCGTTTCAATCCACGCCCGCGCGCAGCGGGCGACACGGCTAACCAGCATCCGGGCGGTATAACCGACATGTTTCAATCCACGCCCGCGCGCAGCGGGCGACAGCCAGGACTCGACTAATATAGCGCTCATAGGAGGTTTCAATCCACGCCCGCGCGCAGCGGGCGACGTCGGCAACGGGATCCCCTTTGGCATGACTGGCCTGTTTCAATCCACGCCCGCGCGCAGCGGGCGACGTTCGGAACCTTCGGCAGCCGTAACGGCTAGCCTGTTTCAATCCACGCCCGCGCGCAGCGGGCGACAGCGGCAGTTCTAAGCACTGCGAATACAGCTACTTAGAACATCCCTTCCGTGAACTCGATGGCCTGAATGTCCTGGCAGAAGGTACTTTACCGATATGCAGACGCTAACTACAGCATAAAGTATGACTTCGCCGTCGCGCGTACCGCCTAGGCGACGGGTAAGCGCTTCAGGTTCGCGCTCATTCATAGAATCAATGGTCCCTCGGGATCATAACTGGACTTGGCGCCCACGTGCTCGACGCGATGCCTCCAATTCGAGCCCAAGAAATAGAAGCGCAGACTATCTGAGGCGGGATCGATCTCGCCGACGAGCCGCGCCTTCAAGCTCGCGAACTGTGCGGGATCTACCACGCATTCGAAGACTGAGAACTGAACGCGTTGGCCGAAGCTCTGGCATAGTTTTGCCACGCGCCGTAGGCGGCGTTGACCAGCCTTGTCCTCAGTACGAACGTCATAGGTAACCAATACGAGCATGGGTCATCGCCAAAAGAACGCCGGGTAGCCGTCTAGATCGCCGCGGAGGTGACGAGCAAGCAGCAAAGCCTGAACATAAGGGAGCAGTCCTAGCGGAACGCGCTCTCCTAGGAATGGGTGTTGGATTTCCTCCTGCTTGCGCTTCTGCCACGAGACCAACACCTCTTTGCGACTAGCGTCGTCCATCATCACGGCTCCGCTTTCGGTTTTATAGAAGTCGGACGCATTGACTTGACGCCGGTTGATGAGTGAGACCACGAGCCGATCCGCGAGGAAAGGACGAAACTCCTCCATGAGATCGAGTGCAAGGCCGGGTCTGCCCGGCCGGTCGGCGTGCAGGTAGCCCACGGCCGGGTCTAACCCCACGGTCTCGAGCGCGCCGACGCAGTCGTGCACGAGGAGCGTGTAGAGGAACGACAGCAGAGCGTTCACGTTATCGACTGGCGGACGGCGGCTGCGACCACGAAAAAAGAATTCCTCGTTGGCTACAGTGATTAGGTGATCAAAGGAACTGAAGTAGACTTGCGCCGCCTCGCCTTCGATGCCACGGACTTCATCGAGCGGCCGCGGTGACTCCAACCGGGAAAGAATCATGGCCAGCCGCCGCGCTGCTGCTTCCAGTTCGGTCGCCTCCGGTCCGGGCGGACGTTCTCTGGCCGCTCGCAACAGCACAACGCGGCAGTTACTCACTTTGCCGATGACCATCCCCCGGGCGATGCTGGCGCGCGGCTCTTCGCTATCGGCTATGCGATATTGGGCGCGCCGCAGCAGAAC
Source organism: Acidobacteriota bacterium (assembly GCA_003223325.1). Lineage (GTDB taxonomy): Bacteria > Acidobacteriota > Terriglobia > Acidiferrales > UBA7541 > Palsa-189. The sequence goes on from QHYS01000293.1 coordinate 2,045, forward strand.
GTTTCCGTGGGTGGATCCGACTACTCGCGCCAGAAACTTTCCGTGTTCCGTCAGAAAGGAGACGGCAACATCACGCTCCGCGCAGAGTCCGAGCAATGGAGGGCTGCACGAAACCTGGCCGAAGCAGACGACCCCGCTCAGAGTATGAATGGGCAGGCGCAGACACGCCTCGCCATCCTGCTTGATGACCACAGCTTCGGCTTCACGGGCCAAGTACGACCCTTGAGTGGTAACGTAGAGCGTATTGAGGAGGTGTCGCATCAGTCTTACTCCTCTTTCATCGCGGCCGACAGAGCGTTTTTCAAATATCTCGCGACGGACCGTCCCTCGCCCGCCGTAGCAGGCAAACAGACTTCCAGCAAAGAGCAGCGATCGCACTTCGGATCGTACTGGGCCGGTGGCGTGGCGCGGGCGTCATAGAGGGCGTGCATTCGCTGGGTAAGCGCCTCGGTCTCCGCGCGCAGATTGCTGTCGAAGTTGACCTCGGTGCGGCGGCGAGGCTGGCCGTAGAAGATCGCGCCCCCCGGCACCTCCACACCGACCATTTCCTCCAG
>QHYS01000293.1:2618-3167 GCA_003223325.1 Acidobacteriota bacterium
CGACCGCGCTTATACTCGATCGGGAAAGGGCGCGGCGGACCCTGCGGCTGGGGGCGGAACTCCACCACGTCCGCGATGCCGGCCAGGCCGAGACGCAGGGAGCGCACCGCCAGTCCGCGCGCGACGCGCACTCCCTCACGCCATTCCTCTTTCTGTTCGTGGGCACGCTCGTGCATCTGCCGACCTTCCGCGGTCAGCCGACTCTCCACCCACTGCTGCTCCAAATGGATCAATGCCCACTGCCGCTCGCAGAATGCCAGATGTTGCAAGCCCGAGAGCGGTAGCAGATCGTCTTCGCAATACATTTTCTACCCAGCTCTCTTTGGCTAAAATCCGTCGATTACTTCCGGCTTAAGGCCTTCGAGGGTAGCCACTTCATAACTGCCGTCGGCCTTCACCGTGAGCGAACGGTGGACCTTAGCAGAGGAGTACTGGCCCGCTTTCGAGTTATGACGCCACCAGAAAACCTTGAGAACTTCCATGCTGCCGGCGGGACGAGCCGAGGAGGCATCGTTTTCAAATAGCTTCGGAAGAACCGACTTGACGGCC
>QHYS01000295.1 GCA_003223325.1 Acidobacteriota bacterium
CAATCGGTGTATTCCGAATTGCGGGTCTACCTCGACCAGCAAATGTACCTGGTCAGGCAGGATTTCCAGCGCAATGACTTCGGCTCGATACCTAGAAGCAGCCTTATATAGCAACTCCAAAAGGCGTTTGGCGACTTTAGCCACGAGAACTTTACGGCGATATTTGGGACACCAAACGACGTGATATTTGCTGCTGTACACGACATGGTTATTGGACTTGTATCCCAGCATCACGGGGAAAGGTGTACATCTTCGCTTTCTTTCTCTTTGTCAACAGATAACTATGAGCCTTATATCCACATGCCTGAAGGCAGGGGCTCTACGGCTCCGTTTGGTAGGTTACGACGCTGCCATACTTCCTGCCGAGTTTCGGATATAGCAGAGGAACCGCCCGGTTCACCGCGCGATGCCCGTCATCGTCAGCGGCGTAATGCGCCATTTGAGAAGTGAGGTATCGGAGGCTGGAACGCGCGTTTCGGCCAGAAAATTCCGCGACGGTAGAATTGTCGTTGGTCAATGGCTAGCTACACACGCCGACACAAGCAGACAGGGCCGCGTTGTCAGCAGCGAAAGAGTGTTGTTAGACTACCTGCACTTTTAACCGACCTCGCCTTCTCTGCGAGCGCCAAACCGTATTGTTGTTGGGGCGATCTGGGAAGGGCGCGGCGGAGAAAGTTGAAACATTTCCGGGAGACCAGACGTTACAAATGAACGCCAGAACCTAGCCGGGAAGAGAAAGAAACAGAATCGGACTGGGACGACAAAAGCGGGGGCGAGACCGACTGCGAGATGCTGCCTGGCGCTACGAAAACATTCACATGACGGCTCCGGTTTTTGGAGTTGGGTGGACTCCACCGGGGTTCCCAAGCCGGACCTAAGGCCCGGCGCAACGGCTAAAGGGAGGTTCAAAATGAGGCGAAAGAATTGGTTGGCAGGCGTGTTCGTCAGCCTGGTCCTGTGGTGCCTAGCACCGGGGCTGCTCCGCGCCCAAGCTCAGGAAGGCAATGCGTTTATGAGGGACTACTCGAAGGGGCCCAACTGGTTTGGCCACTTTACGTCCCCGTACAGACAGCAGCCGATTCCTTCCCTTTCGCTGGAGAATTCCCCACGGCTTCGGGACCTGATTCACGATGGCAAGCTGGAGATCTCCATGGCGGATGCACTGGCGCTAGCCATTGAGAACAACCTAGATATTTCCGTGGAACGTCAGGTGGTTCCCATGTCTCAGACCGATGTGCTTCGCGCCTCGGCCGGTTCGGCGGCGCGCGGATTTTCGGGCGCCACCATACCGCTGGGGTTGAGTGCGGGCGCGCTCGGCGTAGGTGTCAGCACGGCCGTCACGGGAGGCGGCGTCGGAAACGCGGGCGGGATCAGCGGCCAAGGCGGCGCGGTGAATATCGCCCCAGTGGGGACATTCGATCCCACGATCAATTACAACTTCAGTTGGGATCGCACAGTGACACCTCTCAATTCGCTGGTGGTGGCTGGCGTTCCGGCGGCTACCGGTTACACGACGTCTTATAGCGGCAGCTACACGCAGCTTCTGCCGAGTGGCACGAGTTATTTCGTCAGTCTCAATGGCTTGCGCTTTTCCTCAACGCAGCAGAACCAGCTCTTCAATCCGTATATCGCGACGCGCATGTCCATGGGGTTCAACCAACCACTCCTTAGCGGATTAGGGCTAAAGTCGAACCTGCGCTTCCTGCTGGTTGCCCGGAACAACGAGAACGTTTCCGGGGCAATATTTCAGAATCAACTGCAACAGACGATTGCGCAGGTGGAAAACGCGTATTGGGATATGGCGCAATTCCAAGAGAACGTGAAAGTGGCAGAGCAATCGCTCACCACAGCTCAAAGACTCTATGACGACAGCAAAAGGCAAGCCGAGGTCGGAGCTTTGGCGCCGCTCGACGTCGTCTCGGCCCAGTCTGCAGTGGCGGCCAGCCAGCGCGACCTCGTGGTCGCCAAAACCAATCTTCAAATTCAGGAAACGCAGTTAAAAAACCTGTTGAGCAAGCGCATCGACCCTGACCTGGAATCGGCGCAGATTGTGACCACAGATGCGCTGCCAGAGCCCCGGGACACGGACATCCCGACCCTCCAGGATGCGCTGGCGGACGCCGAGCGCAACCGCCCCGACCTGAAGACCGCGCAGATGAACTTACAGAACGAACAGATATCCAGCCAATACACGGGAACTAACCTCCTCCCCACCGGGAACGTCTTTGGCCAATATGCGGCTTCGGGCTTGCAAGGCAACTGCGTTGTTACCGCCAGAGCAACCTGCAATACAGTCGGCCTGCCGGTGGGTACGGTGGTCCCGTCGGGAACGGCCGGATCGCTGTCGCAAATGGCTCGAGGCAAATTCCCTGAATATTCGGTGGGGTTCAGCTTGGCGGTTCCCATCAAAAACCGCGCCGCGCAAGCCGACAACTTGCGGGCGCAGTTCGAGATGCAGCAGGCACAAATCAACCTGCAGGCTTTGCGCAACCAGGCCGAGCTCACCATTCGGCAGGCGATGATCGCCCTGGTCCAAGGAAAGGCGCAGCAAGAGGCTGCGCATCAAGCGGTTGTCCTGGCACAACAATCTCTGGATGCGGAACAAAAGAAGCTGGGGGTGGGGGCTTCGACTTTCTACAACGTCGTTTTGCGCCAGCGCGACCTGACCACAGCAGAGTATGCCGAAATAGAGGCTGCGGACGCTTATGCCAAAGCCCTGGTGGCCATAGACGAGGCTCGCGGAGCGACCCTGGACCGGAACGGAATAACGTTCAACGATGCCTTGAACGGCACGATCACCAGGATGCCCGCCCCTCCCTTTAACAAGGGATCGAACCTGGGGGCCCGGTAAAACGCTATGGAGGTTCGAACTAATTGGAAGATATCCAAACTGGCCGGCCGCTGGCGCAATCAGCGGATCTGGCCGGGGTGTTTAGACCTGAGGCCCCTGGCGCTTCTAAGCTTCGTCGTTCTGCTATCCGCACAGGCAGCGCTGGCTCAGGCGGCTCAGCCCAACACGCCTGACTACAGCGCGAACCCCAAGTGGTTTCCGGAGATCATTTCAGCCTACAAGCCTCGCCGACTTCCACCCCCGGACCTGACCAACTCAAAGTCTCTTTCGGACATGATTCGCGACGGCAAGATCGAGCTATCCCTTGCTCAGCTAGCGGCTGCCGTGGTGGAGAATAATCTCAATCTCGCGTTCGATCGTTCGTTCCATTATTCGGCGCAAGCAGATCTCCTGCGCGCTCAGGGAGGACAAGCAGCCAGAGGCGTACAGGCGGTCGGAGCCACTATTCCGGACGCGCTGTTTTCAGCCGCCATCGGAGCTGGGGTGGGAGGCGGAGGAGGCGCTTTTGGCGGCATTTCCGGCGTTGGTTCCATTTCCGGTACGCCCAGATCGCTCAGTTTTCAACCACGCGGTTCGTTTGATCCCGGGTTCACCTTCGACTTTAGTCGGGATCGCACAACGAGCCCCTTGAACACAGTGGTAGTTGCCGGTTCCCCCGTTGTTTCTACAAATACCACTTTCTTCTCATTCGGCTACCAACAGGCGTTTCCGACCGGAACCAGCTTTAGCATTGATCTCGCTAATCAGCGCCAAAGTAGCACCCAGCAGGCCCTGATCTACAATCCCGATGTCGTCACCAGAGCGACCGTTAGTGTCGTCCAGCAACTGACAAACGGGTTCGGTCCGGCATTCAACCGCCGGTTTCAAACGGTGGCTCGAAATAATGTTAAGTTCGTCCGAGAGTGGTTTCTGCAACAGGTCAACAGCGTACTGGCTCAGGCAGAAGACAGCTACTGGGATCTAGTCTCAGCACAGGAACAGGTGAGGGCCACACAGCAGGCGCTACAAGTCGCCCAGCAACTCTACGAGGACAATAAGAGACAAGCCGAAATTGGAACGCTGGCGCCTCTTGATGTGGTGTCTGCACAGGCCCAAGTGGCATCCACACAACGGGACCTGATCGTTGCCCAGACCAATCTCCAGCAGCAGGCGCTCACGCTCAAGACCTTATTCAGCAAACAAATCACGGATCGATTGGGGGACGCCAAGATTGTAGCGACCGATCCGCTGCCTGATCCCCAGGAGGCAGATATGCAGCCGCTCGAGGAAGCGCTATCGAGTGCAGCAAAAAATCGTCCCGAGGTGCCCCAAGCACAAGCAAACGTCGCGAATGACCAGGTGGCGGTTAAGGCGACGCAGAACTTCCTCAAGCCGACATTCAATGTTTTCGGATTTTTCGCTACGGCGGGGCTCTCAGGAAACCAGCTCATTTCAACCCCGAGCGGGGTTCCTGTCGTGCTGCCGGGTGGCTTCGGCCGGGAATTGAATCAGTTCATTCATGTGAAGTATCCGGAATACGCTTTGGGTTTTGCTCTTACGATTCCCATCAAGAATCGCAGCGCGCTGGCGGATAATGCGCGCGCCAGCATGCTGGAACAACAGTCCGAAATATCTCTGCAAAGAACCCAGAATCAGATTGGAGTGGAGGTGCGCTCGGCTAGCATACGGCTGATGCAAGCCAAAGCGGAAGCCACCGCCGCGGCCTCGGCCGTGGAGTTCAGCAGGCAATCTCAGGACGCGGAACAGAAGAAGCGAGCGGCGGGACTCTCCACGCCTTACAACGTCATTCTGGCACAGCGAAACCTGCTGGAGGCGCAGCTCGCCGAAGTGCAATCCCACGCCACTTACGCAAAAGCGCTGGTGGAAATGGAACGATCCACGGGTGTCCTGCTGGAAAAGAGTCACATCGATCCGGAAGGCGCCATTCGGGGCCAGATCACGCAGTAACCGAGGCCTTCAGCGCAGACTCCTACGACCGTCCCCGTGCCTAACTAAATCGAAAAGCAGATCCCTCGCCCCGCGCAAATCGCGACGATCCGGATGGCAGACGCGCGGGTGGTGTTGCGCACTTGCGTTAGCCCTGCTATCAGTAAGGAAAGGAAGTGATGATGGCGGGACGGCGCAACGGGATAGGCAAGGAACGCTTCTTGTGGGTACTGGCATTGATTCTGAGTGTGTCGGCTGCCTCGTGCCGGGGGACAAGACGGGGCCAAAGCCAGGTGCGGCGCTATCACCTGAAAGGCGCGGTCGTGCAGGTGGATAAATCCCAGCAGCACCTGCTCATCAATCACGAACAAATTCCGGGGTCCATGGCGGCGATGACGATGCCCTACCCCGTGGCGGATCCTCGTACCCTCGAGCAGCTCTCACCCGGGGACCAGATCACTGCCGATGTGGTGGTCAGTCCGAGTGAAATCCACTTGGAGAACGTCCTTGTGGTGAAGAAGTCGGACGGAAAGACATTGCCTCCTCGCGCCCTGTTGAAGCCTTCCGATCAAGCGGCGGCTGTGCCGGATTTCACGTTGGTCAACCAGGACGGCAAACGCATTCGTCAGGAGCAATATCGCGGCAAGGCTTTATTGCTTACATTCATTTACACGCGTTGCCCTCTGCCCGATTATTGTCCCCTGATGACCCACAACTTTGCAGAAATCGAAAAGGCTTTGATGGAATGGCCCGAGCTCTACACCAAGACGCATTTGCTCAGCATCAGCTTTGACTCGCAGCACGATACGCCGCCGGTGCTGCGCAACTACGCACGTGCCTTCGTGACCGACCGGGGCCCACACACGTTTGAGCATTGGGAATTCGCCACCGTGCCGGCGGCGGAAAAGAGCACGGTAACGAAGTTCTTCGATGTCTTTGTCACCGAGGAGCAAGGGCAGATCACTCATTCACTGAGCACCGCCATCCTTTCGCCTGAGGGCCGCTTTTATAAGGGTTATAACGGAAACGACTGGAGACCGGCCGACGCGGTCGCAGATTTGAGCTCGTGCACAGCGAGCGAACCCTCCGAAGCTATCAGTCAGTCTCTTCAGCGCTAAGTAACGACATCCAGGCGAAGCAGACCCCTTCGCGCGGACGAAAACCCAAAAGCAGATTCCTCGCGCCAAAGCCGGGCGCTTCGGAATGACCATTGTGGTAAGTGGAGGGCGTGGGCTCTGTGCCTCCGTGTGCTCGGTGTGGAAATCGCTTATGATAGTTTTTGGCAGCGCCCGAGTAGCGGCGCGCCACGAGGCTTGCGCATGAGCGACGAAAAGCTCGCAAACTCATCGGCTGAAATCGAAGCGCTACGTTCTCCGCGGCGTCCGGTACGCTTTACCACCGTATCGGGGCATCCCATCCGCCAGCTTTATGCCCCGGCCGATCTTGCGAATTGGGACCCCCAGCGCGATCTGGGTCAGCCCGGCGAGCCCCCTTATACGCGCGGTATACACCCCACGATGTATCGTGGCCGACTGTGGACCATGCGCCAGTTTGCCGGCTTCGGCACCGCCGAGGATACTAATGCGCGCTTCCGCTATCTGCTGGCGCAAGGCCAAACCGGCCTCTCGGTGGCGTTCGACCTGCCATCGCTCATGGGCTACGACTCCGATCATTCGCTATCGAGGGGCGAAGTAGGCAAGTGCGGGGTGGCTGTAAGTTCGCTCGCAGATATGGAGGCGCTGTTCGACCGCATCCCGCTTGCAGAAGTCACCACATCGATGACCATCAATTCGCCCGCGGCCATCATTTGGGCGATGTACCTGGCGGTGGCCGAAAAGCAAGGCGCGGATTGGAAGCTGCTGTCGGGAACACTTCAGAACGACATCCTCAAGGAATACATCGCTCAAAAGGAATACATCTATCCGCCGGAGCCGTCGCTTCGGCTGGTGATCGACACATTCGAGTTTGGCACCCGCCACACACCTCGTTTCAACCCCATATCCATCAGCGGTTATCACATTCGCGAAGCCGGTTCGACGGCGATTCAAGAGCTTGCGTTTACGCTGCGAGACGGCATCGAATATATAGAACGCGGCATGAGGCGGGGCTTGGCGGTGGACGATTTTGCGCCCCGGCTTTCGTTCTTTTTCAACGCGCACAACGATTTCTTTGAAGAGATCGCCAAGTATCGCGCCGCTCGGCGCATCTGGCAGCGCGAGATGCGCGAACGCTTTGGCGCGAAGAATCCTCGCTCCTGGGCGCTGCGCTTTCACGCGCAAACGGCCGGGTGTTCGCTTACGGCGCAACAGCCTTACAACAATGTGGTGCGCACGGCGATTCAGGCGCTTGCCGCGGTGATGGGCGGAACACAATCGCTGCACACAAACTCCCTGGACGAAGCTTGGGCGCTGCCCACGGAATTTGCCGCTACGCTGGCGCTGCGAACCCAGCAAATCATCGCCTATGAAAGCGGTGTCACGAATACGGCAGACCCGCTGGGCGGATCGTATTTTGTCGAAGGGCTGACAAATGAAGTCGAGCAAGGCGCCCGCGAATATATTCAGAAGATTGACGCGCTTGGCGGTATGGTCGCGGCGATCGAGCGCTCTTATCCGCAGCGTGAAATTGCCGAAGCTTCCTACCGATATCAGCAAGCCGTGGACCGCAAAGAGAAGATTATCGTCGGCGTTAACGAGTACGTAAGCGAGGAAAAACCGCTCGAAGTCCTGCAGATCGACGAGAGCGTCGCCCTGCGCCAAGCGCAACGCCTGCGGCGGCTCCGAGACGAGCGTTCGGGCCAAGAGGTGCGGCGCCGACTGGATGGCCTCATGCGCGCCGCTGAAGGGACGGACAATCTCATGCCGCACCTCTACGAGGCCGTCAAAGCCTACGCCACGCTGGGCGAAATCTGTGATGCTCTGCGCACCGTCTTCGGAGCCTACGAGGAAGTCGCCATTACCTAGCAAGCTTGAGTTTTACAGTCGAGAGTCAAACCGGCAGATCCCTCGCCCGAATTCGGGCGCTAGGCTGCAGAGAAAAATAAGGGAGAGACTCTTCGGGTTTAACGCACACCCGCTCAGAATGACAAGGAGGGCGTCTTGGGCGCAGCATCGATGACCAGGGGTTAAACCGGAGACGTTATTACAGCGCCGATATTTGCAGTATTCTCTTGAGCCGTGCCCGAACACAAAATTCGCGTGCTGATCGCTAAGCCCGGCCTCGATGGCCACGATCGCGGCGCCAAAATCATTGCCCGCGCGCTGCGTGATGCCGGCATGGAAGTGATTTACACAGGGCTGCGTCAAACCCCCGAAATGATCGCCTCTGCGGCGGAGCAAGAAGACGTCGACGTCATCGGGCTTTCGATTCTTTCGGGCGCACACAATACGCTCTGCCCACAACTCATGGGCTTGCTGCGGGCCAAGCACATGGATGACGTGACCGTGCTGGTCGGCGGGATCATTCCCGAAGCCGACATTCCCGGCTTAAAAAAAGCCGGCATCGCCGAGGTCTTTCTGCCAGGAACTTCGACACAGGAAATCGTGGATTTCGTGCGCAGTCATGTGCGCAATCGCGACTGAGCAATGGCCCTGGAGCATTCCTTTCGGCTACTCTGAGAACATATGACCACGCTTCTCGAGACCCGCGTTCGCCGCAATTCGCCCGATTTCGAGCAAAACACACGCCGCATGGTGGACCTGCTTACGGAAATCAAAAACGAAGAGGCACGCTTGCAGGAGGGCGGAGGCGCAAAAGCTGCGGAAGCGCAGCACAAAAAAGGCCGGCTCACGGCGCGCGAACGCATCGCCCGGCTCGTCGATCCCAAGACGGAATTCTTCGAGCTCGGGATCTACGCCGCATATGAAATGTATCAGGAATGGGGCGGCGCTGCGGCCGCGGGCACGATTACCGGCCTGGCGCGGGTTGCCGGCCGTCTCGTGATGATTATCGCCAACGATGCCACCGTAAAGGCCGGGGCGTTTTTTCCAATGACGGCCAAAAAAGTGATCCGAGCACAAAATATCGCCATCGAGAACCATATCCCGACGATCTACCTGGTCGATTCGGCAGGCGTTTTTCTGCCATTGCAGGAGGATGTCTTTCCGGATAGCGACGACTTCGGCCGCGTCTTCCGTAATAACGCCGTGATGAGCGCGATGGGCATTCCGCAGATCACGGCCATCATGGGCATGTGCGTAGCCGGTGGCGCCTATTTGCCGGTGATGTGCGATCACATTCTGATGACCGAGGGCTCGGGGCTTTTTCTCGCCGGGCCGGCGCTGGTGCAGGCGGCCATCGGGCAGCGGGTTTCGGCAGAGGAACTGGGCGGCGCGAAAATGCACGCCCAGGTGAGCGGGACGGTGGATTTTCGGGAGCCCGACGATTCTGCCTGCCTCGAACGCATTCGGGCGCTCCTGAGCATGGCCGGCCATCCGGCGGAAGCGCGCTTTGATCATATTGCGCCTAAACCGCCGTCCTATCCGGCCGATGAGATCTATGGGATTTTCTCTTCTGATCCGGCGCGGCAATACGATATGCGCGAGATCATCGCCCGAATCGTGGACGGCAGCAGCTTTGAGGAATATCGCGCGGAATACGGTCAGACCGTGCTCTGCGGATATGCACGCATCGGAGGCTGGGCGGTGGGCATCGTCGCCAATCAAAAAATGCACGTCCCCACGATCGATCCAGGCACGGGCCAGCGCCGCATCGAATTTGGCGGTGTGATCTACACGGAATCCGCGGAGAAGGCCGCGCGATTCATTCTCGATTGCAATCAGAATCTGGTGCCGCTCATTTTTCTGCACGACGTCAATGGATTCATGGTCGGCAAGGAGGCGGAGTGGAGCGGCATCATTCGCGCCGGAGCGAAGATGGTCAACGCCGTGGCCAACAGTGTTGTGCCCAAGATGAGCGTGATTCTCGGCGGCAGTTTCGGCGCGGGCCATTACGCCATGTGCGGCAAGGCTTACGACCCGCGATTTATTTTTGCCTGGCCCACGGCGCGATACGCGGTCATGAGCGGGGATGCGGCCGCCGGCACGCTCGTCGAAATCAAAGTCAAACAGCTACAGCGTGAGGGCAAAAAGCTTTCGGCGAAAGAACTCGAAGAGTTGCGCGAATCGGTGCGCGCGAGCTACGAACGTCAGACGGACCCGCGCTATGCTGCCGCCAGGCTTTGGGTGGATGGTATCTTGGATCCTGCGCACACGCGCGAGGCGCTGATCTGGGGGCTGGAAGCCGCGGCGTTCAATCCCGATATACGCGAATTCAAGACAGGAGTCCTGCAAACGTGAGGCGATCGGCACCACGATGATTGTGGGTTCATCCGAGCAGGTCAAAATCATCGAGTGCCCCCGGGACGCGTGGCAGGGATTGCCGCAAGTGATCCCCATGCAGGTCAAAGCGGGGCATTTGCGCGCGCTTGTCGCTGCGGGATTCCGACATATCGATGCGGTCAGCTTTGTTTCACCGCAGCATGTTCGTCAGATGGCCGATAGCGAAGCGGTGCTGGAGACCTTCCTGGCTTCCCTACCCCAGGACGCGGAAGCTCCAGAGATCATCGGTATCGTAGTAAATGAAAAAGGCATGGAACGCGCGCTTGCTGCGCCGGGCGTGACTACTCTCGGATATCCGTATTCAATTTCCGCTTATTTTCGTCGCGCCAACGCCAATATGTCGCGGGCAGAATCCCGCAAGTTGGTGGAGCGCCTGAAAAAAGCTACGCAGGAGGCTGGGCGTGGCCTGGTCGTCTATATCTCGATGGCTTTTGGCAATCCCTACGAGGAGCCTTGGGGACCAGAAATCGTCGAGGATACGATCATCTGGCTGAAAGACGTCGGTGTGCGCACGATTTCCCTGGCGGATACCGTGGGAACGGCAACGCCCGAAGCCGTAGGCAAGCTTTACGGCGCCGTGAAGGATTGCGTCGCGGGAATCGAATTGGGTGTTCATCTACATAGCCGGCCCGAAGGAATGGCGGAAAAGGTGATGGCCGCCTACAATGCCGGATGCCGCCGGTTCGATTCCGCACTCACCGGACTGGGCGGCTGCCCTTTTGCCGGCGACGAATTGGTGGGCAATATCGCTACAGAGACGGTCGTACACACACTTAGCGAGCATGGGATTGATACCGGCCTCGCGCTTTCCGCTCTTAAGCCCGCGCTGGCACAAGCGGCGGAGATCCGGGACCGTTACGCACACGCCTGAGCAGCATGACCTCGTATAACCATATAAGAGTCGACACCGACGGCACGGTGGCGCTGATCACGCTCAACCGGCCTGAAAAACGCAATGCCATTTCGGCGACCATGATCGCCGAAGTTCTGGCAGCGCTTAACGATGTGCAATCCCGCAGCGAGCGAGTGGCGATCATCACCGGAGCCGGTAAAGCCTTCTGCGCGGGCATGGATCTCGACGCGCTGCAGTCTCTGGCGACGCAATCACCAGAACAGAATTTGGCGGACGCGCGAAGGACGGCGGCATTCTTCCGCGGCCTGTGGAGTTTCCCCAAACCATTGATTGCGGCTGTGAATGGCGCGGCCCTGGCCGGAGGTTGCGGAATTGCGACGCTTTGTGATTTCACACTGGCCGTTCCGGAGGCCAAATTCGGATACACGGAAGTGCGCGTGGGATTTATTCCCGCGCTGGTATCCATGTTCCTAGAAAGACAAGTGGGAGAAAAACTGGCGCGCGACCTCTTTCTCACCGGCCGGATTCTCGATGCTGCCGAAGCTAAAGCGATCCGTCTCGTTACGAGGGTCGTCCCCGCCGAGCAACTCCTGAGCGCCGCGCGCGAAATCGCCGGCGCATTGATTGCCAATAGTCCAGGAAGCGTCCTGGCCACCAAGCGCCTGCTCGTGCGCGCCAGCGAGGCCGATATCGACCGCCGCATCGAACTTGCCGTAGCCGAGAGCGTGGCCATCCGGTCGACGCCCGATTTCCGAGAAGGGCTCGCCGCGTTCTTTGAAAGACGCGAGCCGCGCTGGTCCGGCGGAAAAAAGGGATGAGTGAATTCTCCGAAACACTCGCGCGCGTGCGCTACAAAGACACCGACCAGATGGGCATGGTCTACTACGGCAACTACTTCACGTTTTTCGAGATTGGGCGTGTCGAGTACATGCGCGAGCGGGGTATCGCCTACAAGCAAATGGAGCAAGAGGACGACAGCTACATCGTCGTTGCAGAGGCAACCTGCCGCTATCTGCAACCGGCGCGGTACGACGACCTGCTCCGGATCAGGACGCGTGTGAGCGAATCGCGACGCCGCAGTATCCGTTTTGCCTACGAAATTCTGCGCCACGACGGCGGTGAAGTGCTGGCCACTGGCGAAACCCTTCACATCATCTGCAATCGCCAAGGCCGGCCGAAATCGTTGCCAGAAAAATACCGGCAGCTATTCCCGGTGAAGATCGGAAGCACAAATTAGGAGGGATCCTTCGCTCCGCACCCCGGCGACCCCGGCTGTGCTCAGAATGACGGATCTGGAGGATCATCAGGCGAGATGGCGAAAGAGGAATGAGGCCATGCGAAGTGCGGCGGCGTAGCTGAAAGGCGCCCGCTCGAGCGAGTAGTGCCCGCACGGCAGCAGCAGAACTTCGCTTTCCATTCCGGTCTTTCGCACTGCATGAATGATCTGAGCGGAAAATTCAGGCAAGAAGGTGGGGTCATAGCGCGCGCTCACCATGAGCATTTTCTGCCTGCTTCCTTGCATGCGCGAGACATAGGGAAAAGGACTGATGGGCGACCAGAAGCGCCGCAGTTCGTCCGCTGAGACGCTGGTGCGCAAACTTTCCCAAACATGCGCGGTGTTCATTCCCGTGCGTACCACGTCCGCGAAATATGTAGAGACATGCAGGAAGACTCCAGCACGAACCAGCGGCTCGTGCGCCATGGTGATAAAACCCACCGCCGAACCGATACTCGTGCCCACCAGGCCTAACTTCCCATAGCCTTGGCCGGCGAGCCATTGCAGGCACCTCCGCACGTCCAGAACAGCCTGCCGGTTGGCTTCAAGTGTGAGGCCGATATTGGGCCCGACGAGATGGTCGGCCCGCTCGTGGCCCGGAATCATGCGGCGGTCGTGATAAGGCATAGACAGGCGCAACGCGGTAATTCCCCAGCGATTGAGCCACAGGCAAATTTTCACCTGTACATCCCACTTGGCGTTCCACTGCGGGAGCACAACAACCGCGGGACCGGACTTGCTCGCCACAAAAAGCCGCGCGTGGACACGATTATTCTCCGGCCAGCGCGAGTTTACGGCGCTGCTGAAAGTGAGAATGCGATCGCCGAGCGCGCCATTTTCGGAAGGGCACAAGGCGTAGTCGCGCGCCGGATTCGTTTCGAACCATTCCTGGCTATGTGGCAAGGTGTGCGCAATCCAATCGCTCAGAAATACGCGGGGTTCGGGATCATTCACAGTTCCGCCGATGTGCTCGAGCCCCCAACCGAATGGGCGCACACGGCGATTGTCGTCCGTGGTCCAGCGACGATGCTCGTATCGGCGGATTCTCTCCTCGAGCCAGAACATAGCGAAACCGGGAATTTAACACAGAGGACACAGAGGCACAGGGCACAGAGAGAAAAGCAGGCGAGATTCATGTAGAGTTTACAGTCGAAAGTTAAAAGGGAGGGCTTGGTTCGCATTTAAGCTTTCCACACTTTTGACTTGCAACTTTGAACTCGACTGTGAAGGTCCTAGCTTCCAACTCTGAACTCGGTCTGATTTCTGTATGACTGCAATCGCCGTCGTCGTATTCATGTTCGGCCTCATCATAGGCAGCTTTCTAAACGTGTGCATCCTCCGCATACCCGTCGCGGAATCGGTGGTTTTCCCGCCCTCCCATTGCCCATCGTGCGGAACGCCAATCAAACCTTATGACAACATCCCGGTGGTGAGCTGGCTCGTGCTTGTTGGCCGCTGCCGCAAATGCAAGGCGCGCATCTCCGCGATGTACCCGATGGTGGAACTGGCAACAGCAGTCCTCTTCCTGGCCTGCTATTTCGTTTTCGGATTCGGTTTCGAAGCGCTGAAATGGGCGATCTTCGCCGCGCTGCTCATCGTGCTGACGATTACCGACCTGCGCGAGCGCATTTTGCCGGATAGAGTGAATTTCGCTGGCCTAGGTCTGGGATTGCTGCTGAGCCTCTTCACGCGACCCGTGGATGGCACGGCACTGTGGCTAGCCAATCACCTTTTTGCCTACCCTCCACCGGAAGTGGCACTATCGTTCGGTGATGCGCTGATCGGCGCAGGTGCGGCAAGCGGGCTGCTGTGGCTTGTAGCAGAAGGCTATTTTCGAGCCCGCGGCCGCGAGGGGATGGGCCTCGGCGACGTCAAGATGATGGCCATGGCCGGCGCATTTTTGGGCCTGCAACGCGCCCTGCTCACGATACTGCTGGGATCTCTGTTGGGCAGCATTATTGGCATCGGCGTGATAGCCATCGGCCGGAAGGGCCGCGATTTTGAGCTGCCGTTTGGAACCTTTCTGGGAGCCGGAGCGATTTTGGTAGTGTTCTTCGGCTCGCCGGCCCTGGATTGGTATCGGGCCTTCACTCATGTTTGATTCGGCCAGAATTCTGCTGACGGGATTGTGTTTGGCATTTCTGCAGTCGCCGTCAATGCCCTTCGACTGGGCAGCCGCAGCGGTCACCCTCGCGCTGTTTATCTTAGGCGCGGCAGCGCTGGTTCTTTTTTTAATGCGCCGCGCATTGCGCAGGCGACAGTCCCCGGAGACGAGTGATCCGTCGCTGCCCAAGCCTTCGCTGGATAACCCTTCAGCCTTCATGGCTGCGTCCATGCAGGCCGTGATCCAGAAACTTCGAGAACAGGAAAAGGAACTGGCTGCCTTGCATCGCCGCGATCGGGAACTTGCCCAGCAGACCGAACGCTTGAGCGAAGCAGTCACACGCAATATGCCGGCAGGACTCCTGCTGATCAGTTCCGCTGGGCTAATTACCAGCGCAAATCCTGCCGCAGAAGCGGCCCTCGACGTGCGGGCTCTGGCCTATCGCCGTTACGCGGAGGTGTTAGGAAAAGAATCGCCTTTATCAAAACTCCTGGCCACGTGCCTGAGCGAAGGCCGCACGTTTCGGCGCGAAGAGATCGAGTACGCAACTCCGAAAGGTGAATTGCGCCAGCTTGGAGTGACCATCTCTCCGATTTTGGGTAAGTCCGCGCGGGTTACCGGTGCGCTGTGCCTGCTCAGCGATCTTACCGAGCTGGCGGCGCTGCAGCGCCAGGTACAAGTCAAAGAAAGCCTGGCCGCCCTGGGTGAACTATCCGCGGGCATTGCGCATGAGTTCAAGAATGCGTTGGCAACGATTTCCGGTTATGCACAAATGATACGCCGGGAGTCCGAGGGCGAAACGGCCGAGAATGCGCAGCTCATCGTGGATCAAACGCGGGCTCTAACCCATGTGGTAACCGAATTCTTGAAGTTTGCGCGGCCCCTGGACCTCTCGACAGAAGAGGTTCCACTGCGCTCAGTAGTCGATCGCGTCATTACGGAAATACAAGAGGCCAACCCACATGTGGCTATTTCGTCGGGAGGCGCATTCGAGAGCATCGCCGGAGACGAAGGGTTGTTGCGCCAGGCGTTGCTGAATCTGACTCGAAATGCCGTCGAGGCCGTAGCGGGGCAGCCTTTTGGCGGACGTGTGACTGTTTACGGAGCGATCGAACATATGCCCAGCGGTGACTTGCAGCGTATAGCCATCATGGATAATGGACCAGGCCTTGCCGCAGATGAATTCTCCAGGATTTTTGTACCCTTTTACACCACGAAGGCAAACGGCACAGGACTGGGCCTGGCAATCGTACAGAAGATCATCGTGCAGCACGGAGGCTCGGTCGAAGTTCGCAACCAATCACAGGGAGGGGCCGAGTTTATCGTCTCACTGCCACTTAGCAGACAGGACACGGTTGCGGGCGGGGCGGTTGATTCCCGCGCACCCGGCCTCTAGACTTTGAGTAGTGCTAGTACCCAGCCAGGACTGAAAGGCGGCCTCGTCATGATTTCGCGAAGATGCGTCTTCTTAGCGGCGGCTCTTTTATTCGGGAGTGGGATTTCGATTGGCCTCGCGCAAGATAACTCCGGGACCAACTCAGGTTCACAGCCCGACTCGCTGGGGGATGCGGCGCGAAAAGCTCGCGCTCAGAAAAAAGATCCCGGCAAGTCCGCCAAGGTTTTCACGAATGATGACATCGGGGGCCTGAAGGGTACGATCTCCGTGATCGGGACTGAACCTGGCCAGGCATCCACAACGGACAAAGCCGCCGAAAAGACCCCAGACAACAAGAAGACGCCAGATGACTCGAAGAAGGACGGGGCCAAGGATGAAGCCTCCTGGCGGGCGAAGTTTGCGGCGGCACGAAAGACCCTCGCTGATGATACGAAGGAGCTCGATATCCTGCAGCGGGAATTCAACTTAAAGCAAGAGCAGTTCTATCAGGACCCGACTGCGGCGCTGAAGGAACAACACAGTCGTGATGACCTGAATAAGACGCAGGCAGAAATCGACGCCAAGAAGCAGGACGTCGAGAAGGATAAGCAGGCGCTCTCTAATCTGGAAGACGAACTGCGGAAGGCCGGTGGAAACCCGGGTTGGGCCAATGAACCCTCCGGTGCTGGCCCTTCAGATTCGGGCGGATCGGGATCCGCCAACTCTGGCTCTGGCGCTTCGGATTCCCGGAGGTCCGCTTCCGGGGCCACCGCACCGCACTGATTGTCCTAGAACCAGCGCCGAAAGAGCGCGCTAGCCTTGAACCGAAGCTGCTTGAACGTAAACTTTCGCCTAGCTCCCAAGATATTGCCTGAGGTAGCTCGCATTGCTGAAACTCGCCACACCATTCCGCTCTTCGCACAGCGCAGAGTCTAGAAACAAACTCTCACCACCAATTCGTGATAGAAGAGAACACGTGGAACCGCTTCTGCTGGTGGAAGACAAGCCGGAATTGCGCGCTATGCTGCGCAAGGCATTGGAACGTGCAGGTTACGCGGTAGACGAAGCTGCCGATGGCTCGGCGGCAGTAAGCAAAATCCGGTCACGACGGTACCTGCTCGTACTGAGCGACCTGAAACTGCCCGGCTGCTCGGGCCTAGAGGTTCTTCACGAATCCAAACAAGCCGACCTCACCATTCCAGTCATTCTCATTACCGCTTACGGCTCCATCGAAGAAGCCGTATCGGCGATGAAAGATGGGGCCTTTGATTTCATCCAGAAACCGGTCGATCTCGATCATCTGAATCTGCTCGTTGCGCGGGCGGCGCAGCAACAGGAGCTGCTGCGTGAGAACCTCCTGCTGCGCGAAGAATACACGGCGCGTTACGGCTTTCCGCGGATTATCGGAGAGCACCCCTCCATGCATGCGGCAACGCAGCAAGTCCAGCGGGTGGCCACAACGGACTCCACAATACTGCTGCTGGGCGAAAGCGGTACCGGGAAAGAGCTCTTTGCCCGAGCCATTCACGGGCTCTCCGCGCGGCGGAGCCAGCCGTTTGTGGCCCTGAACTGCGCGGCCATTCCCGAAGGGCTCGTCGAAAATGAACTCTTCGGCCATGAACGCGGAGCGTATACAGGCGCCGGCGCCCGTAAGATCGGTAAGATGGAATTAGCGCATCATGGCACCATTTTTCTGGATGAAATCGGAGAGTTGCCAATCACCATTCAGTCTAAGCTGCTGCGCGTGTTGGAGGAAAAACGCTTCGACCGCGTGGGAGGCACTCAAAACACGGAGGTTGACGTGCGGATCGTTGCCGCAACCAACAAGAATTTGCACGCGGCTGTGGCGGCGAGAATGTTCCGGGAAGATCTCTATTTCCGTGTCGCCGGAGTGCCGATCACCATTCCTCCTCTGCGCGAACGCGGGAATGACGTCTTGCTGCTGGCAGATATTTTTCTGGAGCGTTTTCGCAGAGAGTTTCGCAAACCGGGACTGGAGCTGACCCAGCGGGCGCGCACCGCCCTGCTGGCTTACAGCTGGCCTGGCAATGTGCGGGAGTTGCAAAACACCATGGAACGCGCGGCCATTCTCAGCGATGGCAAGGAAATCGATGCTGGTGAGCTGCAACTCTCCGCACCACGGCCAAACGAAGGCGAAATGCCCGCCGGAATGCTGGAGGAAAGCTTCTCTTGGGAAGGGACATTGCAAGACGTCAGCACACGCGCCATCGAATACGTTGAGCGATTCAAAATCGATGCGGCGCTGCGGGCCTCGAAATGGAATAAGACGCGTGCCGCCGAACAACTGGGCATTTCCTACAAAACGCTGCTCACTAAGATTCGCGCGCTAAGTCTCGAGCATTAGCGCGCTAACCGGACTGCAACCTGCATGTCCGCTGGAAATTTGGCGACAGATAAACCACAATGGGCGCATTCTCAGGAGCTGGCCGGATTCAAAATCGCTGCGCCAGGCCCATCGGCTGTCGTTTTCTTTTTCTTTAGAAATTGAAATTTGCCGATGGCCGCGTAACTGGCGCGCCCCAAGACGCTGGCCGCAATTCGCGAGAAAGGAGTTCCGCGCCATGAGTAACTCCGCTTATCGCCTGATCATTTTTGTAGCCGCACTGTGCTTGCTGCCCTGCGCAGTTGTCGCCCAGGAATTTTCTCACGTGCAGCGCACCACCAATTCCCCGCCGAGGCCTTCTGGGAGCACGCCCCGGACCCCGGACGGGCATCCGGACCTGACGGGTGTGTGGAATGGCCTCGGCGACAACCTGCTCGGAGTTCCGAACCAAATGGCGAATGACGGCATCTCCGTCGATAGTGAACACTCTTCGCACGACATCTTGACGGGCACAAAGATTGCGACCTTTCCGCGGACCGCAATGAACACTTGGGATGCTTCAGCGGCAGCGGGTGAAGAGGGCGAGCGGGCCGCGTCGCTGCTGCGGAGAGTGGGCTCCAACAGACCGGTCTATAAGCCCCAGTATTGGGAGATGGTGAAGGAGTTCGACCAGAATGCCAATGAAGAAGACCCGTCCAATAACTGCATGCCGGCGGGAATTCCTCGCGCGGGTATTCCCTCTTACATCGGGCAATACGCGAACTACTTCATTTTCATTTATCCGGGCCAAGGCGGTCTGATCGCCACGCAGACGATGTACCGCATGATTCCGGCGGATGGCCGCAAGCACACCCCGTTGGAGGATTTGGACGGG
>QHYS01000294.1 GCA_003223325.1 Acidobacteriota bacterium
AAACTGGACTTTGACTCCCAATTCCACCGTCGTCAACGAATTTCGTGTCGGCTACTCCCATTATTTCCAGGATTTCGAGGTAGCCGACAAGTCTCAGAATCCCGCCAATTACTCCTTTAACGGGTCCACTTATAACGTCAACACCGGCCAGACCAACCCTTCGTATTTCGGCTTCCCTGTCATCCATATTGCCAACCTGACGGGACAGTTGGGTGGTGCGGGATGGCCCAAGGTCGTCGGCCCAGACGGCGTTTTGCAGCTCATGGACCACGTCTCTTACTTGATGGGCAAGCATGCTTTCAAATTCGGTGGCGAGGTTCTCTACAATCGAAGTGCCACTGACGTAACTTCAAATGGCCGAGGGAACATCACGTTCGGCTCGGTCGAGGACTTCTTCGCAGGTGTTCCCAACTCCTCACTTGACAAGGTCGGCGGTGGCAGTGCGACGATCCTCACGGGTAATCTGGTGCGGCACTTCACTTATACCGGCTATGCCGCCTTTGTGCAGGACGACTGGCGCGTAAAGCCTCGGCTAATTGTCAACCTGGGAGTTCGGTACGAAATCACGACCGTACCTAAGGAAACGAACGGTCTGCAAGGCAACTTTGATCCCACGCAGGGATTGGTGCAGACGAATGCCCCTTATAGCGGCGACCACAATAACATCTCCCCGCGCTTCGGCTTTGCCTGGGATATGTTCGGCAATGGCAAAACCGTGCTCCGTGGGGGCGGCGGTATCCTTTACGAGCAGTTGAGCTTGGACGTAACCCAAGGCATCGGCAACTCGTTCGGGCTGCGGGTCGAACCGACGGGCGACCAGCTCTGTGCCGCCGGAACCTGTACGGCAGGTCCCGGCAGTATTGCGGTGGCCAACGTCAGCCTCAGTCCCGGCTTGGCCCTTGACGGCGGCGCAACTGCACCCGCCACCTTTACGACGGCAGCCGCCGGCAGCCTGGCCGCTAACTGGGGCGCCAATTCTTCAACCGGCATTTTCCCATTTATCTCCGCCTGCGGCGATGGCGCCACGACGGTACCTGGGACGACACTCACCCCCACCCAATGCAGTGCTATCAGGGTTGATCCCAAGTTGCGCACCCCTTACGTTGAGACCTGGACCCTCGATCTCCAGCGCGCTCTCGGCAACAATCTCTCCTTCGATATCGGCTACGTCGGTAATCATGGCGTCAAGCTGATCGGCGCTAAGGACATCAACCAGCCCACACCGGTGACGCTCAGCGTGGGCGCTGGCGTTGGTACCATAGTCACCGGTCCCGGATTTAACGCAGCTGGGCTCACGGCCTGCGCCACGGCTCCTATAGTTGCTGGTAAAGTCGTAGCAGGTTGCAAGCCCGACAGCAAGGCCGAACAAGCAGGGCGTCCTTACAATACGCCGTTCCCCTATCTGAAGTTCATCGATTACTACGGGAACCTGGACACCTCCAACTACAACGGCCTACAGGCTGTTTTGACCTCGCGAAACTATCACGGGCTGACGCTTACCGGTGGTTACACCTATGCCCACTCCCTTGGCGAATCTTCCGACCAGGGCACGAGCGGCGGTCTCGTCATACCCGCTGACAGCTACGGATGTTTCCGCTGCCAGCTTTACACCAGCACCGCCTTCGACATGCGGCATCGCCTCACCATTTCGGGAACTTATGCGTTCCCCGGAAAGAAGGGGTTCGGCCAGATGCTCCAAGGCTGGTCCATCAACACGGCCGCGGTCATTCAGACCGGTACGCCCTGGGGCATAAACGACACCACGACCGACTTTGCAGGTGTCGGCGAGGCCTTTGTCCGCGATAACCCGCAAACAAATGAAGGAATGCAATGGGATTTCTTCGGCAATCCCTCTGACTTCCAAGCGATCCACAACTTCGCTGGCGTGGATCCCACATCTGGTGGAACCTATACGCCTTGCACTAAAGCTGCTCCAACCAACTGCGTTAAAAGCGTTACCGGTATTCCCTTCTTCCCGGGTGGCGGCGGCTTAGCGGCCCCGACTGCAAATGCGACCTGTAACCAAAAGGCTGCCGCTATGGGGCCGTTGGCGACGGCTTCGCTCGATGTGCTCGGCTGCTACGCCAAGGGCAACTCCGTGCTCGTTCCTCCCGCTTACGGGAGCTTCGGCACGATGCCTCGGAACCCGTGGCGTGATCAGGGCTTCCGCAACTGGGATTTGTCCATCAGTAAGGCCTTCAAATTCAACGAACGGTTCTCCGCCCAGATCCGAGCGGAATTTTTTAACATTCTCAACCATGTCAACTTTGTCAATCCGTTCGGCGGCCCCGGCGGGGCGGGCACTTCGAACGACATCAATCCTTCGAAGGCGGGAGCATCGGGCACTGGACTCGGTTACGTCATCAATACTCCCGATGCCGCCAGCTCCAACCCGATTCTGGGCTCGGGCGGCAACCGCGACGTGCAGCTCGGCTTGAAGCTGATCTTCTAGCTTAGCTAGTTTCTGTCGCAAAACGCAGAATAGCCCG
>QHYS01000296.1 GCA_003223325.1 Acidobacteriota bacterium
ATTTGTACAAGAACGTAATAGCCGCTATCCGAGGGAGGCGGCCCGTAATATTTCTGGGTCCAGCTTGGGGGTAAAACGTAGGTGAGAGCGAAATACTTGTTGGTGTAAACGTTGTCGGCCACACTTCCGCCTTCCGGCAAAGGAGTCACGGAATCGCTCGCGCTCGCCCAGGCGCCCTTGACCATGATGGCATCCGTCGGTAGCGGCCTGGCTTGCGGGTTCTGTGAAAAGTCGCCCCCATCCTGGGGAGCGCGCCGTGAGAGTGCTGTCTGCGCTGGAGCGAGCAATAGTGCGGACAACGTCAGCCTTCCGAGTGACCGTAGGACTGCGGTGTGCATTTCGCTCCCTCTAGTTCAACGCCTCAGGGCAATAGAACTCCCGGGCGACACATGCTTCTCGCCCGAGAAAGCGACGAAAGATCACAGCGAGCGCAGGAAGTTCAGAATGTCCTGTTGCTGACTGGGGGTCAGAAGTTGGTCGAACATTGCCACCACAGTGGTGGCTTCTCCACCGTTGCTCTCATGTGCCTCGATAGCGCAGAGCAGGTCGCTGCAACGACCGTCGTGCAGGAAGAAGATGCGCTGTCCTAGCCCCCACAGAGGAGCGCTACGAAATTGATCTCCGCCGGCGCCGCCTTGGGAGACGTTGTCCGCCAACCTTGCCCCCATGTGATGGATCTCGATGTCAGAGAACAGGTTGGCAATAGCGCTACCCAAACCTGACGTCAACTTAGAGGGCTGGGTGGTGAGCGACGGGGTATGGCAAAGGGCGCAGCCGATGGCACTAAAAAGGCCGCGACCATTGGCGATCGAGGCTGCCCCTCCCGGCGAGGTAGTGGAGGGTTTGGGCTGGTCCAAGAACTGCGCGAAGGCATTGAACAGCCCGACGTCGCTGGTGACGGTGGGAGCGCTCGTGCCATCGGAATGGGTAATATCCTCGGGGTAGCCGGTCCCAGCGAGGTTTAGGCAGTTGGTCGGAAGTCCGCTTCCAAATTGGTCCTCACCCGGCAGCGGCCGGTCTTGCGTAAACAGTTCGTTGGAGATGCCCATTTCCACGTTGTACGCTTCGCCTGCGAAGATCATCAGCGACTTGTTCTGAGCCTTCCAGCCAAAACGGCCGATAGTGCCATCGTTGCCGTTGTGATTGAAGGTACCGCTGATCCCCAAATTATTGTTGGCCTGGGCCCCGCGATTGGCCAGCAGGGTTGAGTCATCAATGTTTGCCATCAGGCCCGCGCCAAAGACCGGCGTCGGGATGCGGAAGATGATGTTTTTGGTCGCCCTCGCCATATTAAAGCTGGGCTGCTGCAGGCTGCAGGCGCCGGCGTCAGCCCGGCCGGAGACGGTGAAAAGGTCTTCTACTCCCCCGTTGGGTGCGTTCGGGTTGGGAAAGCCGAATTGGTCAAAGAAGAACGGGAACCGCGCTTCACGCACCGGGCCGTTGGCCAGGACGAAATAGGGAATGGTGTTTGTGGCGCCGCTGACAATGCCGTTGGCGATTACCTGGCTTTGGGGGTTCGACCCGACATTGGGGAAGATACCGGAAGCCGGGCTGGTTCCGCCCGGGGCCGGTTGCGAATGACATGCCCCGCACGAGTCCAGGTTGAAGCGTGGTCCCAGACCTGGGTTGTCTCCGGTAACGGTTTGGTGCTCAATGAACTGCGCGCGTCCGGCTTGAAAGAAGGCCAGGTCGTTTGCACTGGCAGCGACGGAAGCCAGCGGCTGGCCCGCGTTCACTCCTGTGTTGCTGCGTACTCCCGGATCGGTTTGGGCAAATACCATTTCGGGCAGGAAAAACAGCACCAATACTGCAAGAAGCAAAACGAATTTAGCCGGTTTCATTCACAGTCTCCTTGCCGGGCGCGCAAGATCGTATCGCTTCGGCCACTCCCGGCACAACGGCCCAGGAGGGCATCTCGAGGGCAATTTTCCCTGTCCGGCCGCAACCGACGGAAGTACAGGGAGAAGAAGTCACACGCTGTACCGGAATCTGGCCTCAAGTACCATTGCCTTCCTCGCAGGGGTCGTTAAAATTGCCCACGTTCTTTCGCAAAATGCCCAACAGATTTTTTCTCCAGCCCCACTTCTCAAATGTCCGTACGGTGCGACCGTAGAAAGACAGGCGAGTGGCTATACAGGTTCAGGTACTGAGTTCTCATCCTCTCCTTTCCTGGGCGGTTGAGAAACTTTTCGGCCACCTAAAGGACTTCCCTGTTCGAAATTTGCCGGCCGCCGCAACTGAAGCGCAGGCGATGAGCTGCGGAAATTCGCCGCGCCTTTTCCTTCTGGACGGATGTTCCCTGAACACCGACCTGGGCCGGCTGGCGCAGAGATGCCGTGCGCAAGCGCCTGGGAGCAAATTTCTGGCGTTGCTCCCTCCGGAAAACAGTAGTGAGGAAGAAATGCTGCATTTATTTTTCTGGGGTATAGATGGTTTTGTGGTATTGCACAAGACGTGGCAGGCGGAACTACCTCACGCTGTGCGCAGCATCCTGGAAGGTCGCGTTTGGGTGCCTCGCGCAGTCATGGCGGCCTGTGTCGCACACATGAAAGCGTTGCTCGAAACACAACTTCTGCCAGGCCATTCCCTGACCGCTCGAGAAGCGCAGGTCCTTCAATTATTGATGCGACGTTTGGCCAACAAGGAGATTTCGAGCGCGCTGGCCATCTCGGAGCGGACCGTCAAATACCACGTTTCGAATATTCTCAGTAAGCTTCAATTGGAAGACCGGCGCAGTCTGCGCCTCGATCCTCTGACGCTTCGCACGCTTACCTCCTAGGACTGATTACAAGCGCCGCGGAGATAACCTAGATATCGCCTCCGCGGATATACACGGTGCGTACCCTCATCCCGTCCCCATAGGAGCGTCCAGAATAGTCGGGAATTTGGTCGCGATGTCGATCCAGTCGCTTTCGGGTGCGTCGCAACTCGGGCACAATACCGGCGTGCTATCTCTACAACTAGACCACCACACCATCGCAGCGATTAGCATTAGCGGAAGCTGCCTCGATGTGCTGGGCAGTCTTTATCTTGCTTACGATCTTTTGGGTGGGCAGCACGGTCCGTTGCGGCTGCTTACGCGGGCCGTGACGTATTCTATCGTCTTCGGGATCGGCTACGGCATTGGCCTTGGTCCCTTCTTTGGCCTGGCTTCCGGTGTTGCGACTGGTATCACTGTTTCGATTGAACTCAATCGAGAGGCACGTCGACTAAAACCTTACTCTTTGCCTTGGGAAGGAGTGTTCGCAGCCATCCGCGGCTTTGGTTTTGGAGCTGGACTCTACAGAATCGTGGGTTTCGAATTTGCAATCGCCTTTGCCACCCTCAACACAATCGGCCAGATATTCGCCTATTCCCGTGGCATGCGTCCAGGGATGGACTACACCGCCTCCCGCCGTCCCCGCCTTACCCGGCGTCAGTTTTGGGCCACGGTCGCGCGTGCCGTTGGTTTTATTGTCACGGCACTGATCTGTAGCGCCCTCGTCCATCGTATTGATCATCCTTGGTCTTTTGCACTCCGGGTAGGGCTGGTGACAGGCATTGTCACTGGCGTGGGACAGACCGTCAATCCTTACATCGAATATTTTGCCGACAACCTTCCGGAGCGCTGGCTTGGAGTCTTCGGCATCGGACTCATCCTTTGCGGCTTTACTCTGCAATCTCTCCAGTATTGGCTGGCGTTGCTCGATGTGCGCGTGACGTAGCAATCAGTCGTCAACCATCGACGTCCTCTCCCCAACAGAACAGAATTTTCCGCGTGGATAGCCGCGACACGTGAGACCCTGGGTTGCATGGATCCCTAGACGCAGGCGGGAGTTTGGTTGGACCATTCGAGCTGGATGGTGTAGTTGCCCAGAGTGCGGGTTTTCCAGGCGCAGATGTCGCCGATTTCGCCATTGTTGTCGTCATACCAACCCTGCCCGGGAATCGGGTCGGTGATCGCTTCGCATAATTCGTGCGAAGTCGTGGACGTTAGAGCATTGAAGACAGCCAAGCCGCCGGTGCATCCAGAGCAGCCCGGATAGGGCATTACGGCGTAGTAGACATTGTTACCAAAAGAGTCGTGGTAGCCGCAGAAGGCCTGGCATGAGGCGCTGTTTCCCTGGATAACGGTCACGCCGTCGGGCAGAAAGAGGAAATACAAGGTGTTGGGATTGGTGGCGGGCAGAGTGCCAGAGTCGATCTCCTGCTGAAGCAATTGCTGGATGGCGCTATCTTGAACTGACGTGCCCGGCGCCGGTGAAGTAAGGACGGTCGTGCCGATGCGGGAGCCATGGCCGATGGCCCGCCCTGGGATGCTGTATTCGCCTAGCTGATCGATGAGTTGGCTGGTCAAGATGTAGTCGAAGAACTGATTCACTTGAGTGAGGAGACCACTATTGGGGGCTTGTTTCCAGGCGGAGCCCCAGAAAACCGTAAAAACCTGGACCGCGGTGAGGAGCGGGCCGTTGCGGTAAGTGAGATGAGGTGCGGCTGCTGGGGCAGCGGCGACGGCTTCGGGGCGATGCAACGGAACGATACGGATTGGATGTTTCAAGACTTGCGGCGATTTTTTCTGGCCAGGGTTCGAGGGCACAGTCAGCTCCTTCTGGGGCATAACATTCGTAACGCAAGGGCCGGAGGATTAGGCTAGCAAGTCCACGGTAACGGACCGCCGGGAAAATGTAAATTCGGGCCTCGGGCCGCGGTCCCATATATTAAACAATTGATGACTCGCGGGCCGTAGCTCAAAGGTGCGGTAGAATCTGCGCTTCGTCACGCGCACGGATCCGATTGCGGGCGGAGTCTTCTGTAAGCATGGCTGAGAGGCCCTCAAGAGATTCGAGCGGCGTTCGGAGGCCGGGATGAAGACTGAGGAATGGAACAAGCGCGGCGGCAGGCATGGCATACGATTCCGATCCACCGTTCTTCTTTTCCTGCTATTGCTGACTGTCTTGCTAGCGGGCTGCCAGACGGCTTCACGGCCCACTGGCTCTGCAGAATGGGACAAATATGTGGCCGAGTACCTCGACGCCTACTTTGCTGTACATCCGAGTTTCGCGGTGAGCAATGGGCGCCACGAGTTTGACGGCAAACTTCCCGACTTCAGCAAGGCCGCACTGGACCGGGAAATTGCCCGTCTGCATTCGGAACGCGCGCGGGCCGCGGCCCTCACCGACAATCTCGACCAAAGACAACAATTCGAACGAGACTACCTGATCGCCGTTATTGACTCGGATCTGTTCTGGCGGGAATCGGCACGCTGGCCTTACCGCAACCCATACTTCTATAGCGAGACACTCGATCCGCAAGTTTATCTGACCCGGCCGTACGCGCCGCTCGATCAACGCATGCGCGCGTTTATCAACTACGAAAAGGCGCTTCCAGCAGCCTTAGAACAAATCCGCGCGAACCTCCAAACGCCGATGCCTCGCACCTACGTAGACTTCGGCCGTCTTACGTTCGGCGGCCTGGCCCAATATTTCGATCACGACGTGAAGGGAATTTTCGCATCAGTCAAGGACGCGCAGCTTCAATCCGACTTTGTGACAGCAAATACCGAGGCGATTCGCGCGCTAAGGTCCATGGACTTGTGGTTTGCGGCGCATCGCGCCAAGGCAAATGAAAATTTCGCGCTGGGCGCCGATCTTTTCCACCAGATGCTGTATACCACCGAACGCGTGGACATCTCTCTCGATCAACTGGAAGCGGTCGGCCGCCAGGACCTGGAACGGAACCTCGCGGCGCTGAAGGAAGCCTGCGCCCGGTTTGACCCGGGCAAGACACTGGCCGACTGCGCGGCGAAACAGGCGGAGGATAAGCCAAAAGGCACTCCGGTGGAAGCGGCGCGCGAGCAACTGAAGGAATTGAGGGCCTTTGTAGCCGATAACCAGATTGTATCTATTCCTGGCACAGAAGAAGCGCAAGTGAACGAAGCACCGCCCTACCAGCGGTGGAACTTCGCTTACATCAACATTCCCGGCCCCTACGAAAAGGGTTTGCCATCGGTCTACTACATAGCGCCCCCTGACCCGAAATGGACGCCCGCCGAGCAGAAGGCCTACCTTCCGGGAAACGCGACCCTGCTCTTTACTTCCGTCCACGAAGTCATGCCGGGCCATTTTCTGCAATTCCTGCATGCGAACCGCGCGTCCTCCCGGTTCGGACAGATTTTCGTGGGGTATGCATTCGCGGAAGGCTGGGCCCATTACGCGGAAGAAATGATGTGGGATGCGGGCCTCGGCGCAAAGAATCCCGAAACGCAAGTCGGGCAACTTACCGAAGCCCTCTTGCGCGACGTCCGATTCCTCTCCGCTATCGGCCTGCATACGGGGCACATGAGCGTGGCCGAATCCGAGAAAATGTTCCGCGAATCGGCATTCGCCGATGCGGGTGATGCACGTCAACAAGCCGCCCGCGGCACCTTTGACCCTGCCTACCTCAACTACACCATGGGGAAACTCATGATCCGAAAACTGCGCGATGACTGGACCGCCACGCGGGGCGGCCGCAGCGCGTGGCGCGACTTTCACGATCAGTTCCTGAGCTTCGGAGGGCCGCCCATCCCATTGGTAAGAGCGGCAATGTTGGGAAAGTCGGCTGGGCCGCCGCTCTGACGTTCATTTTTGGGAATTTTTACTTGGCCTGCGGGCACCTGCGGGCCTATTGCGAGGCGCGCGGGAAAATGGTACGTTAACGATACTGCATAATTCGGCCTGTAATGCGCAGATGAGCCAGCGCTTATGCTCGGGCGGATGGCTACAGGCGCTGGGAGCAAAACAGATAAATGAAGTCATTTGAGTTCTTTGCGGCCAAGGATTCCAGCGATGCAGTGACCCTCCTCGCCCAGCACGCCGCCAATGCCAAGGTCAAGATCATCGCTGGCGGTACCGATCTTTTGGCAGACCTCAAATTCGCAGCGCACGGCCCGGACGTGGTCGTCGATATCTCGCATGTGGACGACCTGAAGAACATCACCTTAACCGAGCAAGGGCTGAACATCGGCGCGCTGGTGACGCATACACAGATCATGAGGTCGCCGCTCATTCGCCAGTTCTTCCCCGCCCTGGTGGATGCGGCACATACCATCGGTGCGGTGCAAACGCGAAATCTGGGCACGCTGGGAGGGAACCTGGTAACGGCGGTGCCGTCGATGGATAGCGGTCCAACCTTGATGGCGCTCGAGGCCATCGTCACGATCGCGGGTAACGGCGGACGCCGGCAGGTGCCGCTGAACGAATTTTTCGTAGGCCCGCGGAAGACTATTCTCAAGCCGGATGAATTGCTGGCGGAGATCATCATTCCCAAACAAAACCTGGGCAAGCCTACACATTTTTTGAAGTTCGGATTGCGCAAAGGACAGGCACTGGCTCTGGTGAACGTGGCAGCAAGCTTCTGGGTGGACTGGGAGAAGAACGTGTTTCTCGCCCCGCGGATCGGGCTCGGCGCAGTGGCGCCGAAGGTGATCCGTGCCCCGCAAGCCGAAGCTTATCTCGAGGGCCGCACCATCAGCGCCGAGGCCATGGCGGAGGCGGGGCGCGTCGCCGTGGGTGACGCGAAACCGATCAGCGATTTTCGCGCTTCCGCGGAGTACCGGCGGCACTTGGTCGCCGTGCTTACGAAACGAGCGTTGGAAAGCGCCTGGACGCTGGCTCAGACGAGGCGGCTGGAGGGATGGAATGGTCAACGTAACGCTTAGAGTGAACGGCGAGACGCGCAGCGCCAGCGTTCCTCCAGAGACCACGCTGCTCAGGCTCTTACGCGACCAGTTCAACCTGACCGGGTCGAAACTGGGATGCGACGTAGGCGATTGCGGTGCCTGCACCGTGATCGTGGATGGCCAGCCTGTGAACTCCTGCCTGATGCTCGTGGGCCAGGTGGAGGGCCGCGAGGTGCTGACTATCGAAGGGCTGGCCAACGCCGATCATCTGTATCCGCTGCAGAAATTGTTCGAGCACTTCGGCTCGCTGCAGTGCGGGTTCTGTGGACCGGGAGTGATCATGTCAGCCAAGGCGCTGTTGGACGAGAATCCCGACCCATCGACAGAGGAGATTCGCGATGCGCTGGGCGGGAACCTGTGCCGTTGTACCGGGTACACCAAAATGATCGAAGCGATCAAAGGCGCCTCTTGTATCTTGCGGGGCGAGGAAGCGCCGTTAGTCAAGTCCGCATAAGGTCACGGCGGAAGGAGCCCAATCATGGCAGAGAAGCCGAAAGTTATCGAAAAGCCGGATGTGTTGGAGCGGCCGGATATATTGAAGCCGCAGGCACCGGCGCCGCTGGTGGCCTTCCCCATTGAAGTGGTAGTGCCGGAAGGCCGCCAGCAGACCCCCGCGGTAGGCCAGCGGGCATCGAGGGCCGATGGCCGGCTGCACGGGCTGGGGCAGACGAAGTACATCGACGACATGTATTTCCCCAACATGCTTTTTGCCAAGATCAAACGCGCGGGCATTGCTTCCGCACGGATCAAGAACATCGATACAAAAGAGGCCGAAGCGATGCCGGGCGTCGTGGCGGTGATTACCGGCCGCGACATTCCCTGCAATTCCTTTGGGCCTTCGCTGAAGGATCAGCCTGTGCTGGCCGATACGCGCGTCTTTCATGCCGGCGATGGGGTTGCAGCGGTGGCGGCTGTCAGCGAGCAGATCGCCACCGAAGCGCTGGAGAAAATCAAGGTCGACTACGAGGTGCTCACACCCGTATTGGATCCGCTGGAGTCGCTGAAACTGGAGACGCCCGGAGTGCATGCGCCCAGCGCGAACATTTACGGGCACAAGGTGATCAAGAAGGGCGACGTGGAAAAAGCGTTCGCGGAGTCCGACCACGTCTTCGAGGGCACATTCCGCACGCAAATGGTGGAACACGTGCCCCTAGAACCTTATGCGTGTATTGCACAATGGGACGCGAACGGCCGCGTCACGATCTATTCCACGCTGGGGCGAATCACGCTGGGGCGCGCGGACGTAGCACGCACGCTGGGAATTCCGATGAGCCGCATCCGCATCGTGGCGACTGTGGTGGGCGGGAATTTTGGTGGCAAGAATGAGATCCGGGCGGAACCAGCCATGGCGCTACTATCGAAGAAGACCGGACGGCCGGTGAAGTGCGTTTTCACACGCTCTGAGGAGTTCACCTCGTCGACGACGCGACATCCTCTAATCATGGATTACAAGACCGGTGTCACGAAACAGGGCAAGATCCTGGGACGCAAGATTCGTCTGGTGCTTGACGGCGGCGCCTATTGCTCCTGGAGCGAGACGACGCTCGGGAAGGCCTGTATCCTTTCGGCCGGCCCGTACAACATCGAAAATCTCTATGCCGAGGCGTTCGTCGTTTACACCAACAAGACGATGACCGGCGCGATGCGAGGATTCGGCGCGCCGCAGGTGTGCTTTGCCTACGAATCGCACATGGACGATATCGCCAAAGCGCTGGGTATCGACCCGCTGGAAATCCGGTTGCTGAACGCCTTCGACGAAGGTTCGCTGAGCCCGACCAGTCAGAAGCTGCACAGCGTGGTAGTGAAGGAATCACTATTGCGGGCGGCGAAGCGCTTCGGTTGGAATGGAATTGGCGACGGCGTCGGAAACGGGAACGGAGCGTAATCATGAAACGGCGCGGACGCGGTATGGCCTGCATGTGGTATCCGATCGGCTTTACTGTGGCAGCGAACCCCAGCGCGGCCGTGGTGAAGGTCAACGAGGACGGCACGGCCACTCTGCTCACCGGCACGGTGGAAACAGGCCAAGGCTCGCTGACGATTCTGGCACAGATCACGGCACAAGAGCTGGGAATCGCGACCGATGACGTGCACGTCGTTTCCGCCGACACCGACGCCACGCCCATGGACACGGGCGCCATTGCCAGCCGCACGACTTATGTTACCGGCAATGCCGCGCGAATGGCGGCCGAAAAGGCGAAACTGACTCTTTTCGAAGTAGCCGCTCCACTGCTCGGCGTCAAGCCGACGCAGCTCGAAGCGCAGGACCACAAAATTTTCGTCAAGGGCTTCCCGCAGCGCAATATGCACATCGGTGATGTGGCCAACCACGCGCGGGTCGTCTCGGGACAGCCGCCGATAGGCAGCGCCTCTTTTAATCCCGAAACCTTGGCGCTGGACCCCGAAACCGGCCAAGGCAAGCCATTTGGCACCTACGTCTATGCCACTCAGATCGCCGAAGTGGACGTCGACGATGAAACCGGCGAGGTGGAAGTGATACGTGTGGTCGCCTCGCACGATTGCGGCACGGCGATTAATCCCATGCTGGTGGAGGGCCAGGTCGAAGGCGGCGTGGCGATGGGAGTTGGTTTCGCGCTCGAGGAGGAAATGCTGTTTGATGCCCAAGGCCGGCATATCAATCCCAATCTCACCAATTACATCATGCCGACTTCACTGGACACCCCCGACATCGAGGTCGACATCGTAGACAGCTACGACCCAACCGGGCCGTTCGGCGCCAAAGGCGTTGGCGAACCGACCCTCGTTCCCACCGCAGCGGCAATCGCCAACGCGATCTACGACGCAGTGGGCGTGCGCATCACGTCGTTGCCTGCAACCGCCGAGAAGGTCTGTAAGGCGCTGCAGGCCAAGCGCGAACAGCAGCCCAAGCAGATAGGAACCGGGGCAGCTCTGGACGGCGCGGCGAGCATCAACACCGCCGTGCAGTGACGTCGAAAAGCACCAGCACAGTTTCTCGCTCGCCAGGCAATTCAGAAATCAAATTGGAGAAAATCGAAATTTGCGCGCCGGGGGGTTTTCCGACCGTCTGTGGACTGGCGCGCGGGCGGCAGTGTATATTGACTTGCCCTTTTGGAATTGCACTTTTGGTGAACCGAAGGCCGTAGGTTCGAAAAAACAAGTTTACGGGTTTGGCGTCGATCCCCCTGAAGAATCGCTCGTCCGGGAGCCATTCACTCTACAGGAGAATCTTAGCCTGCCTGAATTTATAGGGAGGATGGTGGAAGTTACATGGCAAAAACGGAGCAGATGACAAAGACAAAGAAAGCACCGACGCAAGCAGCGCCATCAGTAAACGGCTCGAGACTGGACACGAGTTTTATCGGTCAGCCACACGAGTGGGACCCGCGCCGGCTTTACAGCCAGACAGGCGCGGATTGGCAATACCGAGTGGATTTCGACCGGCTGCGGAAGGAACGTTTGGCGAAGCTGCAGGAACAGATGACCGCACAAGATCTAGGCGCGCTGGTCCTGTTCGCCGGAGCGAATATACGCTACGCAACGGCTTCCTATCAGGGGAACTGGAAATACAACATCAACATTCGCTACGCCGTGGTGCCCAATGGCGGCGAGCCGGTGCTTTTCGAAACGGCCGGGTCGGATTTGCAGTGCGCCAAGATCGACTTGCCATGGATGGAGGGTCGCATCCGTCCGGCCATAACGTGGCAGTGGGCCGAAGGCGCCGTGCCCTACATGGCGGGACGAATGGCCGACAGCGTTGTAGAGGTTTTGAAGGAGAACAGCCTGGCCAAGGAAAACATCGGCATTGATAACCTGGATATGCCTGCGCTGGAGGCGTTCCAGAAACACGGCCTGAAAATCGTGAATGGCTGGCCGGCGGTCTCCAAGGCGCGCGTGGTGAAGACCCGCGACGAAATTGAGCTGCTGAAGCAAGCCTCGAGCATCGGCGACGCGGCCATGTGGCGGATTAAGTACGAATGGCTGAAGCCCGGAGTGCGCGAACGCGAGATCGAGTCCAAGGTGCACGAGTTCATGCTGGAACGCGGCTGCGAGATCATTTACGACATCATCGTGGCCTCGGGCGGAAATACGAGCCCTTATCGCCGCTGGGCCACCGACAAGCTGATCCGGCAGGGAGATCTGGTGATCGTGGACATCAACGCCGTGGGGCCTTCAGGTTATTTCATAGACTTCGTGCGCTGCTTCAAGTGCGGAGGAGCGCAGGGAACGAAGATGACCCAGAAGGAGATCGACCTGTACCGCGAGGTCTACGATTCCATGTATGCGGGACTGGAAAAGCTACGCCCGGGAAACACCACAGCGGATGTGGCCGCAGCCTTCCCCGAATATGACGACGATAAGTACGGGACCGTGACGCTGCAGCAGTTTGCCCACAGCATCGGGATCACGCTTTACGAGGGCATGTGGATCTCCCGCGCGTATTCGCTGAAGTATCCTGCCGAGATCAAAGAAAATATGTACTTCGCGATCGAGACCTTTGCGGGGCACCCCAAGCTCGAACAAACCACCCGTCTGGAGGAGAATGTGCTCGTTTCCGCTAAGGGGCCGGTGGTCTTCACGCGCATGGAGCATATGGAAGAGGCTATGAAACGCTAAATGGCCCAGCTACACGTAGCGGTTTCCGATTCCGTATTTCCGAACTTGGACCCGGCGCGCGCCGTTTTGTCCAAAATCGGCGCGCAGCTGAGTCTGGCGGAGGAGCCTAAAGCCGAAGCGATTTTGCGCGTGGCCAGGGACGCCGATGCGCTCCTGGCTACCTATGCCAAAATCACGGCGGAGATGATCCGGCAGATGACGCGCTGCCGGATCATTTCACGGTTTGGAATCGGAGTGGACAACGTCGATATTCCCGCGGCTACCGAACGGGGCATCGTGGTCACCAAAGTCCCCGACTATTGCATCGATGAAGTCTCCGACCACACCATGGCGTTATTGCTCTCGGCGGTGCGCAAGATCCCGTTCGCCAACTCCCTGGTGCATGCGGGCAAGTGGGAGATGCCGGCCGTAGTTCCCATTCATCGTCTGCGGGGAACCGTTTTGGGCTTGGTGGGGTTCGGGAGAATCCCGCAAGTGGTGGCCCCGAAAGCCAAATCCTTCGGCATGCGCGTGGTGAGCTTCGATCCGTATATTCCGAGAGAGGTTTTCGAGCATGCGGGCGTGCAAAGCGTGGAATTTGGCGAGCTCCTGAAGCTATCCGACTATATTTCGATCCATAGTCCGCTTCTGCCCGAGACCCAGGGATTGTTCAACGCCGCTATCTTTCGGCAGATGAAGCCGAGCGCATATTTGATTAATACCGCGCGCGGCCCTATTGTGGATGAAACGGCGCTCGCGCACGCACTCGACGCAGGACAACTGGCCGGCGCGGCCCTGGATGTGATGCCTAAGGAGCCCCCAACGGATTCTCCACTTTTCGGACGGCCCAACGTGATCATCACACCGCACACGAGCTTCTATTCTGAGGAGTCGCTGGTCGATTTGCAGACCAAGGCTGCGGAGGAAGTGGTCCGCGTGCTGAAGGGCGAAGCGCCGAAAAATCCCGTGAATCCCGAGGCGTTGAAGGCAAGAACAGAGCAAAGCCGAGCGTAAGGGTGGCGCAAACGTAATCGCTGTCATTCCGAACGCATTGAGGAAATCTGCTTTCGAAGTTTCGAGGGGTCATCAGAAAGCGGATTCCTCGGGCCACAGTACCGCCTGGCATGGGAGCACGGAGCGAAATTGTATGAAGGCAATGGTCCTCAGCGCGCCGAACGAACTGGCCTTCGGCGAAGTTGCGCGTCCCGCAATCGGCGAGGGCCAAGTCTTAGTTCGCGTGACCTACAGCGGGATTTGCGGCACCGACTACAAGATCTATAGCGGCGCCATTCCTGTGCGTTATCCCCGCATCATGGGCCACGAAATAATCGGCGAAGTGGTAGAAGCCGGGGCGAATGCCGCCGTACGGCCCGGTGATCGCGCGATCATCGATCCGGAACTTTATTGCGGCGCCTGCTTTCATTGCCGAATCGGACAGACGCATCTTTGTCCCAAAGGCATGCTGCTCGGCCGCGATACGAACGGCGGCTTCGCCGAGTACGTGACCGCGCCGGCAAGCCACGTCTTTCCTCTTCCCCAGTCCATTGACAATCAAACCGCCCCTTTGATCCAGGTCTTGACCACCTGCCTGCACGCGCAGCGGCAGATCAACATCTTTCCGGGCGAAACCGTGGCCGTGCTGGGTCTCGGCGTGACCGGCCAACTGCACGTGCAATTGGCCAAGGCCAGAGGGGCCACAGTGATGGGGATTACGCGGAGCGGGGAAAAGCGCGAATTGGCGCTCCGGCTCGGCGCGGACCTGGCCTTCCCCGGAGACGAAGAGGCCATCCGGAAAGTGCGCGAGGCCACCCTAGGGCGTGGCGCCGACGTGGTGATCGAATGTACCGGGATGCTGCCGGTGCTGGCCGATGGCATCCACATGGCGCGCTCCGGCGGCCGCCTGCTGCTCTTCGGTATCATTACGGCCAAGCAGGGTGAACTGCCTTTTTACGATCTCTACTTCAAAGAACTGGCGCTGATCAATGCGCGGGTGGCCAAGAGCGAGGATTACCCCAATTCGATCGCGTTGGTACAACGTGGAATGGTCCGGCTGGAGCCGCTTGTCAGCCACGTGATGCCGCTCGGCGAATTGAAGGCCGCCATTGGTATGCTGGGCTCGGATAACGGCCGGCGCATGAAGATCATCCTGGAACACACGTGACGCTCCCACCGAAACGCGTCCCTCCCTGGTCCCACCATCAGTACCCTGGCGCCGAGAAATTCGAATCCAATTTGTCGACCGATGGAACCCAGACCAGGATAGCGCTCGACCCAAAAAGTGCGCGTCTCGGGTTGCGCTGGCAGGGCTTGCGGCCCTAACATCCCATTAATGCCTGCCTCAGGAGGCCCCATGAATGTCGCCGACATTATCGGTACGAGGGTCCAGGTATTTGCGATCTCGGAGGAGACCACGGTGCACGAGGCCGCGCGCTACTTGCGCGAACAGCAGGTGCGAGCCGTTGGCGTGCTGGATGGCGCGGGAAGACTTGTGGGCGTGGTCTCACAAAGCGACATTTCGGATAAAGTGGCCGCGGAAAACAAGTCTGCAGGGATACGGGTGTCTGAAATCATGACGCGCGAACTGGTCACTGTGAGGCCCGATATGGCGCTCGACGAGTGTCTACGGCAAATGGAGAAGCACGGCATCTTTCACCTCCTCGTAGTGGATCACCAGGGTGTATTTCGCGGCATGATTTCAGTAACAGATCTGCTTCAGGTGATCGCCTCGGACCAGAAAGCTCGCGCCGACATGCTGGAATCACTTCTATTCCCGCAAAGATAGTGCGTCGCCGCCCAACCCTAGTCTACCAACACGAGACACCGTGCGGCCTGCCGTACCCCGCAGGCCAACGCGCTCATACCGACGGGCTTTGATCGCCGAAAACATGCGCGTTGTGAAAAATCAGCCTGCCAGAGTCGACCTAGGTGATCGGGCTAAGGGGCTGCTGGTCTAGTCACTTAATTGGCCCGGCGAACAGGCAGAACAGGCGCGGGACAACCCTATAGGCCGGTGTGTCCCAAGCTGAACGTTGTCTAAATGGGCAGCGTTACTCATTGCCAAGGCTTGCTGCCTGCCCTGTGGTCGTATAGTCTCCCAATGTGCGGAGTAAACCAGGAAAAGCTGCCTTGCGAGTCTGCATCTTATCGCCGCATCCGCTGGTGCTGGCCGAGTTTTCCCGCGCCCTCGCGCCACCTGGCTTCCAAACGGCGACCCGTCACTTAGACTCCATGCTGGGGCCTGAGTTGCGCAAACTGGCGCTTCCGCGCGCACCCGTTTACGTAGTCGACGCCCATGCTTCAGCCTCGGCCACAGCAGCTTTAATGGCGAATTTGCTGGAGCGCTCGCCTTCTGCCCGGGTGCTGATCGTGGCGGAAAAGTTCAGTGCCAGCGAGAGTCATGATCTGCTGCGGCTAGGCGCCAAAGGTTTGCTGACCTACGGAGAGGCTCGCGAACAACTCCCGCGGGCGCTGCCGCTGGTGGCCAGCGGCGGGTTCTGGGTTCCGCGCTCGCTGCTTTCGGAATTTGTCGACGCCATTATCAACAATTCGCGCGGCCGGCGAGTAAAAGTGGAAAGCGCCGCGGAATTGAGCCGCCGGGAGCAAGAAGTCCTCGATTCCCTCCTCGAAAATCTGGCCAACAAAGAGATTGCCGGCAAACTGAATATCTCGGAGCGCACGGTAAAATTTCACGTTTCCAACCTGCTGAGCAAGTTCGGCGTGCGACGCCGCGCCGACCTGATTCTGCTGTGTTACCAGCGCCGCAAGACCGCGCCCTGAAGGGTGCCCGCTTCCGGCCGCTGGCCCTTCTTTTTGCCCCGCCATCCCTGATATAGTCGACCCCCTTTTCTCATTACGGAATCAAAATAGGGAGGTGCATCACTTATCCTATGCCGCTGGAGCGCAAGCCAGAGTATTTCAAGGGTACGCCACTAAAAATCGGAGTGATCGGATGCGGCTATGTAGGGTTGCCGCTGGGTCTGCGATTTGCTGAAGCCGGCCACGTCGTCCTCGGGTTCGATACCGATCCCAACAAAGTCAGCAAGCTCAACCAGGGCCACAGCTATATCGGTCACATACCGAGCACGAAAATTCAGCAGCACGTTTGCTCCAAACATTTCTCCGCCACCGGGGACTTCTCACGCCTGACGGAAATGGACGCGGTGATGATTTGCGTGCCAACGCCCCTCGATCAGCGCCGCGAACCTGATTTGTCCTATGTGGAACAAACCGCGCACTCGATTCAGCCGCACTTGCAGCGCGGGCAGCTCATCGTGCTGGAGTCGACGACCTATCCCGGGACGACCGAAGAACTCGTGTTGCCGATCCTGGAGCAGTCTGGGCTGCACTGTCCCATTGCTAACGGTTCCGACGCGGAAGACATCGCCACGGATTTTTTCCTGGCATTTTCTCCCGAACGCGAGGATCCCGGAAATAAGCAGTACGGATTGGCGCAAATTCCCAAGGTCGTGGGAGGCGTGAACCCGCCCAGCGGACTCGCTGCAGTCTCGCTGTATGCCCAGATTGTGGCTCGCGTCGTGCCCGTGAGCACGACCCGCGCAGCGGAGATGGCCAAGCTACTGGAGAATATCTTTCGCTGCGTAAACATCGCTCTGGTCAACGAGCTCAAACAACTGTCTCTGCGCATGGGCATGGATATTTGGGAAGTGATCGATGCGGCGGCGACTAAACCCTTCGGCTTCATGCCTTTTTATCCCGGGCCGGGATTAGGGGGGCATTGCATCCCCATCGATCCCTATTACCTTTCCTGGAAAGCACGCGAGTATGATTTCGCCACGCGCTTTATCGAACTGGCCGGCGAGGTCAATACGGCCATGCCCTATAACGTCGTCGAAGCCATCGCTAACGCGCTCAACCACCGGCAGAAAGCACTCAAGGGCTCGCGGATTTTGGTCCTTGGCGTAGCCTACAAGAAGGACGTGGACGATCTGCGCGAATCGCCAACTCTAAAGATCATGCAGTTGCTTATCGAACACGGCGCGCGGGTCGACTACAACGACCCCTATTTTCCGCAACTTCACAAGATGCGGCATTACGACTATTCCCATATGCGCTCCATCGATTTGACACCGGCTAACCTGGCTGCCTTTGATTGTGCGGTCATCGCCACCGACCATTCGTCCTATGATTATCAGGCCATTGTGGAAGCGGCGCCGCTCGTGGTGGATACGCGCAACGCCACGCGGCAGATCGTACGAAACCGCAACAAAATCGTGCTCTGCTAGCCTCAGTTTACGAAATAGCACCGACAAATTCTGCAGTGATCTAATCCATTAACCGGGCCCGCCGACCTCGCAACACAGAAAACGCCAGTCCAATGCGGGTATTTCGATAGCCTGCTGCGTCTGGCGGCGCGTTGTCGAGGCAAAGTTCTGAATCAAAAAATGTATACACTAAAATAGGATCGATAATCTCCCGGGCCTGCCACCTGTATGTTCAGTGGCATTGGCATTACAGCCTTTATATACGATTAGTGTTGCAACACATACACTACCGATGGTAGTTTGCCCTTGACAGCGACAATGTGTTGTATACACTAAATATCGTGGCCAGCCTCCAACGCAAGATCATCCATGGACGCCCCTACTACTACCTCGTCGAGTCTCGGCGCGTGAACGGACGACCTCGTCCTGTCGTCGTGCAGTACTTGGGCTCGGCCGATACC
>QHYS01000041.1:0-16885 GCA_003223325.1 Acidobacteriota bacterium
ATTGGCCGGTGCGCGCGAATTTTACGCGCAGCAACTGGCACGGCACGAACGCGGCGAAGCGAACACCCCCAACAGCGAGGAGCTCTCCGCCGCATTCGAGGCGCTGATCATGGCGGAAGGCAGCGACTGGTGCTGGTGGTTCGGTCCCGAACACAGCTCCGCGAACGACGCGGAGTTCGACGCGTTTTTCCGCCAACTGCTGAGCGAGGCTTATCAGAGTCTCGGTTGCGAAGCCCCGGACGAACTAGCCAATCCCATCAAGCACAAACCTGAGCCGGCGCATATTATCGCGCCTTCGGCATTTCTCGATGTGCGCGTGGACGGGCGCGAATCCAGTTATTTTGAATGGATGGGCGCGGGCTTTTATTCGCCCGAGCGCCGGGAAACTTCCATGCACGGCCGCGTGCATTGGCTGCATCATTTTCGCTACGGCTTCGGCACTGAAAGCCTCTTCATCCGCGTGGACCTGGTCGAGGGCGCCCTGGCAACCCTGCAGGACGCGGAATTTCGCATCACGCTGCGCGGCGATGAGGAACTCCGCATCGTTCTGCACGTACGCGAAGGGAAGCTCTGCGAGCAGCACGTGGAGACAAAGGATTCCTGCCTCGTGGGACCGCAGGACATGGTCCTGGCTGCCTGCGATCGCATCCTAGAAGTTTCCGTGGTACGCAAGCTCCTGCGTCTGGGCAAGCGCAATTCGTTTTCGCCGTTGATTGCGCTGTGGGAAGGCGGCCTGCCCGTGGATTTGCTTCCCGCCGAAGGCTGGTTCGAGGTTGCCCTGGGGCAAGACCACTTCGCCTGGGGTCCGTAAGAGCGATTTCTCCTCTTGTTGCCTCGAGGTTCGTCACCCAGTACGTTCGCCTTAAAAAAGGAGCGAGACGATGTCGGTGGGGTGCGAGCCGACCGGCACCATGGTCAGCAGGCTCGAAGTGCGCAAGCGGATCACGGCCAGATCGTTCGACTCCTGATTCGCCACGAGCAGCAACTCGCCGCTCGGATCCATCCTGCACGTCACCGGCTCGCGCCCAACCGGGATCGGCGGCGCCAGATGCCGCTCGCCGATCGCGATCGGCAAGACGCGTCCGGCAGCAGAATCGGAAAGATAGAGCGCATCGGCGTTCGCGTTGAGAATGCCGCTTTCGGGCGCCAGTCCTACCAGCATGGATTCGGCGATCTCCGTGGTCCAGGTGTTGATGATCTCGATGGCGTGCAGATCCGGCACGGTGACGTATAGCTCGCCGCCATCCGGCTTGAGAATCATGGCGTGCGGCGCGCCGCCCAGCTGCAGGTTGGTAAGCAAAACGTTGCGCTTCAGATCCACCACGGAGATTTCCTTGGCATCGGCTGCCGACACGAAAGCCATCGAGCTATCCGGCAGCACGACCACTTGCTCGGGATGTTCAGCCACGTCGACGATGCTGAGCGGCGCGAGCGTCTGCGCGTCGAAAATCTCGAGCGTGGAATCAGCGCGATTGGGAAGGAGCAGCAAGCGGCCGCTGGGCGTGAGCCGCGCGAGCCAGGGACGCCGCCCGGTGCGGGCGCGCCCGGTGATCTGCTTCGTCGCCGTATCAATGCGCACGATCTGGTTCGATCCCGACGAAGCGATGTAGGCGCGCTGGCCGTCTGCGGAAAATTCTACCGCCGACGGAAATGAACCCACAGCGATGCGCGAGCTCACCCGCCCCGCCTCCGCGCCGATCACCCACTCGTAACCACCATCTGTGGATGCGCCCCAAATCTCCTTGCGCGGAGTTAACACGCGCAACCCCGAAGGATCGGGCCCCACAGGAACGGTGGCGATGGCTTTCAGCGCCACCAGATCCACTACCGAGACACTTCCGTCACCTGAGTTGGCGATGTAGGCGTACAGCCGCACGCCCGCCTTCAATACGGGCGGCCGATATTCACGGTTGATCTGCCAGCCCGCGATGACCGTGAGCACGG
The DNA here is from genome assembly GCA_003223325.1 of Acidobacteriota bacterium. GTDB lineage: Bacteria > Acidobacteriota > Terriglobia > Acidiferrales > UBA7541 > Palsa-189. Next base: position 1,945 of record QHYS01000041.1, read on the forward strand.
CAGCCAGCACGACCACCCGGAGATAGCTCCTGTACTTCATCGGCGATTCCCAGATTGTGCCACGCCCATGCCGCGGCCACTACGATAAAACGGGCGCTGCGGAAGCCATTAGCTTTTCGGCTACGGGAGAGGAGTCTTGGAGTTCCGGTCGCCAAGCTGATGCGCTAGGGTTATCAAGGTTCAGGGGAGGAGCGGCACAAAATGAATAGACTCACGAGAACGGCCTTGCTCGCTGCCATGCTGCTGGGCGGCGTATCCATATTGGCTGCACAGATTTCGATTAGCGTCAGAATCGGCCCGCCGCCACCGGCTCGCGTGGTTCGTGTTCTGCCCCCAAGCCCGGGACCCGGCTTCTTCTGGCTAGAGGGCTATTGGTATCCGATGGGAAACCACTATAAGTGGCATCCAGGGTATTGGAGTCGGCCGCCGTACGAAGGTGCCCACTGGGTGGCGCCTCATCACGACGGAGAGCGGTTCTATGCAGGCTACTGGGAGGGAGAACACGGCCGGGTTGAACACGATCACGCCTGGGACCACGACCACGACCGGGATTTCCGCGACCATGACCGGTTCCGTGATCATGAGCGGTTCCGTGATCATGAGCGGTTCCGTAATCATGACCGGGATCGAGAGCACGACCAGGATGATCGGGATCGCGACCGCTAACCGACAGCAGGCCCCGTACTCGCGAGGCCAGGTGGCTTAGCAGTGCATGACCGCCTCTCGGCCATCTGGCAGGACAATCCCGGTCAGCCAGATGGTCCACCCATTGCGCTCACACGCGACGGACCACCCGTGATGGCATGCCAATTCTGCACAAGTCCACTCTCGCCTACATCGAAGTAGATGAGTGCAGGGGATTGGTCCAGTCGATCCTGGTAACGGTGGCCTTTAGGGTCACCGTCATCGATAGGTCGTATCCCGACCGGTCGTGATGCGCGAAGGCCGAGGCCGTGAGAGGCCTACTTCTGTAGACGTACGAGATCTCTTCGCGGTAACCGCTTCTATCCAGCTTATAAACCAAGGACACCAGCCTTTATGCCGGCAGTACGAAGCGTCGGGGACGCTTGGTTCCGTGATGACAGACGTGATACCTTGCATGTCAACCAAACCGGGCGAAATCGGGCCGAGGAGGAGTCTCCCGTGCGGAATCGCTTGATGTTCTCATCTGCGGCTGTGGCAGCGATGCTCGCGCTCTCTCCTGCGGCGCGCGGCCAGAATGCCGCCCAGCAGACAACGGTAGCGGACATTTCGGGCGTCTGGCAGGTGACCAAGTATCAGCCCAAGCTGTTTCCAAACGGAGGTGTCCCCTTGGCGCCTTGGGGAGAGGCGAAATTCAAAGAGGCCAACCCTGAGACGAACGATCCCAATCTCGGCTGCCTGCCAGAGGGAATCCCTCGGTTCATGTTTGTGCCTGTCCCCATGGAAATCTTCCAAGTGCCTACGCGCGTCGTGATCATTCGCGAGGGGGTACAGGCGCTGCGCCAAATCTATTTGAATCGACAACACCTCAAAGATTTGGACCCGACCTATTCCGGTGATTCGATTGGCAAATGGGAAGGCGACACGCTGGTTGTGGACACCATCGGTTTCAACGATAAGACCTGGCTAGACGCGAGCGGACTTCCCCATAGCGAGGCCTTACACGTGGTCGAGCGCATTCGCCGTGTCGACCATGACACGCTGGTTGACGACGTCAGGGTCGAAGACCCAATGGCGTACACGAAACCCTTCACCGCTCAACAAGTCTACAAATTGAAACCGAGCTGGGAGATCCAGGAGTACGTCTGTACAGAAAACAACAAGTACACCTACCAGGGAAAATGACCGTGCAAGAAGACAAGAAGAGAGGAGCGCCGCAATGAGGAATCATCTCCTGGTTTTTACCGCTACCGCTGTTCTCCTGCAGCTTTCGTTTGCAGGAGCGACATACGCTCACCACGCGAATGCGTCGTTCGACATGACCAACTCGGCCACCGTGAAGGGGACCGTTACGGGTTTCGACTGGACCAATCCCCATGCCTACATTTATCTCGACGTGAACGGGAAGGACGCCGTGGAAAAGTGGAGCGTCGAAATGGGTAGCATAGGCATGCTCGCCAGGGCCGGCTGGAGGAGAGATACGGTCAAGCCCGGCGACGAAATCACCGTCATCGGCAATCGCGCCAAGGACGGCAAGACTTTCCTGCGTCTCAGCAAGCTTGTCTTTGCCAGCGGCCAAGAGCTTACGACCACCGTGCAGTGAACGCCGAGTCATTGCTGAGTGCAGTACACCGGCGCGGGCAAATTAGCCAAACTGGGCCAAATCAGACGTAGGGAGGGGGCAGTGTGGAATCGCTTGATTTTTTCTGCTGCCGCGGTGGCAGCGATCTTCGCCCTCTCACCGGCGTCGCGCGGCCGAAATGCCGCCCAGCAGAGACCGCTGCCGGACATTTCCGGGGTCTGGCTAGTGGAAAACTTTCAGCCCAGGCTGTTTCCCAAGGGAGGCGCGCCTTTCACGCCTTGGGCGGAGATGAAATTCAAGGCGACCGACCTCCAGACCAACGACCCCAATCTAGCCTGTCTGCCGATGGGAGTGCCGCGGTTCATGATCGCTGTGCCTTACCCAATGGAAATCCTTCCCATGCCCACGCGTATCATCATCATTCACGAGGGTCCGCAGGTGATGCGCCAAATCTATATGAATCGGCAGCACCCCAAAGATTTGGACCCAACCTACTCGGGCGATGCGATTGGCAAATGGGAAGGCAACACGCTGGTAGTGGATACGATCGGCTTCAACGATAAGACCTGGCTTGACGGTGGCGGACTCCCTCATAGCGAAAAAATGCACGTGGTCGAGCGCATACGGCGCGTCGATCACGACACGCTCGTCGACGCCATCACGATTGACGATCCCATGGCCTACACGAAACCCATCACGGCGCAGCAAGTCTACAAGTTGAAGCCGGGCTGGGAGATCCAGGAATACGTCTGCGAAGAAAATAACAAGTACACCTATCAGGGAAAATGATTGCGCGAGGAGGCAGAAAGAGAGAGGAGCGACAGCAATGAGAACTAGGCTGCTGATTTCCCCTGTTACCGCCGTTCTTCTGCTGCTTTCGTTTACAGGAGCGACGTACGCTCATCATGGCTTTGTGTCGTGGTTCGACATGAGCCACTCGGTCACCGTGAAGGGCACCGTAACGAATTTTGACTGGACCAATCCCCATGCCTACATTTATTTCGACGTGAAGGATGAGAAAGGCGCCATTGTAAAGTGGAGCGCCGAACTGGGTGCCTTAGCCATGCTAGCCAGGGCCGGTTGGAAGAGAGATTCGCTAAAGCCCGGCAACGAAATCACGGCCATTGGCAATCCCGCCAAGGACGGCAAGCCTATCATGCATCTCGACAAGATTGTCTTTGCCAATGGCCAGGAACTTTCCAGTGCGCTGTGAAAGCCGTGTAGCCGTTGAGCACGCCGATAAATCTTTTCGCCGCTTTGGACCAGCCGGTGTAAGCTATAAGCCGATTTTATTGGGACCGTCCTATGGGTGAATCCCTATCTCGCCTAACCGCCGGTGAAGAAAGGAAACTCGCATGGCGCGAATCTCGCTTCGAGTGAATAACCAATCTCGGGTTGTGGATACCGATCCCACCACACCGCTCTTGTATGTCTTGCGCGACGACCTCGAACTGCACGGGCCCAGGTTTGGCTGTGGGCTAGGCCAGTGCGGGGCGTGTACGGTGATCATGGATGGAAACGCCGTGCGCTCCTGCAGCATTCCGGTCAGCGGGGCGCAGAACCGTAGCATCACCACGCTCGAAGGCCTGGGCACCGTGCAGCATCCTCATGCGCTGCAAACGGCGTTCATCGAGGAGCAGGCCGCGCAGTGCGGCTACTGCATGAATGGCATGATCATGGTCTCGAAAGTGCTACTCGATAAGAATCCCCATCCCACAGACGATCAGATCAAGCAGGCCCTCAACGGAAATCTCTGCCGCTGCGGGAGCCACGTGCGCGTGATTCGCGCGGTGAAGCGCGCCGCCGGCGTGAAGGCGTGAGGAGGACGAACATGAACGCGAAAATCTCCCGCAGAGAAGTTCTCAAGGGCACGGGCGCTCTGGTCGTAAGCTTCAACCTTTTCGGCCCGGTTTCTCAGGTCCTGGCGCAATTGAGCGCCGGGCCGGACCTCGCCGGAGACCTTAAGGCGACGTCGCTCGATTCATGGATCGCCATCGGCCGCGACGGCATGGTCACGGTGTTCTCCAGCAAAGTGGATCTCGGCACCGGCGTCGAAACCGCCCTGGCCCAGATAGTCGCCGACGAACTCGATGTGCAGTTCAAGCAAATCAAGATGATCACCGGAGACACTACCAAGGCCGTCGATCAGGGCATTACCGCCGGCAGCAGAACCATCGAACTGGCCGGCCCGCAATTGCGTCAGGCCGCTGCCGCAGCACGCCAGGAGCTGCTGAAGCTGGCCTCCCAGCGTCTCGGCGCGCCCATCTCGAAGCTCACCGTCACCGATGGCGTGGTCAGCGTCCTGGGCAATGGCCATAAGGTCTCCTACGCCAATCTGCTTGGCGGCAAGCACTTCAACGTGCAGATTCCCGCCACGGGCAACGGCTGGGGTCTGAAACTGGCGCCCGATGTTCCGGCCAAGAATTACATGGACTATAAGACCGTGGGCAAATCCGTTCCGCGCGTTGACCTGCCCCCGAAGTTCACGGCGCAATTCACCTACGTGCAAGATGTCCGGGTTCCGGGAATGCTGCACGGCCGCGTGGTTCGCCCGCCCACGGTTGCCGCAAAGCCGGCCAGCATCGATGAGGACTCGATCAAGAATATTCCCGGCATAGTTAAAGTTGTACATGAAGGCAGCTTCGTGGGCGTTGTGGCGCAGACAGAGTGGGCCGCGATCCAGGCCGCCAAGGCTCTCAAGGTCACCTGGTCGACTCCGGAAACCAAAATGCCCGCCAATCCGGACGCCGTTTACGATTATCTGAAAAACACCAAGGGCTTCGCGGAGCGGCCGGGGATGCCGCCTCGCGGAAACGTGGAGCAAGCTCTCGCGCAAGCCAGTAAGACCATGGAAGCCACCTACCGCTGGCCCTTCCAGATGCACGGCATGCTCGCGCCTTCCTGCGCGATTGCGGACGTGCAAGGCGATAAAGTGACCATCTGGGCTCCCTCGCAGGGAATCTTCGACACGCGCAAGCGGGTCTCCGATCTGCTGGGACTGCCGGAGAGTAAGATCCAGGTCCTTTACCGCGAAGCCTCTGGCTGCTACGGCCGCCTAGGCACCGACGACGCTGCCGAAGACGCCGTGGTTATGTCTCGCGCCGTCAGCAAGCCGGTACGCGTGCAGTGGATGCGGGCGGATGAACATGGCTGGGAGCCCAAGGGTCCGGCGCAATTGCTCACCGTGCGCGCGGCTATGGATGCCAGCGGCAAAGTCACCGCCTGGGATTTCCTCGACCGCAGTTTTCCGTGGACCGAGGCAAACGGTATCCCCCTTGTGACTTCGCGGCAAGTCGGGCTGAAGGCCCCGGGGCAAGGCTTCCCGAATGGCACAGGAGGCGGGGGCGACACTTACACCTTCGACAATCAAAGGATCGTCGCGTCGGCCATACCCTGGGTGCAGCCCGATCCCACTCCGTTGCGCACCTCACCGCTGCGCGCTCCGGGTGATTTAGCCCGCATGTTCGCCAGCGAATGCTTCATGGATGAGCTGGCCGCGGCGCAGGGCGTAGACGGCGTGCAGTTCCGCATGCGCTACGCCGCGTCCAACAAGCGCGCCACCGACGCTCTTACCGCTGTGGCCAAGCTCGCGAATTGGCAGGAACGCCCGGCGCCCGCGCCGACCTCCAGCGGCAACATTGCCGCCGGACGAGGCGTCGCCGTAAGCGCCCGCTCCAACTCCGTGGTCGCGGTTGTCGCCGAAGTCGAAGTCGACAAGTCGAGCGGCGAAGTCACGGTCAAGAAAGTCGCGGTCGCTCACGACTGCGGCTTGATTATCAATCCTGACGGTTTAAAGAACCAGATCGAGGGCAATGTCATTCAGGGCACCAGCCGCGCGCTCATGGAAGAAGTGCTCTACGACTCGTCCGGCATCAAGAACCTCGACTGGTCGAGCTACCCGATTCTGCGGTACGAAAAGATTCCGCAGATCGACATCAGGCTGATCGACCGGCGGGAGATGCCCGCACTTGGCGGCGGCGAGCCTTCGATTGGTCCCGTTCCCGCGGCCATCGCCAACGCCATCTTCGACGCGACGGGAGCACGCCTGCGCGAAGCGCCGTTCACCCCGGAGCGCGTGCTAAGGGCCATGCACGCCGGAGTCACCTCCACCCAGCGCGCCTGACTAGCGCGTCCTCGGTAATTAGCCCAGGGCGCTCGCGCGGTGCGAAGGCGCCGCGAAATTTCGCGCGAGACCCTGGGGCTTTTCTGGCGGACGCCCCGGTTTCATGACTACGCCAAGACTCATGCCGTCATCCCCAGGGCCGTTTTTGTGGCCGAGGGATCTGCTTTTGGGAATCGCGATCCCTGCAAGCGCAGAACGAGAGGTGGAAGCTGATGAGGACGGTCGCCGTCATCACATTGGGCATTCTGATCGGTGGGCTTACCTATGCGGCAGGGAATGTGAACGCGCCGCCTGCGGTGCACGCGGTGGACGCTTCCGCGTGCACGCGCCTCTCCTTGCTCAAACTGCCAGACGCGACCGTCACTTCAGCGCGAGTGGTCCCCGCCGGCCACTTCCAACCGACGGCGGGCGCGGCAGACGCGTTCGCCGATCTCCCCGCATTCTGCCGCGTGGAGTTGACGATCAAGCCGTCAGAAGACTCCGACATCAAATCTGAAACCTGGCTGCCGCTTTCCGGCTGGAACGGCAAATTCCAGGAGGTCGGCAACGGCGGCTGGAACGGCTTTATCCAATACGCGGCGCTGGCGGCCACGCTGCGGCTAGGATACGTAAGCGCATCGACCGATACCGGGCACGCGGGAGACACCGCGAGTTTTGCGCCCGGCCATCCTGAAAAGCTGATTGACTTCGGCTATCGCGCCGTGCACGAGACGGCCCTGAGGGGCAAAACCGTTGTTGCCGCGCTCTACAGCGTAGCGCCGCAATTCTCCTATTTCACCGGCTGCTCGGGCGGCGGCCGGCAGGCGTTCATGGAAGCGCAGCGCTATCCCGAGGATTTCGCAGGCATCATCGCCGGCGATCCCGGTTATGACCGCGCCGCCGAGAGCCTTCAGCTCATAGCCGCCGCGCAGGCCACGCACAAAGATACGGCCAGCTTCATTCCGAAAGAAAAATTTGCCGTGCTCCATCAGGCGGCGCTCGATGCCTGCGACGCGCAGGACGGTATCAAGGACGGCATTATCAATAATCCGCTGCGATGCAAATTCGATCCCACGGTAACGCTGTGTAAAGGTGAGGATGGCCCGAACTGCCTGACGGCGCCTCAAGTGGAGGCCGCCAAAAAACTCTACGCGCCGATCGTTGACCCCCGGAGCGGCAAGGAAATTTTCCCCGGCTTCGAGCCCGGCACGGAGCTGCGCTTCCCGAATACGACCGGGGCGCCTAGGCCGATGGGAATGGCCGACGAGACTTTCAAGTACACCGTGATTGGCGACCCGAACTGGGATTTCCGCACTCTCAACATCGGCAAAGACATAGTGCGCGCGAGAAAAATGGACAACGGCGTCGTTAGCGCCACGTCAACCAATCTGAAGCCCTATGTCGGACGCGGCAGCAAGCTGATCATCTACCACGGCTGGGCCGATCAGAATGTCGCGCCGCTCTCCTCGGTGAACTATTACAACGGGTTGATCGAAGTGCTAGGGAAGAAGGCCGTCGAGGATTCTGTCCGCCTCTACATGGCGCCGGGCATGGGTCATTGTGCCGGCGGCGAAGGTCCCAGCGTCTTCGATACGCTCACCCCGCTCGAGCAATGGCGGGAGCACGGCGTCGCGCCAAAAGAGATCATCGCGTCACAGATGACCAACGGCAGCGTCATCCGCACCCGCCCGCTCTGCCCATATCCGCAGGAGGCTCACTACAAGGGAACCGGCAGCACCGACCAGGCCGAAAACTTCGTCTGCCGCCTGCCCTAGCCGCAGACCGGCAGCGGGTGCTCAACGCGATGCCGGACGTGGCGAAACAGAGACTGTTGTCGATTGGCGGATGGGTTGTCGCGATCGGCTGCGTTTGGTTTGTCTTCGATTTGTCTGGTCGCCGCTTGTAGTGGTTTTCAGTTGGTTTAATTTAACCCACCTGTGGGGCCTTACAAACTAATCATTCGGGCCGAATTTGTGACCTCAGCTGCACTGTTAGCTGTCGGGTATGCTCCTCCGACGAAGAGCAGTGCGAAGGCCATTCGTTTGTGGACTACATCCTCGTCTACGTCCATCCCAGTTCTCGCGGTTTTCACTCTCTACGGCTGGATACGCCTATCAAGCTGAGCCAATAGCTTCGCAAGCCAGCATTTGCGGGCACCGCAGCGATTCGATAGAATGATTGCTCCGCAACTAACTAATGACGGCCTCCCACACTCCTATCCTGGCCTACGATAGCAGCGACGAATACCGCCCCGAACCGGCGCCTGAGCCGCAGGCCCCCGCCTGGCGCGACGGTAGGGTACGCATCGGCATCCACACGTCGATCGCCCAGGGCTTCGCCAGCTCGCTCGAGAGCGCACGCAAACTCGGCTGCAACGCGCTGCAGATTTTTTCCGCCAGCCCGCGCATGTGGCCGCGCGTCGGCGCGCGCATCCCGGAGATGGATGCCGCCGACTTTCGCGCCAAGCGCGCCGAACTCGGCCTTGGCCCGCTGGTCATCCACGCGAATTACCTGATCAATCTGGCGACTGCCGACCCGGTGATGCGCGTCCGCTCGATACAGGCCTTTCACGATGAGATCGTGCGCGCGGTCGCTCTGGGCGCCGATTACCTGGTCGTGCATCCTGGTTCCTCCCGCGCCAAGACTCCGGAGCAAGCCATTCGTGACGTCGCCCAGGCTATTCGCCAGGCGGCGCGCGGCGTACGTCTGTGTGCAAAATTCGGTGATCTGCGCGATTGCCGCCTGCGCGTGCTGCTCGAAAATACTTCCGGCATGGGCGCGACGATCGGTTCCCGTTTCGAAGAACTAAAGGCGATCATCGAAGCGGCGCGAGAACTTCCGCTCGGCGTTTGCCTCGATACGGCGCATGCCTTTCACGCTGGCTACGACATTCGCAGCGAGGCGGGCCTTGCGCAAAGTATCGCCGCCCTGGACCGCACCGTGGGCCTCTCGCGCGTGGCTGTGCTGCACGTGAACGACTCCAAGACGCCCTTCGCTTCGCGCGTTGACCGCCACGAGCACATCGGCCGCGGCAAGATCGGTCTGGAAGCATTCCGCCGCATCCTGAATCATCCCAGCCTGTCCGCCAGCTCTTCCGCAGGCTGCCCGGGCCGCGCGTTTATCCTGGAAACGCCCATCGACGCGCCCGGCGACGATCGCCGCAACGTGCGCCGCCTGTGGGAGCTCGTCGGAATCGCCGTGAAGCAAGCCCCCCGCGCGCAAAACGGGTTCAGTATGTTTTCCCGAAACCGGCGCGGCGCTCGCGCATCTCAGCGCAACGAAAAAAGCGCCAAGCCGAGCCGCAATCCAGAGCGCGCATCCAAAGGCTGAAGCAACGTGGCTGAATACAATCCCCAAGCCGTCGAAGCCAAGTGGCGGGATACATGGGACTCGCTTGGCGTGTTCAACGCCGACGCCGATCCCAGCCGCCCGAAATATTATTTGCTGGAGATGCTGCCGTATCCCTCCGGCACGCTGCACATGGGTCACATGCGCAATTACACCATCGGCGACGCCGTGGCGCGCTATCGCCGCATGCGCGGCTTCAATGTGCTGCATCCCATCGGCTGGGACGCTTTCGGCCTGCCCGCCGAAAACGCGGCCATCAAGCGCGGTACTCCTCCGCGCGATTGGACGAACGCCAATATCGCGCAGATGAAATCGGTCTGCCGCCGCTTCGGATTCAGTTACGACTGGCGGCGCGAAATTTCCACCTGCGAGCCCGAATACTATCGCTGGAATCAGTGGTTTTTTCTGCGCATGTTGGAGCGCGGTCTGGCCTATCGCAAGCGTAGCCTGGTGAACTGGTGCCCCAAATGCCAGACGGTGCTTGCCAATGAGCAAGTCGTGGACGGCTGCTGCTGGCAGCACGACGATACGCCTGTCGAAGCCAAGGAGATCGAGCAGTGGTTTCTGCGCATCACGCAGTACGCCGACGCCTTGCTCGACGATATGGTCGAGCTCGAAGGAGGCTGGCCCGAGCGCGTCCTGGTGATGCAGCGCAACTGGATCGGCAAATCCCGCGGCACTCGCGTGCGCTTTCCTGCCGAGGGGGCGCGAGACTCCAAAGTCCAAATCGAAGTCTTCACCACGCGCGTGGACACCATCTTCGGCGCGGCCGCTGTGATCCTTTCGCCCGCCCATGCGCTGCTGCAGACTCTCTTCGCCGGGCAGCCCAATCACGCCAAGCTCGAAGAGGAAGCCGCGCGCCTGCGCGCGCGCATCATTCGCGGCGCCGATCTGGCCACCGCCGAAAAAGAAGGCTTCTTCACCGGGCGCTTTGCCACCAATCCTTTTTCCGGCCAAAAAGTACCTATCTGGGTGGGGAACTTCGTGCTCGCCGAATACGGCACCGGCGCCGTTATGGCCGTACCGGCGCACGACCAGCGCGATTTTGAATTCGCGCAGAAATATAAGATTGCGTTTCCGGTCGTCATTCAGCCCGTGGAGAGCTCGCCGCTCCGCGTCCCACTGAAAGCTGACGAAATGAAGGAAGCCTTCACCGATTACGGCCGTCTCGTCAATTCAGGCGCCTATAGCGGCCTCACCAGCGAAGCGGCCATCGAGAAGATGACCGCCGACGCGCAGACCCAAGGCATCGGCGAAGCAGAGACGACCTATCGCCTGAAGGATTGGGGCATTTCGCGCCAGCGTTACTGGGGCACGCCCATTCCGGTCATCTATTGCGTGCAATGCGGGATCGTTCCCGTACCGGATAAAGAACTGCCGGTGCGTCTGCCGGAAAACGTGCTGCTCACCGGGCAAGGCCAGTCGCCGCTCGCCAATGTGCCAGCGTTCGTGAACGTGAAGTGCCCCAAATGCGGCGCCCCGGGCCGTCGGGAGACCGACACGATGGATACATTCATCGATTCGTCTTGGTATTTCTTCCGCTACACCGATCCGCACAACGACCGCGCGCCGTTCGATTCCGCCCTTGTGCGTTACTGGTTTCCTATCGACCAATATATCGGCGGCATCGAACACGCCATCCTGCACCTGATTTATTCGCGATTTTTCTGCAAAGTCATGCGCGACCTGGGTCTGGTGGAAATCCGCGAGCCGGTGCGCCGCCTTTTTTCCCAGGGCATGGTGCTGAAGGACAGCGCCAAAATGTCCAAATCCAAAGGTAACGTGGTGGGCGCCATCGACATGGCCGAAAAATACGGCTGCGACACTGCGCGCATGTATACGCTTTTCGCCGCGCCGCCGGAAAAAGATTTGGAGTGGAGCGAGCAGGGAATCGAGGGCTGCGCGCGCTTTCTGCATCGCGTCTTTCGCCTGATCGATCGCTACGCACAGCTGCTGCGCGACATTTCGCCGCGCGATTCGCGGCCGACAAAAATCAGCGCTGCATCAGAAAAGGAAAAGATCCTGCTGCGCAAGGCGCATCAGACTCTGCGGCGCGTCACCGCCGATTTCGAGGCGCGCTGGCACTTCAATACCAGCGTGGCTCTCATTATGGAATTGGTCAATACGCTCCAAGACCGTGAGCCGCTCGATAAGCACGCGCGGCCCGAAGTACTCAAGCAGGTCTTAGAATTGCTCACCGTCATGCTCACGCCCATCGCACCCCATCTGGCCGAAGAGCTTTGGGAAATGCTCGGACATAAAGAGAGCCTGCACGCGGAGGAATGGCCGCAATATTCCGCGGAATTGGCTCAGGAGGAGCAGGTCGAAGTGGTGATCCAGATCAACGGGCGCGTCCGCGGCAGAATCTGCGTGGATGTGGGCCTCCCAGAAGAGGAATTGGCCGAGCGCGCTTTCGCCGATCCCAAGATCGAACAATTGCTGCGCGGCGCGCGCGTGGTGAAGCGCGTGGTGATCCCCGACAAACTGGTCAACGTGGTGGTGGCGCAGTGAGCACGCCGGCCAGTTCAGCGGCGAGTTCGGAAGGAAATTCGGGAGTGCATGCCGCCAAGGCCGCCGAAAAACGCCAGCCCATGAGCAAGAGTGAACTGGGCGGCATCATCGTCCTCGATTTCGGTGGGCAGTATACGCAGTTGATCGCGCGGCGCATTCGCGAACAACAAGTCTTCTCCGCCATTCTTCCTTGCACCGCGAGCATCTTGGAAATTCGCGCTTACCAGCCCGTAGGCATCGTTCTCTCCGGCAGCCCGTGTTCGGTCTACGACCCCGCCGCGCCGATTTGCGATCCCGGCGTGCTGTCGCTGGGCGTGCCCGTTCTCGGCATCTGCTATGGCCTGCAGTGGATTTCACACACGCTGGGCGGCAAGGTGGAACGCGCCGAACGACGCGAATACGGCCCCGCAGAAGTGGATTTGCGCGATGGGTCGGCGCTTTTTGCCGGCTTGCCGCGGCGTCTGAAAATCTGGATGAGCCATGGCGATCATGTGCGTGCCCTGCCGCCCGGTTTTCAGGTCACCGGCGTGACCAGCAGCGGTCTTTCCGCCGCGGAAGATCCCGCGCGACGCATTTTTGCCGTGCAGTTTCATCCCGAGGTGCGGCACACCGAGCGTGGCAGCGAGATTCTGCGCAATTTCGTTTTTTCCGTATGCGGCGCGCGTCCCAATTGGAGCGGCGCTTCGTTTATCTCCGAAACCGTGGAAGCCATTCGCAAGCAGGTAGGCCGCGGGCGCGCCATCTGCGCGCTCAGCGGCGGCGTGGATTCCGCGGTGGCCGCGGCCCTAGTGCATCAAGCGATCGGCAATCGCCTGGTAAACATTTTTGTAGATACAGGGTTGCTGCGCAAGGACGAATTTCAAAACACCCTCGATTTGCTGGAAAATCGCGTGGGCCTGCGCGTCGTGGGAATCAACGCAGCCAATCGCTTCCTGGCGCGCCTGCAAGGCGTCACCGATCCCGAAGTCAAGCGCAAGCGCGTGGGGGCCGAGTTCATCGAGGTATTCGCCGAACAGGCCCGGCAGCTCGGCGAAATCCGTTTTCTCGTGCAGGGCACGCTCTATCCCGACGTGATCGAATCGGTTCCGGTGCGCGGCCCTTCCGCCACGATAAAAACACACCACAACGTCGGCGGCCTCCCCGCCGATCTGCCGTTCGAGTTGATCGAGCCTCTGCGCGAGCTTTTCAAAGACGAAGTGCGCCGCATCGGCCGCGAATTGGGATTGCCCGAGGAAATTCTCACCAAACAGCCTTTTCCAGGTCCGGGTCTCGCCGTGCGCCTCCTGGGCGAGGTTGTTCCCGAACGCCTGCAAACCCTGCGTGAGGCGGACGCCATCGTAGTGGAGGAAATTCGCCTCGCCGGACTCTATGAGAAAACCTGGCAGGCTTTCGCCGTTCTTTTGCCGGTGCGCAGTGTGGGCGTGATGGGCGACGAGCGCAGTTACGGCGATACCGTGGCCGTTCGCGTGGTAACTTCCGAAGATGCCATGACCGCGGATTGGGCTCGGTTGCCCTGTGACGCGCTGGAGCGCATCTCCGCGCGCATCGTAAATGAGGTAGCCGGTGTCAACCGTGTTGTGTACGATATCAGCTCGAAGCCGCCCAGCACGATCGAGTGGGAATGACTATCCGACCAGGATAGTCATCCCGAGCGACGAACCGGAGCGAGGGATCTCTCCGGCACATGAATAGCTAGCGGGCCCGCGCATCCGATCTTGTGCGCACCTCGTAGGTTTGTCCCGAGGGCTAGCGGCGACGTTTCTGAGCCATATACAGCAGCAAGCGCCGGTCGCCTTCGTCGATGCGGCCCAGCAGCCGGCGAAACATGGTCAGAAAACGGGCTTCTTTTCCCGTACTACCCCAGGCGATTTCTTCTGCAGTGCGGCGTTTTGGCAGATTGGGTAGCTCAGGCGCTTCTTCGCCGTCGTAGAACAACTGGTAAAGAGGCACCTCCAGAGCTCGGGCCATTTTCTCGAGCGTCTCTATGGCCGGAACGGTGTGGCCATTTTCCACGCGCGAAATATAGCAACGGAGCAGTCCAGTACGCTTCTCGATATCGCCCTGAGAGAGCCTCTTTTCTTCGCGCAGAGCGCGCAAACGATCGCCGATAATCATTTGCGTATTGTTTCATAGGGATATGGTGGGTGCAAGCGGAATGTCTTCGGCTCCTCGGCTCCCCTGTGTAAAAGACGGGCCGAACAGGAGCGTCGTACCGAGCGACGAACACGCGGGGCTCCCCGGCACGCTTGCCTACCCTGGGGCGGGCGAGCGACGGATCGCTCCGAATAGTAACACCATTTGGCAAAACTTGCCGAGTGGAGCCGGAACCCGTAGGTGCCGGATCCCCGTGAGTTTTCGCCGCCGTAAAGAATGTGTAAAGGATGTGCTACAGGCCGTGGAAGAGGCATACTTCTATTACACTGGGATACCTCTTTGTCTCCAGAAGAAGGCGCTTGCGTGGTAAAAAGGTCCACGCGCAAAGGAACCGAGAGAACGAAGTCGGTGTAACCGAATTTTCATGCCAAACGTCCCAAAGATGACTGTGGGAACCCCACCGGCTCGCCGCGCATCCGGCAATGCCGACGTGGAGCGCGAATTGGTGAGGCGTGCCCAGGCGGGCGACCAGTTCGCCTATGAGGAGTTGGTACGCATCCACCAGCCGCGGCTGCTTGCCGTGATCGGCGGTATCATGCGCCGGGGTGAAGATGTTGAGGACGTGGCGCAGCAAGCGCTTTTGAAGGCGTATCTCTCCCTGA
>QHYS01000041.1:16942-17860 GCA_003223325.1 Acidobacteriota bacterium
TCGCCCGCTGGTCTATGAGTCAAGCTTAAGTGATGAGCAGATTCGTCACATGGAGGGGCTTCCGGAAGACCGCGAAGGCACCTTCAGTCATAGTGGCGTCGACGCCGCGCGCCGAGCCGAGCAGCGTGACTTGCTCGATCGGCTCCTTGTCGAACTCGACGAGCAGGACCGCGCCATGCTGGTGATGAAGGAAGTTGCTGGATTCACCGTAGAAGAGATCGGCGATGTTTTGGAGCTGAACATAAACACAGTGAAGGTGCGGCTATTTCGCGCTCGCGGGCGGCTCGTGGAAGTCTATCGCCGAAGGCTCAAAACTCATCCCGCGAAACCATGGGCGAGACGCAAGTTGGGAGATTAGAATTAGAATAGAAAGGGGCGCTGGCTATGTTCTCACGGACAGATGCGCGGTTCGGGTGCCCGGAATATCAGGCAAGCCTCGAGGACGTCTTGCGCGAAGGCGAAGCCTGTATCGAGCCGAACTCTGCGCTCGACCGCCATCTCCAAAGTTGCGAAGATTGCCGTCAGGCATTGCATGACTCCCTCATCGCGAGTAGGCTGATGCGCCACGCGCGCTACCCCGAGAACGAGTTTTCGGCGGCTTTCGTTACTTGCGTGATGGCGTCCATTCGCGAAGCCACTCAGACAGCGCCGAATGCGTTTTGGCGGCCGCTTGAACTGCTGGCGTCGCGCATGGCCTTGGTTGCCGCCGTGGCTCTGCTGGCCTTGTCGGTATACTTGGGGGAGTTCGCGCCTGCACGCGGCACGGTAGCAGTTAATGGTCCGGTGGAACTAGGCGCGGGCTTACCGGAACCGCCCGCGCAGCCCGCCAATGCCGATGAGGTTCTGATGTCCCTGGCTGATACGGAGGATGCAATCTAATGACGTTCAGTTCCAATAATCGCAAGGCCCTGGCGCTGA
>QHYS01000041.1:17923-37758 GCA_003223325.1 Acidobacteriota bacterium
CGAACCCGCCGCGAGCAGTCGCCCGCCTGACCACGGAACTCAATCTCACGCCCGATCAGCAGAAGCACATAGGTGAAATCCTGGCGGACATGCAGCACCGTTTCGATGCTGTCCACGACCAAATAAATCCGCAGCTTTATCAGATTCGCGAACAGGGACACTACCAGATCCGCCAGGTTCTCAGTCCCGAGCAGCGGCCCAAGTTCGAGGAGTTTCTGAATCGCGTCGCCGAAGAACGCCGCCGCCGCGCTGCCAACCCCAAATCCAACCGCTAATCGTCGCCGGCATCACGGGACCCGTTTTGATTAGACTGCTCCTGGTCATCGACGTGCCATGGTGGGTTCCCCGTGTCCGCTCGATCACGAACGAACACGGAGCAGCGACCGAAAATCAACGGATCTGGTGCACGCCGACACGGCCGTTCGTCTCTCCCGGCCAGAGCTCTCGCAGGGATTATTTATGACCCGCTGACCAAGCGTGTTTTCAGCGCCGATCGTGGCAGCCAGCGGCTCACTGCAATCGACGCCAAGATCGGAAGGATCGCCGGCGACGTCGACTATTTTGGGCGGCAGGACGGAACAGTGGTTACAAGTTGTGCGTAAGGAAATCTAGCAACTGCGAAGCGATAAAGTCGTTGGGCGTGGCCCCGCTGCAAACGAAACGCGCTGGCGGCGCTGCCTCCTGGCACGAGGGTACTCCCAGCTTACCGGTAAGCGCGCTGGACGTGAACCAGAAGTGGTCCATATTCGGAACCGGTACCGCGGTGACCGTGGCGCCAGCGTCCCGAAGAGCCTGAACAAAAGCCATGGACTGGCCTTCGGGGGGAACGACGTGATCGACCATTCCCCAGGCCAGAAACCACGCCGTCCGCGTGGCCGCATTGGGCATTGCCGTTTCTCCCAAGCTCTTTGCCGCCTCACGGATGTAGCTGATGGGAGAGGCCTCGAAGTAGAGGCCCGGTAACTGGTCCGGCAGTCCGCCGAAGAACTGTTCGAGCGAACCGCGATTTGCCGAGCCGCTGGTGTATCTCTGCCAGGCGATCATGTCATGCACGCCGTAAATGGGCACGGCGACTTTGACCTTTGTGCTCGCAGAGGAATAGGTATCCTTCGGATATTTGTTTGCGAACGCTGGCGCATCCTGGGTGACACCCAGCAGGGAGGCCAGTGAACCTCCCGCGGAATCACCTCCGACTCCAATCCGGTCGGGCGCCACGCCTAGCATCGCCGCATTCCCTCTCAGGTATTGCAATGCCGCCTTACAATCCAGTAGAGCTTGTGGCCAAGCCGTTTGGTTGGGCATTGACAACCGATAGTCGATGGCGAACACCACGTATCCCCGCTCTGCCAAATACGGACCCCAAGTCGTTCCGTAGCCTGCTTTCGACCCCGCGCGAAAGCCTCCGCCGTGAATAAAAAGCATCGCCGCATGTGGTCCCGCGCTGCTGGGGAGATACAAGTCTCCGTACAAAGAGACACCGTCATGAACCGCGTAGACGACGTTGCTCTGCGTCTGAATACTGCTCGGTGACTGCCCCGACGCGGTCGTGACAGCAGCGATCAGGAAAACACCTGCGGCCAAAGCGCGTTTCACGTTCTAGCTAGCTCCAGAAGCATGCATGTGCAGCCTTCGGTTCCGTATCCCCCTGGATCCTGCGCCTGAGGGCAACGAGCAACTCGGTTTGCCTCCTCGCCGTACTCCATGCGCACATGGCCTTCGTCCGAATGCGCCACGGCGATTCCAGCTTTTAGAACGGAATGTCTTCGTCGGAAATTTCTGTGGAGGGCATCTCCTCGGCGCCCGCCGCCGCGGCCTGCGGCTCAGCTTCCCCGGCGCCGGCACCCGCGCCCGCCGCCGCGGCTGCGGCCTGCGGCTCGGCTTCACCGGCGCCGGCACCCGCGCCCATCGCCATGGCGCCTTCGCCGCGCCCTCCGAGCATACGAAAGTTGTTGGCAACAATCTCGACCGTCGTACGCTTTTGGCCTTCGCGGTCGTCCCACTGTCGCGTCTGAATGCGACCTTCGACGAAAATCAGCGAGCCCTTGCGCAGATATTGCTGTGCGATCTCCGCCTGCTTGCCCCACACGACGATGCGATGCCATTCGGTGCGCTTTTGCCGTTCGCCGTTGCGGTCCCGGTAAGTCTCATCGGTGGCCAGCGTGAAGTTGCAGACCGCCTGGCCGCCAGACGTATAGCGTGTTTCGGGGTCGCGCCCCAGCCTGCCCACCAGAATGGCCCTGTTCACCGACATGCCTCACCTCCGATCGCGGCCAGAAAACAGGCCCTGAACCAACGGACGATAGCACGCCGCCTTCGTGTGTGCAAACCGGACCTCCAGATGCCGGATGGCCGTGCTCGCAGACTATCTCCCAAGCCTTGATTCGGCTCTCCTCCACTGCTGGACTTCGTACAGTCAAGTGGGTTGCACAAAACCGATATTGTCTCTCCTACCAGCGCTGCCTTGATTTCCTCGAGCCGGCCGGGAGGATCCAGGATTTGAACGAGCCTGCTTGCCGGGTGCCGTTAACCGAAAAAATATACCGTGCAGTTATAACTCCTGAGAGCCTTCATCCGTTGGGCCCACGTTAAAGCAAGAATCAATACCCAGCTGCGCGGCTAAAGGCTCGCAAGCATCGCTGGGCGGAGAAAGTAATGGCTTCGGTAGGCCGCGCCTAACTATTTTGATAGGCGACCAAATACAGGCAAATGAAGACACTCAGGATCGCAATGGCGATGACTAGGTTTCGCATGCAGATCCGACTTCAGCCGAGGTTTGCGGTCAGGAAAATTCGCGGGCGCGTATTGCCCAAGTGCCCGATAAGTCGGCTGGCTACGACGCCAGGCCCAGTTCCTGCAGCTTGGCCTTGGCGCGGCGTTCCTCATCGGTGCCCGGGTAGGTTTTTACCACCATGCGCAATTCGCTTACGCCGGAAGCTTTCTCTCCCAGACTGATCAGGGCTAAGGCGCGCTTCAGGTGTGCCGGTGCAAGTTTGAAGCTCTTGGGGTAATTGTCGATCACTTTGCTGTAGGCGTCGATGGCGTGATCGTATTGCTGCTGCGCAAAGAAAATTTCGCCCAGATAGAACTGCGCATTCGAGGCCAGATCCGTCGTGGCGTAAAATTTCATGTAATCCGTGAACTCCTGCGTCGCCAGGTCGTATTTCTTGCCGTTCAGGTCGCGCAAGCCGTTCGAGTAGAGCAGGTCCGCCGAAGGCGGCACGCCCGCCGCGCTCACGGGTGCTCCCGGTATGGGAGGCAGTCCGCTCGGAGCGGTAGCCGCCACAGGTGCGCCGGGCGTCGCAGCACCGGGCACCGCGGCCGTAGGCGGAGGTGCGCTGCTGGCGAGCTTCGCATCAATGCCCTGAATCGCGTTCTGGGTGTCGGTGAGCTGCTGATTGAGCTTGCCCATGCGCGCCAGCGTTTCCTGCAAATTATCGGAGATGCCCTGGATCTGCGTGGACATGGTATCCAAGCGCGCGCCCGAATTGGCCTGCATATCCTGCACCGTCTTTTGCAGCGCCATCATCGTGCCGGTCAGCTTATTGACCGTGTCCATGGATTGCTCCATGAGCGTTTTGTCCACGGCGGCGTTCTGCGCCAGGGTCGTCTGAATGTCTTTCTGGCCCTGGATGAGCTGATTCACGCTTTGCTGCAGCTCCACGATTTCCCGCGCCACCGCTCCCACCGGCGCCGGTCCCAGCAATGTGCCTCCCAACGCGCCGGCCATCATCGCGGCCGCCAGGTAAACGATCCACCGTTTACGCATGCCATTCCTCCTTGCGAAGATCCGATCAGGATCGTCGTCCTGAGCGAATCCGCCTCCGGCGGATGAGCGAAGGACCTTTCCGATCTCGCTCTTGCTCAGAAGTAACCCATTAAACTGCCCTTAGTATGCCGAAATCCGCCAGGCTGAGCTACCGCCTTGCTTCACCGGTGAACTCACAACGCAAACGTTAGGCTCTTGCCCCGGGCGCCAATCATGAGGTAGGCGCCTCGGTGCCAGATTTGGATTGGATGCAAACGCCGCCTCCAAGAGCGCGGCCTATTTGGCCATCAGGAAATGGCCCCGGCGGTTCTGCTGCCAGCAATCTTCCACGTGCTCGTTGCAGAACGGCCGTTCCTTCCCGTAGCTCACCGTCTGCATGCGGTCGGAAGCCACTCCTAGCGATACCAAAAAGTCCTTGGTCGCTTGCGCCCGACGGTCGCCCAGCGCCAGGTTGTATTCGGTCGACCCGCGCTCGTCACAATGGCCCTCGATCATCACTTTGACTTGCGGGTACGACTTGAGAAATCCCGCCGTCTCGGCCAAAGCGGAACGCGCGTCGGGACGAATATCCGCCTTATCGAAATCGAAATAAGCATCCTTCACTTCTTTGGCGAAGAGTTCTTCCAACGATGGTGCCGGTGCGACGGCCACCGGCGGCGGTGGAGGCACGGTCACAGTCACTCGTGCGGTGGCCGAAGCGGAACCGCCCGGGCCAGTGGCCGAGATTGTGTACGTCACCGAATCGGTCGGCGTGACGCTGGTGTTGCCTTCGGGTGACACGTTGCCTACACCCGGCGCAAGTGTCAAGGACGTAGCATTCGTGGATGACCATCGCAGAGTAGTCGCTTGCCCACGCTGCACGTTTGCCGGCGTGGCCTGCAGGGTCACCGTGGGTTGGGGTGGAGGCGGTGGTGGCGGAGCGGGCGCCACGGCGGGAGTAACCGGCGCGGGGTGTTTGCAACCGACGCCCACGATCGCAAGCGCGATCACGCCGTAGAGCACCACTCTTGCAACGGAACGAATCCGCATGTTTCGAAATCCTCCTTGAACTGCTGCTTCTTTGTTGCGGGGCTTCGGATTAGTTAGATACATTTACACCCCCCAGGGACATGAGAGGTTACCAAAGATCACGGGATTTGGAACCAATTGCCATAAAAAGAAACGTCTGCTTCGCGGGGCACTACTTCGGCGCCCAATTGGGAGATTCGTTCTGCCCCTGCGTTGTCAGTTGCTTCACGGCAGTGCCATCGGCCAGCATGGTCCAGATCTGCCTTGTCCCCGTGCGCGTTGATTCAAATACGATGTGCCGCCCATCGGGAGCCCAACTGGGGCGCTCGTTGCGGCCAGCGTCGCGCGTCAATTCCACCAGCGCATGCGAGGCGATATCCATGATGTAAAGGTCGTAATTGCCGTTCGGCCGCCGCCAGCTGAACGCCAGCAATTGCCCGTTTGGCGACCAAGACGGATCGATCACGTAGCCCATGTCCGGCAGCTCCACTTTCTGCACCTCGCTGCCATCCGCGTCCATGGTGTAGAGCTGCGGAGTCCCGCCACGATCGCTGACGAAGGCCACTTGCTGCCCGGTTTTCGGATTCCACGAAGCTGAAGTATCCGCGCCGGTCGAATGTGTCAGGCGCCGCGGGTGACTGCCGTCGGCCTCGGCGATGAAGAGCTCCGGATTCCCCAGCATGCTGGACATGAACATGACCTTAGTACCGTCGGGCGACCATGCCGGCGAGCTGTTCGTGCCCCGGTAACGCGGCCAGTTCAGCAGCCGCGAACTCACCGTCGAGTAGACGCAAATCTGCGCGCTCAGGATGGATCCGGCAGTGGGGTAGCACGTGAAGGCGATGCGGTCGGCGTCGGGCGACCAGCGCGGCGTCAGCGCTATGGAGTGCAGGGAAGTAAGCTCGTGCTGGTTCTCGCCGTCGTAATCCATGGTCCAGATCTCTTTGTTTCCGCTACGCGTGCTCACAAAGGCGATCTGCGTGGCGGCCACTCCTGGAAGACCTCCGGAGAGCCGCGCGATGATCTCATCGGCGAACTGGTGTGCGTAGCGCCGCGTCTGTTCCTCGTTCGAGTCGCCGCGATAGACGCGCCCCACCACAGGCGGCGCCGTCGGATTGTGCACATCGTTGAACCAGGCCTGGATCTCCCCGCTCGTGTCAGTGACGCTCAAGTTGCCGAAGGCCAGGAACTGCGCCGAAGCCGGCGGATCGCTCCAGGCCTGATAATTCAGCTCCATCGGCACGCTCGGCACTTGCGTGGGATAGAAGCTCTTGCTCGCCAGATCGACGATTCCGCTGTAATCGAGATCGTTCCTCACCACGTCGCTGAAAAGCGACGCCATCGAAGCAGAAGAGGTGTTGCGGGAAACGAAATCGGCCACCGCAACCTTCGGCTTGCTTACGCCCAGCCCCGTGCCGGTGCGGAACCAATCCTGCGCCTGCGTCGCCGTCTCCGTCAGACAGAGCAGCGCAAAAACCGTTAGCAGCATTAGCAGCCGAACAGGTAAGGCGCTGTCATTCCGAGCGGTCCGCCCGAGGCGGACTTGGGGTGACAGCGGAACGACTCCCTTGCGTACAATAGCTCTCATTCTTGTCCCGTCTTTATATCCGTGTTTGACCTCTGGGCCAAACAAAAAATTGGCCGCTCGTGTCTTACTCTGCCGCGCCGCTTCCGTTTTGCTGTCATCTGAGGAGCGTAGCGACGAAGAATCTCACATTTTTCTACCTACCCTGCGAAGAGAGATTCGGGTGTAGCACACTAAACCCGCTCAGTTATGGCACCTCGGAAGAAAAGTCTCGCCTAACATGCGCCGAACCCCAGCCGCTAGGGCTCACCGCCGAAAATCAAACCAAAATTCTACCGAAACCTTATTCCCTGAGTATTCATTCGGCAAAGGGTTCACCGGATTCGATCCCTGAATCGCCCGCATCGCCGACGCATCCACCGAAGCATTACCGCTGGACTGCAAAATCTGCACGTTGGTGACGGACCCGTTCCGCAAAATGTCAAACGTGACCACGGCGCGTGGTGCCCAGCGAAGCGACGGATCGACTGTGCTCTGCAGCCAATTGCTGCCCACGCGATTGCGCACCGCGTCCACGTACCAGGGAAACCGCCCTCCAAAGTCCCCGCCGCCCTGTCCGCCGAACTGCATGCCCGCATTCGTCGCCCCGTTCGCTCCCATCCCGAATTGCGAATAGGGAACCGCGGGCGCGCCGCCCTGTCCGTAAGGCACGGCATTCTGCGGTGGAGGCGTAGTGTCTTCGAGCGTCTTCGACGGGGGGCTGATGTAATGGGGCGGCTTCTCTTTGGTGAACTCCGGGATTTTCTTGCTATCCAGCGGCGGCTCTTTGGGTGGCTTTGGCTTGGGCTCGGATTTGAAGAGCCCTTTCGTTTCGTCCACCACGCGGTTGGTGGTCACCGTCTCCGGCTGCGGAAGAGGCACTCCGGTGAGCCCGCCCACCAATTTAACCGAAACCGCGCCGCCTCCGCCCGGCCCGCCCCACAGCTCCCCGCGGTGCGACATAATCGTGGAGACCGCCAGCGAGCCGAACAAAAGGGAATGGAGTATCAGCGACCAGAGCAATGGCCCCTGCAGTCCTGGTTGCTGCATCGCCACGCTTCCATCGCTCATGGCTTCGGCCCCTTGGGACGCGCGCTCAGCGGTTCGGTGACCACGCTCACGTTTTCGATCCCCGATTGCCGCAGCGCATCCACCACCGTTGCGAACGTCCCGAAGGGAACGGTCTCATCGCAGCGCAGGAAGACGGCGTCATTCTGCGGATTGCGCATCTGGCCGTGCACTTTCTTACCGAGATCGTGAATATTCACGGGCTCATTGCCCAGATAGATCAATTGTCCCCGGTCGATCGTCACCACCAGCCGCTCTTCGCTGATCTCTTTCACCGTTCGCGTCTTCGGCAGATTGACCTCGATTCCCGATTGCAGGATCGGCGCGGTGATCATGAAGATGATCAGCAGCACCAGCATCACGTCCACGAAGGGAACGATGTTGATGTCGGAAAGGGAAGTCCCGGTCTGGCGTGCCAGCTGCGGCATTCGATTTATCCGGCGTTAGTTCTCATTCTCAGCACTGCGGGTTTCCCGCCGACAAGTGAGGGTGGGCACGGTTGTGTACCGCCGCGCTTCAGCCCGGCAAGTCTTCCATCGCGCCGTTAGGCGAACGTTGTCATTCCGAGGAGCGGTTCGCGTGTTTGGGGACGACGAGGAATCGCCCCATCCTTCGCGTTTTGCGCCCAGAGGGATCAGCATCTCCCGGCCCCGGGGCATTCCGACCCATTCTCGCATTGCCCTCACAAATAATTCTTCTCGATCAGCGCCGCCACTTCCATGGTGAAATTATCCATCCGCGCGCCCATCTCCCGGATATCGTGCACGAAGTGGTTGTACGCAATCACCGCCGGGATGGCCGTAAACAGCCCCGCGGCCGTGGTGATCAGCGCCTCGGCGATACCCGGTGCCACCACGCGCAAGCTCGCCGCCCCGGCCGCTCCCAGCCCGGAGAAGGCGTCCATCACGCCCCACACCGTTCCGAATAATCCGATGAATGGCGTTACCGAGCCAGTCGTCGCCAGCCACGGCATGAAGCGCTCCATTTTGCGCACTTCCTCGGCCGCCGCGACCTGCATATCCGCGGTCACCGCATGCACGCTCTTCACACGAGGATGAGGATTGCTGGCCAGGAGTTGGCTCGCCAGTTCCCGGTACCCCGCGGCGTAGACGGTCTCGAGGGGCGAGCCCGTCGAGCCCACCGCTCGCGGTTCCGGCAAGCCGCGCGTGGCGCGGAAAGCCTGCAGAAATCTGTTTGTGCGCCGTCGCAGCCGCCCAAACAGGCTGAGCTTTTGAAAGATCAGCGCCCAGGAAAACAGTGAAAAGAAAAATAGAATGGCCAAAACGGCTCGCGCCACCCAGCCCGTTTGCTGGATCAGATTGCTGAGCTCGCCCGCGTACAAACAAACTGCCAGCAGCGAAAGAATTGTTTTCTCCCTCAGAAAAAACGGTCGCCCACCAACGGGATGCGCACGATGACTGAAAGTCCCACAAAAAAATTACCGTAGCACACGCATCATCGAGGGTCAACGCAGGACTGCTTTTGTTGCGGATTCTAGCTACTCTTCAGACACATCGGTATACGATAAAATGATCGATCGTCTGACCTTCCGCCGAAAGCGACGATGCGGTCAGCACGGTCATCCCGAGTGAATCCGCCTGGAGCGGATGAGCGAGGATCTCTCCGAATTCTCGCCATCATGATCTGCCGCCGGCTCGCATTCTTCTCACAAGGATGAGATGTTTCGCTGAGCTGCCACAGGTGACTGCAGTAGGGGTCTCTCCTTCCCGGTCAGCTCCAAGGCTGGAGTCTCCGAGTGGAACGATGATCCTAGAAAAACTATTTCGGTTCACTCGGCAATGCGCAGAGTGTATAAGAGTGTCCATTCGAGTGTTCAAACGAAAATCCCTGTGGGCATGGAACTTCAGATGAACCGTGCCATATCGCCGGGGCTGCTTGTGCTCCTTTTCGTCGCGTTCATGTACGGGCTCCTTGCCGCTAGGCCGCAGACGCTGACCCCCCAACAGCAGTTCGCGCGCGATATTTATCGGGAGCTCGTGGAGATCAATACCGTCACGCCCACCGGCGACACGGCGAAAGCGGCCGAAGCGATGGCTGCCCGGCTCCGCGCCGCAGGCTACGCCGGCACTGACGTCCAGGTCTTCCACCCGGCGCCGCGCAAAGGGAATCTCGTGGCACGCCTGCACGGCACAGGCGCGCGGAAGCCGATCCTGTTGATGGCCCATCTCGATGTCGTCGAAGCAAGACGCGAGGACTGGTCTTTTGATCCCTTCCAGCTCCTGGAGAAGGACGGCTATTTTTACGGGCGAGGCACCGAAGACGACAAATTCATGGCCGCCGCGTGTGTCGCGAACCTGATTCGCTTGAAACAGGAAGGGTTTCAGCCGAATCGAGACGTCATTCTTTTGCTGGAAACCGACGAAGAGACCGGCGACGACAACGCGGTGGGAGTCCAGTGGATGCTGAAGAACCATCGCAACCTAATCGACGCCGAGTTTGCTTTGAATGAAGGCGGATCGGTCGGCACGAGAAACGGAAGGGCTCTTCGCAACAGTCTGCAAACCGGCGAGAAGGCATTTATCGATTTTACGTTGGAGGTGAAGAACTCGGGCGGGCACAGTTCGCAGCCAAGGAAGGACAACGCCATTTATCATTTGGCGGGAGGGCTCGTGCGTCTCGCGAAATTCGATTTTCCCCTGCATTTGAACGAGACGACGCACGCCTGGCTAAAGCTGGCTGCGCCCCTGGAGGATCCCAGGATCGGCGCAGACATGGTTTCCGTGGCCTCAGCGCAGCCCGACCCGGCGGCCGTAGCCCGGTTGTCCGCGCTGCCGCCATACAATGCGCAGCTCCGCACCACTTGCGTCGCTACCTTGCTTCAGGCCGGGCATGCCGATAATGCCTTGCCGCAAACGGCCCGGGCCACGGTAAATTGCCGTGTTCTGCCCGGCGAGATGTTCGAGGATGTTCAGCGCACGCTGGTGCGCGTCGTCAGCGACAATCAGATCACTGTGACTCCTGCAATGGTCGACGTCTACAGCAAACCGTCGCCCCTTACTCCGGGAATCCTCCAGGCCGTCGGCCAGGTCACCGCGGAGTTCTGGCCGGGCATCCCGGTCATCCCCACCATGAGCGCGGGCGCCACTGACGGCCGCTTCCTGCGCAACGCGGGTATTCCAACCTATGGCACAGGCGGGCTGGCTATGGATATCGACGACGTCCGCGCGCACGGCAAGGACGAGCGCGTCCCTGTCACGTCGTTCTATATGGGACTGGAGTATCTCTATCGTCTGACGAAAATTCTCTCGTCCGCCAAATAACAAATCGCGCTGAAAACGTGGCGTGCTGCTTCGTCTGCTTCTTTGTTTTCTCTTCCGCGCGCCGCGCCATCTCCTCCGTCAGGGCATCAAAGACGAGCGCGCCTCACAACGGTTAGGAGGCCATCGTCGCGTCGTCATCGCCGCAAGGAACGCCTGCTTGCGTGAATAGAAACCAAAGAATGACGGCCATGATGGACAACTCGACCACAGGCCCGAACCACATCGGCGAGCGCGGAGCAGATTGCTGGCCTAGGGACGCCTGCATCACGGCAATCCCTTCCTCAAACCGCGCG
Source organism: Acidobacteriota bacterium (assembly GCA_003223325.1). Lineage (GTDB taxonomy): Bacteria > Acidobacteriota > Terriglobia > Acidiferrales > UBA7541 > Palsa-189. The sequence continues at coordinate 28,904 of QHYS01000041.1, forward strand.
CGCGTGCCGGGAAGTAAGTAAGGTTAACAACGTGTTGATTATCCTAAACAGGAAGAAACAAATCGCCGGAATCCGGCTCCACGGCGCGAGCCTCAGCAATCCAATCCCGAGGACCACATCGAGCGTTCCGAGCGCCAGAAAAAAAAGAGGTCGCCTCCCATCCCCTAAAATCAAAGCCCATGAGAAATGCCGGCGCGTGCATAAAGATGTTGATCGGCATTAAACATGCCCCGAAGAGCATGTAAAGGCCGATAGCGCTGATGCTCAAAGGCCCTTCTCTGCGGTTTTGGTTGTTCACGATCGGAATCGCTGCCCGCTGGCACTCCACTGCCTTTCAGTTGTGTGCCGCGGTCCCCAACGCGCGCTGTCTTTGCTCGCGTTGGAGTGGTGTCGCCGGACGGCGAGTTGCAGCCTCCTCGATCATCTGTAGCACTTCCTTACGCTCCGCTGTAGTGGACTGCGCCGGACGAATATCGTGGAGCATGGTCGGCAGTACGGCATGGGCCGACATCCCGAAGTATTCGCCCACCCAAATCGTTGGCTGATACTCGAAAATCTCCACCCGCGTGCCCGAATCGTTCACGGCTTCCAGATGAATGAAGAAGCTGCTGCGGAATTTTGCCGGCCGGCCCTGGTAGAAATATTCGGATTCCCAGAAGTAGTCGCCGCTCGGCTCGTACAGGTAGAGATCGCTCATTCGCAACTCGGCGGGAATACGCACGTAGCGATCGGCCAAGTCGTCCACCCCGCGATCGAAAAGGATCTCTTCGTCCGGAGGGAACAGAGGGTGCTGCGGATCGCTCTTGCGAAACAAAAAAAGGTGGCTCCATTTGCTCCCATCTGGAAATCTGTTTCGGTACGGGCTGATCCGATTCGGCGCGATAAAGTCCGCCCAGTCGTTGAATGTCGCGCCGACCGTCGCAACGGCCATATCCATATCGCTGGGTAACGTTGCGGTAACACTGTCTGGCGCGGGGCCTCGCTTTTCAATCCTCTTGAATCTGGGGTATTCCGCAACGACGATGAGCGAGCCGAGCAATAATGCGAATACGACCGAAACGATGGTGCGAATGCGTGTCATTGCATAAATGTGCCAAACAAGTGGACGGCAAAACGAACACAGTTTATGCCCCACTCGAAGGCGCCTGGTGTAACGCAACGCTGGCCTAAGATAAGAGACTTGTGCCCATGGGCGGCCTGCTCTGATTCTTGCCTTTACTTATTCGCTTTCGCTTTCTTCCGCCGGGCCATCTCCTCGCCCAAGTAGAGCAGAAGCGAGCGTTCCGACTCGTTTAGCTGAGCCAGGTAACGCCGGAATTTCCCCAGCATTTTCTTTTCTTTCCCGTCCGCGCCCCAGAGCCCCCCGCTTTCGTTCACGGGAACCAGCGGTGGCCGCCCTATCCCTTCGTAAAAGAACCGATAGATCGGAACTTTCAAGCCGCGCGCGAATTTCTCCAGCGTCTCGATGGCCGGGACCGTATAACCGTGTTCCACTCGCCAGATATAGGTGCGCTGCAGCCCTGTACGTTGCTGAAGATCGCCTCTGGTTATCTTTTTCTCTTCGCGCAGGGCACGAATGCGCTCGCCCACAACCATGCCCGCGATTATTCCAGACGCCTCCCTGTCACACAAGTAGTTAACCGCCTGAGATTGGCAGTCCTTCCCCTCTCTGCGGCGTTTCCCTCGCCTCCATTCTGCGGCGGATAAGCGCCGGAAGCCCGCGATTATCGGGCCGGAAAATCGCACCCACCGGATGCGGCTTTTCCGGCTTAAAAAGATCGCGCCGAGAATTCACAGTCGCTTTACCGAACTGCAACAAGCAGCCGTTATCTATGTCCGCCCGGAGCGAACACGCGCATCCCCGTGTGCCTTCGCACGGCAGCCCGCCAACAACGGGAGAGGTCTCAGCAATGAGGAGGATTCGTAAATGACAAGCAGGAAAGCTGTACTCGCTCTCGCCGGTGCTCTTTTTCTGGCGACGGCCTTCGTCCCGGCGGTATTCGCGCAACAGCCCGACGCTTTCGGTGACCGCGGCATCCGCCACGTGCTGCTGATTAGCATCGACGGCATGCACGCACTCGATTACATCAATTGCTCGAAGGGCATCAGTGGCGTCAATGAAGGCCAGCCCTATTGCCCGCATCTCGCCGAACTCGGCGAAACCGGCGTAAATTATCTAGACGCCTCCGCGTCGAAGCCGTCAGATTCCTTTCCGGGGTTGACCGCGATTGTCAGCGGCAGCTCGCCGCGCACCGCCGGCGCATTCTACGATGTCGCCTATGACCGTTTCCTCGCTCCGCCTATGATCACTACGGGCAACGGCGTGGCCGGCGGCTCTTGCACGCCCGGCGTGGCCAACGGCACAACCACCGAATATGAGGAAGGCATCGATCTGGATCAGTCGCAACTCAACGGCGGCCTCCCGCCCGGCGTCGATGGTGGCATCGCTTCCATCGACCCGCGCAGGTTGCCCCGCGACCCCAGCAAAAATTGCGCGCCGGTTTATCCCTGGGATTTCGTCCGTACCAACACGATTTTTGGCGTCGTACATGCCGCCGGCGGCTATACCGCCTGGTCCGATAAGCACCCCTCTTACTCGTCCGTCTCCGGCCCCGGCCCCGGCATGGCCGCCAATCTTGACGACTACTACTCGCCCGAAATCAACTCCAAAGTCGTCGCCCTACCCGGCGTCACCAGTATTCTCGGCACGCCCTGCGACCCGGTTCCTGATCCTACCCAACTCGGCTCCTGGACTGACAGCTTCGACAACATCCAGTGCTACGACACACTCAAGGTCCACGCCATCCTCAAGGAGATCGACGGCAAGACGCACAACGGAGCGCACTCCGCGCCCGTGCCCACGCTCTTCGGCATGAATTTCCAAGTCGTGAGCGTCGGCCAAAAATTGATTGAGAAAAACGTTGCCACGGGCGGATATCTCGACGCGATCGGCACGCCCAACGACTCTCTGCTCAGCGAAATTCGCTTTGCGGACACCGCCATCGGCGAAATGGTCGACCACCTCCGGGCCCGCGGGCTTCTCGACTCGACGCTCATCGTCATCACCGCCAAGCACGGCCAGTCGCCCATCGATTCCCCACGCTACAAAGGTTTAACGGCAGGTAGTCCCGTGACCACCTCGCCCGCCACCATTGCGGACAACGCTGGGTGCTTGCCCTTCTCGGAATCGCCCTCCAACCCCACCGGCATCGGCCCGACCGAAGATGACGTCTCCTTGCTCTGGCTGAATAGCGCCTGCACCACGGCCAGCGTGGTCAGCATGCTCGAGACGCAATCGCCCGCCTCGAACAATATCGCCGGCATCGGCGAGATTTTCTCAGGCCCGGCGATCACGCAGCTTTTCAACGCGTCGGGACTGCCGCCGAATGGCGATTCGCGCACCCCGGACATCATCGTCACGCCGGACATCGGTGTGACTTACTCCGGCAGCCACAAAAAACAAGCCGAGCACGGCGGCTTTTCTCACGACGATGTCAACGTGATGATGCTGCTCTCCAATCCGCGCTTCGCACCCAAGACCGTCACTACCCCGGTCGAAACCGAGCAGGTCGCCCCGACCATCCTTGAATCCCTGGGACTCGATCCCGCCAGCTTGCAAGCCGTGCAGCTCGAAGGCACGCAGGCCCTGCCCGACGTCAGCTTCGGCAGCCACTAGCGCGTCCGTCGGCCCAGCCCGAACCGACGCCCGAGACGTGTCTTTCGCCGCCCGGGTTTTACGCATGCCCGACGAACACAATGGATGAGGTGGGGTTCCTTCACGCAGATCATCATCTCCGCCAATTCGGCGCGTACCCTAACTAATGCTTACGGCGCCCGCTCAGGCCGTGCGCGCCCGCTCGGCGCCGAATCGCTTGGTCGCCAGCGTCCCGAGCACGACGAACAATGCCAGGCACAGCACTTGCGTAGCCACAAACGGCGATTCGGTCTGCTTGGGCGCGACCGATTCCAGCGCGGGGACTTTCATAAACAGTTGGATGATCAAGACAAACACATTGAGGTACAGGGCCGTGATCGCCGCCATCACGTAGACGCGTCGCCAGCCCCCCGACAAATGAAAAATGTACAGCGCGGCAATGGCCACCGCCAGCAAGACCAGCGAAACGATGCCCACGCCGTGGGAGGGCAGAAAGCGATGGAACGGAAAAAGGAATCCCGTAACACTCGTCAGTACCGTGCTCGCTAGAAAGACCACGGTCCCGCCGGCAACTCGTTTCCCCGTAAGCATTCCGTACGCAACCACAAATCCCGAAACGATCCCCACTAGACTGATCACGACGTGCACGAGCGTGAATGTTGACATGGTGCCTCCTTTATCCAGGATCCCGCCCGCCCCGCAACGCGAAGATTACTCCGCCGGCGCTCTCCGGCCAAGTCCGCTCATCTCATATTGCAGTTGCGTCCACGAAAGCCGGCGATGGGCGGCTCGGCCCCATGCCAACTGGCGTATTAGCCCTTAAGGCGCCGGGGAACCGGGGTTCTGCTGCTGGCGTTTCCACTCTTTCTGGAACGTCGCTTCGCGCTCGGCAACATAGGCCTTATAACCATCCGGATCGATCAGTGCATTCCCTCCGACGGCCTTCATCTTCTCGTACTTGGCCTTCAGGCCAAAATAGGCCCCGTGTGCTCCCAGAAAAAGATCGCAGGGAAGGCCCTTAAGCACGCTGAACGTCTTAACGTAATCATGGGCAATTTGCGGATAGTCCTTGTTGCCCACGAGCACGTACCCGGGATTTACATTGGGACTGCCGATGATCACGGCATTCAAGGTTCGCCCCTCCTGAACCTGCATCGTCCATGTCGTGCAGCCTTTGGTATGACCGGGTGTCCAATGCGCGGTCAGTTTGGCGCCTCCCAGTTCGACCGTGTCTCCGTCATGCAAAACGCGATCGACGTGAGCGCCGGGACGTCCCGGTGCGGTACTTTCCTCCGCGGGAACATCCGCATCCATCACCATCAGCTTTGCACCTGTCTCCCGCTTGATCAAACCGACGCCCTCATCGTGGTCGCTATGTGCGTGGCTGATCAGCAGAATCTTGGTGTCCGCATATTTGAACCCCAGCTGCTCGATGCTCTTGTGGATTAACGGCACGTCCTCCGCAAAATCCGAATTGATCAGGATGTTCCCCTGCGGCGTTTGGATCATGTAGACGGCCAGATCGGCCGTGCCGACGTAATAAAGGTTCCCCGCAATCTTGAATGCTGGAAAAGGCCGGTGCCAATCGGGATTGGCTTGTGCGTGCAGGCGCGAATTTCCAGGCGCCAGTAAGGCCAAGCCGAACACCAAGCTCAAGAACAAAGAACGTCGCATCATGGTCGATAGCTCCTTTCCATGTCCGTTAGCCCTGCGGATTTCCACCCGTCGCTGCCGGTGAGTATACATCGCCGTCGTCACCCCGACGCGTCTCGAGCGATAGCACTCGCCCACTGTCATCCTCACCGCGACCTTCCTGAGCGGGTTTACGCCGTAACTGTCATCCCGAGGAGCATAGCGACGAGGCGGGGTCCCCGACGGGCGACGGTTTTGCGCCCGTGGGGGTGCAGGCAAGGGATCTGCTGTCCGCTTTTTCGGGTACCCCATCCTTCGCCCCCAGCGCGACCGGAGCTTGCGCCTTAAAGAAAAGTCGCGAAGGGTGGGAATCTTCAGAAACTCATCGTGTATTTGCGTGCTGTTCGTCGGAGGGTCCGGATTTCCCTCAAGCCTACAGCCGGGTCTGCATTATGTCGATGTTGAATGTCGTAGAGAGAAATTCTAGCGAGCGGGTGCCGAGTCCTGCTGGAGGCTAACACGCCAGCACCGCTCGCACAGGTCATCTGGGTAGACGAAATAATTCGAATCGGTAGTGGGTCGGACCGCCAAAAGGACCTGGGCATCATGTCGCTTTCGGCGCATAACAGAGTCCCAGCTTGTCAAGCCGAAAGAAGCCTTCTTCCGCGAAACGTCATCCACAGATGAGACTTTTCGGCGTCCACAACTCATCGAGGCATTTTTTTCGGCGTAAAAAGTCGGGGTGGCGACAGGCAAGGACAAGCGCGGTAACATCAAACGGTGACCTTCACCAGCGACGAACTCATCCTCGCTCTCGTCGGCCTCGTGCGCGCCACGCGCCCAGCTATGCTGCGCCAGGAAGCCGATGGCTTCAGCGTCGACTTTGAGGCCATCGCCCGCAGCAAAACTCCGGGCCACGCCGATCGTCTGCTGCTGAAGATGGGTGCCGTGATGGGAAGCTCTACGCCGTATCCGGCGGAGAATCCCAACAGCTGCGTCTCGCTCGATCTCGACGCGGCCGAAGCCCGGAAAATCGCCGACGCGCTCGCCCAGCTGGAGGTCGTCCAGGCCTGGCCCCAGGACGTCATGAAGATGAGCCGCGCCCTGCGCGCTCGGCTCACCTCCGATCCCGGCGCGGATTCTGGAGATCATTGATGCGCCGGCGTTCTATTTCCGATCGTTTGCTTTTTCGGGTGTCCCAACCTTCGTCTTTAAAGGGTGTGAACAAACACGTGCTCCGCCTTGCGCCGTCGTGACTCCAGGTTGCAATCGCAGCCGCGGCTAGGCACACTGAAAGCGAGGACCCGATCAGGATGGTCGTCCCTAGCAAGCAACGTGACGGAGGGAACTCTCAGGGACCTCTTCGCCGCGCGATGAACCTATCGGAGACGAACGAACGGAAACTAAATAAATGAATCCTCCTTACGACGTAATCTGTATTGGCGCCGGTCCCACCGGCCTGGCCTGCGCTATCGAGGCCAAACGCGCGGGCCTGCGCGCATTAGTCATCGAGAAAGGCGTTCTGTGCAATTCGCTCTATCACTATCCCGTGAACATGGTTTTCTTCACCACGCCCGAACTGCTCGAGATCGGCGATCTGCCCTTCGTGAGCGCTGCGGAAAAGCCCACTCGCATCGAAGCACTGAAGTATTACCGCAAATGCGTGGAGCACTATGATCTGGAGTTGCGACTCGGCGAAACCGTGACGCGACTGGACGGCGCAGACGGAAATTTCCGCGTCCAAACGAGACAACAGAACGGCGCCACAGAACAATATCAGTCGCACAAGCTCATCGTCGCCACCGGCTATTACGACCTGCCCAACCGCCTCGGCGTGCCCGGCGAAGACCTGCCTCTCGTTTCGCACTATTACACCGAGCCGCATCCGTTCTGGCGCCAGGACGTCGTCGTGATCGGTGGGAAAAATTCCGCGGCGGAGGCCGCCCTCGATCTTTATCGCAGCGGCGCTCGCGTGACGCTGGTGCATCGGCGCGCTGAGCTCGCGTCCACAATCAAGTACTGGGTCCGCCCGGACATTGAAAATCGCATCAAGGCCCGCCAAATCACAGCCTTATTCGAGACTCACGTCGTGAGCATCGAGCCGGACTGCGTGCATGTCGTCGGGCCGCCTCCTGGGCATCCCGCCGCAAACGATGATCCGGTTGTCGGGCGCCAAAGGGGCAACTCCTCGCGCGAAAGTGATGGGCATCAGGAGCTTTCGCGCGTAACGAAGTCCACGCCGCCTTTGGCGGATGAAAAAGTCCTGCCTGCCGCGCACGTCTTCGCTCTCACCGGGTATCATCCTGATTTCGACTTCTTGCGTCAGCTCGGGGTGAAGCTCGATCCGCAAACGAACAAGCCCGCTCTCGATCCGCAGACGCTTGAGAGCAATGTCCCCGGCTTATACCTTGCCGGCGTGGTCATCGGCGGAAACCACACCAGCGAAATTTTTATCGAAAATGGCCGCTTTCACGGCAAGCAGATCATCGCTGCGCTTACGGGCGCTCCGCTCGCCGTGGCGCAGCCGTAGTGGTGTGGGAGAATCGTGCCGATGTCCGCCCGAGGCGAACAAGCGAGGGATCTGCTTTTCGCACTACGAGAGCAAGGCTATGCATCCTCGGGCCGTCGAGAACCTCCACGAATCGGTGAAGACCCTAGTCCCAGGAGGGACGGTAGGAAAGGATCCCAGCCCCGGTAGGGGCGGCACACAGTAGCATCCGAATAGGAGACTATGCCTTCCATCCTGGAGGAAGTTGGCGGCACGATCACGGCGCTGGCGAAGGGCTTCGGTGTGACTTTTCGCAATCTTTGGCGAAAAACGACCACCGAGAATTACCCGGACGAGCCTGTGCATTTTCAGGCTCGTTATCGCGGAATCCACGTTCTGCAGCGCGATGAAAACGGCCTGGAAAAATGCGTCGGCTGCTTTCTCTGTGCCGCCGCCTGTCCCGCGCGGTGTATTTATATCGAAGCCGCTGAAAATACCGAAGCCCGACGTATCTCTGCCGGCGAACGCTACGCCAGCGTCTACAATATCGATTATTCGCGGTGCATCTTCTGCGGATACTGCGTTGAAGCCTGCCCGACCGACGCGATCACGCACGGCCATGGATTCGAGCTCGCCACCTATGACATCAATTCCATGATCTATCGCAAAGAACAGCTCCTCGAATCCGAAGTTCCAAAAGCCTCCCGTGAGGTTTAAATTTCCGCCTGCCGAGACTCCTGCTCCGATGTCGCGCTGTTGTCCTGAACGCCGTGCCGCTCTGCCGTGCCGCTAGCACACTGGCGACGCATCCCACAAGGCTCGCTTTGTACCTGGCCCACGGCGCCCGCTGATAGACCCGAAGCCGATTCGCGCCGCGGTGTCAGATAAGGCCACGACTTGTGGGTAGCGGGCTGCCGCGTGGCGGCGCTGGCGCTCGCGGAGATTGTTTCGCCAATGGCGGCGGAAATGGACGCGCCGCTAGCACCCAACGTGCGCAAAACCAGCGCGCGTTAGGGGCCCAGGTTGCGCCGCTGTCACGCGACGAGCAGTTCGAGTGCTGCGCTGAGGCTCGGCCCAGGT
>QHYS01000298.1 GCA_003223325.1 Acidobacteriota bacterium
AATGAACTCACGGCGTGTCGATAATGTTGGCGCCGATTGTGCACTCTGAATGGGGAGATCAACAGCCATCCCGTGCCACCGGGCTCTGACTGCAGCTCTATGCTTCGATCTTAGACTTGCTGAGAGTAAAACCTAGCCAAAAATATTTGAAATTTCCGAACTAACCCGCTCGCGCGATCGTCTGCGTAGGATAGCCCAGGATTGTGGTGACGCGACCGGTGTCACTATCGGTGTAGATGAAAGCAGATTCCTCGATGTGATAGTGCCCCTTCCATCCGATAGCGAAGCTGGTATCGGTCTCTTCCAGATGGATGGATTCCGGGTCGCCGTCTCGCGCCAGCCGGGCCGCCAGTTGGTCAGTGACGTCCAGCAGCCAGGCATCTCCGCTATCGGTGGAAAATAGGACCAGTTGACCGAGAGTGACCACCCGGCCGTCGTGCTCGGCAGCCTTGTTCTGAATGTAACGAACTTCATCGGCCAAGCGGAAGCGTTTCCCCTCCACCCATTGTTTTCCCGATCCGCGCTTCATGGCTGTTGCATCTCCCCGCTGTTCTCCCTGGCGAGTATAGTGCGGGACCATGGAAGAGTTCACCCAGTTATTCGGAAATCTGCTGGCCTTTGTTTATCACTGCTTCGACCGCATCGTCATTCACGGCTACCTGAGCGGGCTGTCTCGACCGGAGCAGGTGGTGTACTTCCTCCGTCAGGTTCTGGGCCTCCCGGTGATGAGCAAAGAAGTGCTCACTCAACGCACCCGCGATTACCAGGACTGGGTGGAGGCCTACGCCCGCAACCATCACATCCCCATGGAGTGGGCAGAAAAGGGAGTGCGCAAAGAAGACTACGTATCACCGCGACTGAGTCATCTGGTGCGGAAGAATGCTTACGGGGTCTATTTCATTTTCAAAAGCATGGAACAGGGCCGGACCTTCCGCATCAGCGTCCCCAAATATCCCACCCAGGACCCGAACTACCGCATCCTGGCGCACCAACGCAGCCGCTTCACGCATTATTACTTCTACATCCGGGATGAGGTTCTAGGACCGATCGTGCTGCGGGTGGCCTCCTTCTTTCCCTTTCACGCCACCTACTGGCTCAACGGCCACTCCTTCATCGAGCAGGAACTGAATCGAACCCACATCGGCTTCCATAAGAGCGACAATGCCTTTCTCGCTGTCGACGACGTGGCCGCCCTACAGGCAGCGGCCGACCGGCTGAGCCCGCAGATCATCCGCAAACAGCTGGATTACTGGACGTTCCTGCTGGGACCAAAGTTCTCCAAAAAGGAACGCAGCCAGATGAACCTGTCCCGTTTCTACGCCATGGCGCAGGTTGAATACGCACGAAATTTCATCTTCAAGCGCCATTTCCCCATTCACAAAATCTTCGAGCGTAGCTGCGAAATCGGCTTGTGGCGCCTCACCGCCAATCGGATCAGTGAGATCTTCGGCGTCCGGCTGAACCGAAGATTACGGGGAAAGCTGGCCACCGTCCTCGATCAGATCGAACATGGCCATCACGTCTTCCGTGCCTATTGGAAGAACGCGTTTCTCAAACAGTACGAGAAATTCGCACGCTTCTTGCGCAATGAGCTTTGCTCCAATAATCTGCGCGACTTTGGTCTGAAGAAAGGGCTCGATCATCTAGACGCCGTGCGCCTCCGATTCCAGACCATTACCGACCGCTTTGCCAGCTTCCAGGCCCAGTGCCTCAATGTCCACGTGGACTTCCCCCTGCTACAGCGCTTGGCCCTGCCCACCACCGCGGGCTCGGTCCGTTATCCCGGAATCAAGATCCATGACACGCGCATCATCCGCTTACTCGAGGTTTTGCTCCATGGCGGCAACACGGTCGGTGGCTGGACCGCCCGACAAATCCACCAAGCCGTCCTCACCACCTTTCAGCTTTCGCCCAAAACCTACGGACTCAACCAGCTCCGCTACGATTTGCGCAAACTGAAGGGGCACGGTCTGCTGCAACGGGATGGCACCCGCTACGCCTACCGCCTGACCACCAAAGGCATTCAGGTGGCACTCCTGTTCCTGTTCTTCCACAAGCGCCTCTGTGGTCCCCTGGCCAACAGCCGCTTTCACCACACTCCCGACCCAGGTCACGCACCCGACAGCAAACTCGAGGCTGCCTACCACAAAGCTGACAAAGCCATCCAGAACATCGTTGACCTGCTCGCCGCCGCATGATGTTACAGCTTAAAATGTTGAACTATTCTTGTTTACGATCTTCGATCTAAGAATCTAAGGACGATTGGATTCTCTCAGGAGCAGGCCCGAATGCCAAGAACTACGAACGATTGGTTCTTGAGGGCCTCGGACTGCGTGTGTTTTTCGACGAGTACCAAGTCGGTTGTCATGCGGAGGGAAGGAGCGAAGTGTTCGTTCCAGTTGCGTGGTTCGGTCAAGCCTTGGCACCATCCATGAAGGCACTTCTCAAGCTCAAAGAATGGCAATACTAGGAAAGCGCTGTGCGGATCTTTCTGATTGTCTCCAAATATTCAGCCGACTTTGAAGAAAACCTGTTCGTAGGAATTCTTTAGCATAAGAAAATTGTAACGACGACGCCGACCGAAAATGAATACAAACATAATTAGATCGCTCGTCGAATTCGTGCAGACAGAGGAGCAAAATAGGGCTGTCGCTCGTGAGTCCATGTCTCCCGAGGTTGCCTACGATCATGCGATCTTCTACGACAACCCTTTGACGAACGAATTGTACCTTTTGGTTTTACTGTTCATGTGGCACGACATTGAGAAAGAGATTTTGCTCGCTTCGGCTCGATCCGGCGTACATGACTCAAGTCCTATCAGTCGTGATGATTTCAGGAATGAAGTCGAACGGCTTGCTGGGCTGTCATTCAAAAAACGCAGAATCGAAATCGAGAAGAGGCTGCCTACAATAGATCGCCTGTCGTGGGATTTGCTCGACTTGTTGAGGCTACTTGCAAACTCATTCAAGCACGATCCGTTCGACAAACCAGATGAAGGCCTGCTTAAGTGCCTGTCACTAGCACCCAACATGAACTACGCAACGTTAGCAGAAAGCGCAGCAATTCGATACGGACTGGGTGGGTTTCTTGGCATCGGCGATGACGCTTCTTTTGCAGAGATTGTGGAGGAGATTCGTAAAAGATGTGACCGCATTCTCTTCATGCTGCACGCAGGAACCAATCCTCGACCGTTCGATGATGAGCGGGGGTCTTTGAACCCTAGAACCTTTGAGCGTTGAGCACGATCAAGAAGGCAAAGACACACCGACTGCTTCCTGAACTTGCGGCATCGTACACGGTCCCTGCCGACTCTGACGCACTTTGTACTTAGGGTATCTGGTCCGTACGGATCACCTTCTGATCCGAACCGAAGTCAATCTCCACAAATGGAGATTAAGGAAACCTATGACGCAGCCAACCCCGGTTTTGGTAGTGTGCTCCCAAGTTTCCTCGTCCCGTGGTGCTTGAATTCCTGTTCTGCTACTGGGCAAGAACCGGCAACGCCAGCCCTACTGCCGATTGCCACAGCGGTTCCGGAAGTCTGGTTCGAGGCGGGTGAGATGAACGAAACTGCTCGAGCTGCCCCTGCAGCTGTAGGATCGACTCGGGAATGGGCTTTGATCGCCAGGCCATGGATCAGTCGCACTGCGCGACTGATGAAATTACAAGAAATCGCCCGCTCAAATCATGCACCTTTGCCGAAAGCACACGAGCTATCGAAGCTCAGTTCCGAGTCCGGAGTACCAGCTTACGAAGATCCCAAAATGATTTGATATCGCCCTTCGATTCGCTGGCTTCTTTGGCGTCGTACGGAATGCGCGTCCGGATGCTGGCTGGTAGAAGTCTCCAGAGGACCTTCATGAAGAACAGATAATACGCCCCTATCAAAGCGGCACCGATAGCGACTCTCAACAGTACTGATGAAGGGAACCAGTTGCCCATCTGGTGCAGCCATCGCAATTCCCCAAAGGCCGAGATCAGTAATGCCGCGATGGCGAGGAAAACCAGCAAGCCCGGAAGATAGTAAAAGCACAGCTTCGCATAACTGAATGGCTCCTTAGACGGGTTCCACGGAACTCCACCTGGCATAATCGCTATCCTCCGATGCTAGAACGTCCAAGACTGACCAATCTGAGTCGTGCATTTGAACCCACCAAGAGCCAGTCCGAAATCAAAACCTCCTCCACCTCCGTAACAGGCAACACCCGATGCTCCACCTTCTTTGAAACCATAGAAAGGCCCTATTTGCACGAATCCTCCAGTTTCCGTGCCTTCCATGTGTTCGCGACACTTTGCGCCGTTGCAATAGACCACTCCGCCACCCGCACCTGCTCCACGGCCGAAGGGTTTCTTCGG
>QHYS01000297.1 GCA_003223325.1 Acidobacteriota bacterium
CGGCTTGGGCATCATGACGACGCGATCGCTCTTGCAGAGCACCAACAGCTCATCGCCGACTTCAAGGCCGAGCGCTTCGCGGGCAGCCTGCGGAATGACCACTTGATACTTGCTGCTGAGTTTGACGGTTGAGTTCATCGAACAGCTAACAGGCGAATTCGATGTGGCGACTCGCTTGAAATTGCCTCTACGTGGCTAAAATTAACGCCCGAAAATGCGGCGCACGCGTTTTCACACGGGCTAGACCCCAACCTGCCTGTCGTGACCGTCTGCTTTGGAGCAGTCCAATCAGCTCTTCTGTTTCGGCAATGCCTCGCGCGCCGCCTTGAGCTCCTTTAAATGCAGCTTTTTTGATGCGTGCAGGGGGTAACGAGTGTAGATCCTCCGCTGCAGTTCAAACGCGTCCGTCGCCGTCCGAGCCATCTTCCCAAAGATCACCTGGTCCGAAAATCGCCAGGCAGGTCAGGCCCGCTTCGTTCGTCAACTTGGCTCCATCCGTCCGCGCGACGCAGACGTCCGCGATCGGCGCATCAGCGCACTATCGCCGCACTAGACCGCAATGATTGCCGACTACCCGCCCTCGACAGAGAGCTCGACCGGAACATTGTTCCGCGTAGCGTGCGAGTAGGGACATATTTTCTCGTGCGCCTCGCCGGCGAGAGCCTCGAGCTCCGCCTGCGGGAGCGTCGCGTCCTTTACGTGCAGCTTCACTGCGATGCCGAATCCGCCCGCGTCGCGCGGCCCGATCGACACGCTGCAGGTGACGGTTGCGCCCTTGGCGTTCTTCTTCTTCTGGACGGCAACAAAATCGAGTGCGCCACCGAAGCAGGCGGCATAGCCGACCGCGAACAGATGTTCGGGTGTGGTCGTGTTGGGTCGACCGGGACCGCCCATGGCCTTGGGCACCGATAGATTGACCGAAACGGAATGGTCCTCGGCTTCCCCGTGACCATTGCGGCCGCCGGTCACCGAGCCGACCGCCGTGAATAGTGCCTTGATGCTGTCCATACAGCTCTCCTTTGGTCGAATGTTCCCATGATCGCCGAGCGATTCGCCGGGCACTCAGGCGTTAAGTATGTACGGTCACTAGGCTGCGAGCGAGTCCAGTTCAAGAACCAGAGGTGTAACCCCGAGCTCAGCGGGCTCCCTGCGAAATCCGTACCTTTCTGCAAGGCGAAGCATGCGCGTATTCTCCTGCAACACGACCGCGGTCAGCCCTCTCAGTCCACGGCTGCGGCAGCGGGCGATCAGCCTGTCGAGCGGCAGCGAACCCGGACCCGAAAAGGCTTGTCACCTTTACGTCTCCTCGGTGTTTTGAGCATGCCCACAACCTCGGCGGCTTAAGTCGCGACCACCGGATGCTGTGCATGCCGGCGGTTGTGGTTCTCTTAGCTGCCAGTAGAGATTTCACGACGGAGTGCACCACGCGCACAACAGAACAGCGAGAGGTTGACCCGAACGCGGCACCCTGACGAAGCTCCAGGCAGTTGGTTTGCCAAACTGTTCATTAAGCCAGTTAGGTAGCCTGCGGCGCCTGGATCCTAAAGCTCAGTGCTCTCGGCGGACTCGCGTTTCCGTTCAGGCTTGGTGATCGCCTCGGGAGGACTTAGACCGACGCACTTGGCGCTCACCAGATCGCCATCCCCAGCGTATGGCATAGCAATCTGCAGAGCTGCACCAATTGCATTCTTGCAGGCGTCTTCGTCCTTGAAGAGGTAGGAATCCACGTAGGTGATTTCCAGCGTTTTCGGGGCGTAATAGTAGATATGCAGCACCGCCTTTTGACCAAGAGTGCGCGGCTGTGTTTGGGCATCCGACGTGGCAGGCGTCATATCCGCGAACGCGGGCGCGATCAAGAGGGGCAAGAGAATTTGGGCAAGTCGTAAGTCCATTCCATCCTCCAACGGTGTCTGTGCCGAAGCGCACCGCTACACCTTGACTTCCTTTGTGACGGATCTTCGCGCGTTTGCAAACAGCTCGATACACCACAAAGGATCGTTTTGAGATCTCGCACTCACTGTATTTGCCGGTTGCGGTTGGAACAACGTGCGTCTGATTCATAGAGTGTTTCATCCCGGTAAACGCTGTGCTGCATGCGCACCGTTGGTGTTGATCCGATGCGGCCTGCAGGCCGATCAACGCAGTGGGCGCTCGAGCGGGCGCTCACGGGTGAACGGCGAGGGCGAGCGGCTGGGGCTCTGGCGTCAGCGAAATGCGTTCCGCCAAAAAGTCGCGGAAGGCCGCCCGGGCGAGGCATTTGCCGGTGCTCCCTTGGAGAGATCCGGCTGTTCGCCGACCGCGCTAGCATGGACTTCAAGATAAATCGACGGGCGCCAGTCGAGCCGTATCACTCGAGGATGCGATCGAACTTGGCTCGAAAGTTGCGCAGTTGGCGATTAGGTGTCGTAGACCGCCGCGCGAGCGCTTCCATGTACTCGCAGGAAATACTGCGTTAATCAGGTAGCGATTGTTCGAGGTACTTACGGTCAATACCGTACGTGCCTGGAGGATAGCCCAAGCCAGATCCTCTCGTGACCATCGAGCGCTGGACCCTTGCTGGCCCTGAGCTGCACCCGGCACACGACGCAGGCCCCGCCGCAGTCCAGTTGTGCCGTGGTCGTCGACTTCGGGAGTAGGGCCTTTCCGAAAACACTCGAGGTACGAGGAGATGCGAGACAGGCAGAACGAGTACGCGGGCGTGCGCACGAGGCTCGTCCGAGACACCCGGCGACGCCCCCTGAGTGCTGATGAGCTACTAGAGTCCGCCTTGAGCCGCGGAAACCGGCGCGACTTTGCCGAGCGTTCGTTTGTGCGCCCGCTCGCGCATTTGCTCGAAGCCTGCAACGAGGAGGCGGATTGAGCGTGTTCGGTATCCGCGCGTTGAGAATCGACGTTCTGCGCTGCTTGAGGAGCCTGGCGCATCGCCGAACTCAAGCAGCTGAAGATCGATATCGTCAACTGCACCTGCGGACGCACGAAGGCGTCTGCGCGCGGTCGCTAGGCAAGGTCCAGTCGCGACGTTTTTCGTGTAAACCCGCCTCCGAGAAACGCCACGATGCCTGCGCAATCAGCAGCATTGCGGCGCTTTTAGGTGCAAAGGCGGCCTTGCGCATTTGTAGCTCACTGTATTCCGCGCGGCAGGGGCTGGTCGCGGTCCGCCAGGCCGAGCTTGCCAGCGAGGCGACCCTCTACAAGGCCCTCGGCGGCGGTTGGCACCCGGACACGGGTTCGGGTGGATAGGTAGCCGCGTACTGCAGCGCATCGGACACGCGGCCATCCCCTGAACCCCAAGCGGGAATCGGCGCAGTTCGACTCGTGACTCCGCCACACTCTGTTGAATTCGGCACCGCAGCAGCGCTCGCAGCTCCAGTCGGAGTGGGAGCGCGCCCCGG
>QHYS01000301.1 GCA_003223325.1 Acidobacteriota bacterium
TGCCTTCATGCGTTAACGTAGGTGAGGTAATGCCATGCGTTGCATGAGAAGCCCCGACTTTAGTCGGGGAGTTATCACATACGCATTGTCGATTGCCGTATTGCTTCTGGCCTTGCGCCAGGTGCAGCCGTCTTTCGCTCAAGCAGGAGCCGCCGATCTAATCAAACAGGCCATCGCGGCCGAGGGTGGTGCTTCTGCGCTACGCGGATTGAGGGGCCTTGCCGTTAAAGGTGACGCCAAGTTCTGGGAGCCGGGACAGTCGTTTGCGGCCGGCGGCGAACCGCGTTTCCTTGGCGACGCCACGTTCGCCATCACCTGGGATCTTGCCAGAGGAATGGCACGCACCGAGTGGGATCGCGATCAGAAATATCCACCCCCACCGGTCAAGCTGAAATATACCGAGACCCTACTTCCTACGCTCGGCTTTGTGACAGATAGCAACGGCACCCAGCCAATGTCAGGCATTCGCGTTGCCGCGCAGCTGCGAGAGCTCGAACGGTCGTCGCCCCAGCTGTTGCTAAAAGCGATGGATGATCCCAAGACTGTCCGCGGAGCGGATGCGCAGCAGCTCGGTAAGGAATCGTTGCCTGCGCTCTCGTTGACTGACGCCGGAACGACCTTCATGGTCTTGTTCGATCCCGCGACACACCTGCCCGCTGCCATCCGTACGCGTGATGACGACAACATCAACGGCGATTCCAACTATGATCTGGTGCTTGCCGGGTGGACATCCGTCGCTGGTGCTAAGCTCGCCCAATCGCTCTCTTATCAGATCAACGGCGTCGAAGTAGCAAAACTCAACTATCGCATGGTCACCGCGAATCCCAAGATCGCTGCCGACCCATTTGCTGTTCCCCAAGCCGTGAAAGCGGCTGCCCACCCGCCGGCCACGAGCGATGTGCCTTATCAGTGGGTGTTGCGCCGGCTGTTCCTTACGCGCTTCCTCGAGAGTGACGCGGTCATTTACCCTGCCGGCGGCAGTCTAAAACTGGTCGAGCTGGCTCCGAACGTGCAGCACGTCCAGGGCGGCACAGCCAACAACCTGATCGTCGCCATGAAGGACTATCTCGTTGTCTTTGATGCCCCCTACGGCGAGCTGCAATCGCGCTGGGTCATCGACGCGGCGAAAAAGAAATACCCGGGGAAGCCCATCAAGTATCTTGTTCTCACACATCATCACATGGATCATACCGGTGGGATGCGCACTTACGTGGCGGAAGGCGTCACCGTCATCGTTCCCACTCCTGACAAGGCCTATTTCGAAAACGATGTCAAGGCGCCGCGCACCCTGGTTCCCGATGATCTGCAAAAAAAGCCGCGGCCGGCGACAATCGTAGAGGTGAAAGACCAGATGTCGCTGAAGGATGATACCGATGAAATCCGTCTATACAATATTCCCAATCCACACGTCCAAGGCATGCTCATTGGCTATGTGGTCAAAAGCAAAATCGCCTATATCACGGATCTCGTCTCGCCGCGCGGCCCCATCGATCGCTCGGACATGACCATTGCGGCCGGCGACGCCCTGCGGAAGTATCGCATCGGTGGTGCCACCATCGCCGGTGGCCATGGCGCGACCGTCAAACAAGTCGAGGCCGCCGTCGCTCTCGCTGCTGCAAACTGAGAGCCGTCGGCCAAGTTGGTTCCGCGCCTGTGCTGCTACAATCGCATCATGCCGTTGTGAGCTTTGTATAATCAATTTATTGGGCGAGAACTAGCCCGACCGCAGACCAGCGATAAAGGTACACCAAGCGCGCGACACTAAGCTCGGTCGCAATGTAGCCGCTAAAATGGCCGCGTGCAAGCAGGCATCATGCCTGATCTTGCTCTGTAATTCCCGCCACCGCTGACGCCGCGGTCGGATATAAAGGGATGATGCTATCCACCTTGGTCATCTTCAATACTCCTGCCACGGTGTCCTTGGCGCCCGCAAGGCGCAAATCTCCGCCGGCTTTCTTCATCTTGCCGAAACACATCACGATGATTCCCACACCAGTGCTGTCAATTTGGCTGACGCCAGAAATATCGAAGACGATCTTTTTTTCGTCTTGGCTGAGGAGATGTGCGATCAGCCACTCAATTTGCTGGCACTCGGGTCCAAAAACAATCCTTCCCACAATCTCCACCACGACCGTATCAGGCTCGATTAGCCTCCTTTGAATATTTAGTTCTCTTTGCTCAAGTGCGGCTGGCGCTCCGAGTTCCTCGACCGGCGACACAAAACGATACCCCCGTCGCCCTAAAGTTTCGACGTAGCGATGATCTTTGCCAGAATCGCCGAGGACTTCGCGCAACTTGCTGATCGCTGTGTTCAGACCATTGTCGAAGTCGACGAAAGTATCTGCCGGCCAGAGTCGCTCGTGAAGCGCCTGGCGGCTTACCAGCTTTCCCTGCTGCTCCAGCAGGGCAACCAGCACTTGGAAGGGTTTCTCTTGCAAATGAAGCTTTCGACCGCTTTTCCGCAATTCGCCTGTGTCCGGGTCGGCTTCAAACGGACCAAAGCGAAAGGAGCCGGGAAATTGGCTGGGACGCTCGCGCAGTCGGCAAACAACACCCAGTCGTTCTATACGCGCATCCCGATGATTGAAGATAGCGAGAAGGGTGCTGCTGCCTGTCTATTCATCACGGTTCATGGAAACGAACGCATGATTCAGTCCCTCAATTTGCCTCGGTATGGCAGGTCCCTGGTTTACAAACCGCTCACGAAGGCTGAACGCGAACAGCTCGCGAAAGCAGGCCACGTGCAGACCGTGCCATTGGTCGTTGCCAAAAAGTAGATTCGCAGGCGCTCCCGGGCTGCAGTCGCTACAGGGGGGGATGGACCGGCGGTTCATCCTCCCTTTATTTTTCGCAGCAAGCTTTAAGTTTGATCACAGGCAAGGCGGGGTTACCCCTTTTTTGACGACCCCTGGCAAAGGCCGCCATCCTCCGAACGAGCTTCCCAGCTCGTAACAACGGCATGCCAACCCTCGAACCCTCATGTTTGTTCTTGGGCAAAGAACTCTTCTTGCGCTTTCCATACGATCCTCCCAAACGCCTGTCGGAGCCCGCGCGGCCAGGTGAGCGACTCTAGTGAAGCCCAAACCCACTTCGAAATGGAGAAGCCTCTGCGAGCGCATCGCGAAGCTCCAGGAAGGCGAGAGCATCGTTCTCAAGATTGACGGCGACCCGGCGGTAGAGGCTCAGAAGATACGCAATGGCCTGAACCGCAGCGCGGCTTGTATCTCGGTACGGCGCACGGTCAGAATCGTAGACGGGAAGATCGTGATTACGCGCTTAGGATTCTGGCGGCATCCCCCAGGGCGGTTTTAATGTTCCATAATGATGCGTACGCGCGCTTGCCGAGGGCTCTCCCGCCGGCCCCGCTACCGCGCTACACCCCGCTACGCCGCTACCGAAACTCTAGTAGTTTACTCCTCCATCTGCTACCAAACGGAGCCGTAGAGCCCCTGCCTTCAGGCATGGGGATATAAGGCTCATAGTTATCTGTTGACAAAGATAAAGTGAAGATGTACACCTTTCCCCGTGATGCTGGGGATACAAGTCCAATAACCATGTCGTGTACAGCTGCAAATATCACGTCGTTTGGTGTCCCAAATATCGCCGTAAAGTTCTCATGGCTAAAGTCGCCAAACGCCTTTTGGAGTTGATATATAAGGCTGCTTCGAGGTATCGTGCCGAAGTGATTGCGCTGGAAATCCGGCCTGACCAGGTACATTTGCTGGTCGAGGTAGACCCGCAATTCGGAATACACCGATTGATGAAGCGCATCAAAGGCCTAACCTCACACGACCTCAGAAAAGAGTTGGCGTCGTTGCGGACACGGTTGCCTAGTCTGTGGACGAACTCCTATTTCTGTTCGACGGTCGGTGGAGCACCGCTGGAAGTCATCCAGCAATATGTGCAGAACCAGAAGAAGGTCTGAGACCAGCAAACAAGGCGTCCAAGGGCGGGTGTACCTCACCTCGGAGCAAGCCGCTGCGGCGGCACGTCAGTTTGGTTGTGCTCGGTTTGTGTACAACCATCTTCTGGCTTTTTCTCAAAGCAGATATGTTAACAAAATCAAAACGTCGGCCACTCAGCGTAGTCTGGAACTAACCAGACTCAAAACCGAAATACCGTGGCTTCAGGAAGTAAATGCGCAATCCCTGCAACAAACCGGAAGGGCTTTGGATACAGCGTATAAAAACTGGTTGGACTCCCTCACCGGCAAACGCCCCGACCACGTGAAAGCACCAAAGTTCAAGAAGAAGTCAAAAAGGCAATCCGCCAGATTTACCAAAGGTTCTTTCCGTTTCGAGAACGACACGCTGAGCCTTTCTAAGATCGGAGACCTACACCTCCCTTGGTACCGCCGAGTAAAGGGAGAACCGTCTTCTGTGGTTCTGAGCATGATGCCTTCGGGCAGGTATTATGTTTCGCTTCAAGTTGAGCAG
>QHYS01000299.1:0-936 GCA_003223325.1 Acidobacteriota bacterium
AGTATCACCGGTACAGAGAGAGGCCTTGGGACGGACCTTGAAAAGGGAACCAGCGCCGGGAATCGAGGAGAAGTCCAACACCAGCCGGGCGTATTGGGTGTCGCGATCCATTCTTGCGGCAACGTCTTCGTGGCCCTGTTGAAGGCCGTTGACGTGGTAAGACACGAGAGCGTAGCTGTGGGACGCCTTGTTCACATTGGCTTGCACCATGTTGTGAATGATCTGTGAGTCTTTGTCGGAGAATTCCACTTTGTCGATCCAGGGGTGTACAGGGCGCGGGTCGGCAACACCAGTGGAACGGAACGTGAACGTGAGATCGGCCTGGCGCTTCGAAAAAACGCTCAAGGAGTAGTAGAGCAGCTCGTCATAAACGGGGACTTCCTTACCGAGGCGCTCGATGATGCGACTGTAGATGGGTGGCTTGCCGTCTTCCATTTTCGAGAGATGCACAACTTTGATGTACACGACTTTTTCATGGACGAGAACCGCTTCATTCGTGTGCGCGGGAGCCCGAGAAGTTCCGGGAGCCTCCACGAAACGAATGACGATGATACCGGAGATGAGGGCTACAAGGAGACTGGAAAAACCGAGAACGAGGGGCAGAGTTCGATCCTGCTTCAAGCCGTAGGAGGTGGAGACACCGCCAAACAAGACGAACAGAACACAAAGGCCGAAAATGAGAACGTAGGGAGGCCGGTGCAAGGCGTCGATGATCTTGGAGAGAAGCGAATCCTTGAGGGCATTGTCGCTGGGCTGCCGGCCTTGCCCGACGGTCGAGCTTAATTGTCGGCGGCGACGAGGTGGCATTTTTGATCTCCCTATGGTCATGTGGTAGGCCGGTAAATCCGGATTGTCATTCGTGCCAAACGCGATAAAGTCACACCCGCGGGGGGACCGGCATTTCGGCCCCATCCGAACCCCTTCACCAAGCTGTAG
>QHYS01000299.1:1021-1919 GCA_003223325.1 Acidobacteriota bacterium
ATCTGCTCGGCCCGCAGATGCGTAACGAAATCATTCGACCAGCGCAAGAGCGGAGGGCGAACTGATTTAGGGTTTCCCGTATTTGCAGGATTGTACAGGCTTCTAACGTCTCGGTGTACCCTGGACGAAGCCTAAGCATTTCGGTGTGAAGGGAAATAGCGCAGCAGAGGGGGCTGCTCGGCTGTTTAGGCCAACAAGGCTTTGCAAACAATTAGGCAGCCCCATCAGGCGGCTTCGTGGGCGGACGGAGCAGAGGACCTAATCAAAGGGCGCCCTTATACACCCTCCCATCGTCACCTCAGCTGGTTTACAATTCACTGCATGGCTATTAAAGATACCTCTATCAATGAACGCCGAAGGCACATCAAGACTGAGGGAGCCTTGGTTTTTATTCACACTGGGAAAAACAGTAAACGTCTCCACCTCGGATTTAGGATGACCGAAGCTCAGGAGAGGCGCCTGTATGAAATGCTTCGCAAGCGCTACGGGAAGTAGACCTCTCAATTCCCTCCAATTTCGTTGCAAGAACGCTGAAACTACACGGATGATGCCGTGGCTGCCGGTTTGCCATAGCCAGCCACGAAAGAGACGAGAGCGTCGAGTTAGCCGTTCCAATCGATGGGCTTGGCCGTTACTCGTGATTAATGGTTCTGCACAAGAATCTGTAAGATTGTGCACTCTACGCGGCTCTCCGAAAAGCAATAAATTCGGTCTTAGTGGCTGCCAAACGCTGTGCCTTTAGTAGCAAAAAGTTCACATCTTGAACTAAGGAGTTCGGCGCAATCCACCGACGGCGTGCTAGGTTCAAGCGCAAGGCTCTCCGCCAGGCCCCCTCGGGCGTTTGCGTGTGAACAACTTTCGGCCAAAGTTCGGCAAGCCACCATGCGCCGTGCAGGGA
>QHYS01000300.1 GCA_003223325.1 Acidobacteriota bacterium
CTTTCAAGAGCGTCTGAAGCCCCGATATGCCATCCAGGTCCTTCGGGAAGGGATCCACCCCCGAAGACAGGGTGCCCTGTGGCTTCTTCCCGCCCACCAGTTCTTGGCATGGATCTGATGCATCCAAAGAATCCCCCGCCTTTAGGCGTGGGGAGTCTCAAGACGTGAACCTGGAAGACTATCACTAGGAGCCAAGGAGTAAATGCTATGCCTATGAAGAACCCGCCCCATCCCGGAGATTTCGTTCGGACTGAAATTATCAAGCCTGCAGGGCTCTCGGTAACGGCTGCTGCTGCCGCGCTTCAAGTTTCCCGGCCCGCGCTGTCCAGCCTGCTTAACGGCAAGGCGGACCTTTCCGGGAACATGGCGCTCCGCATTGAGAAAGCCTTTGGAGTGAAGATGGACACGCTCATGCGGATGCAAGCCTCCTACGACATCGCCCAAACCCGTAAGCGTGAGAAGCAAATCCATGTGCGGCGGATTCACCAACTAGGTCACCTCAGCGATCGGCGTCCAACTAGCGTCCAAAACTCGTCTCGAAAGGCTGGTTTTCGGGGGCCGGCAAACCGCAAGGGCAATTGAATCATCGGAGACCAGTGAAGGTCCTTCGAGCTAATAAGTGGACATCCCCTAAGATTACGGCCACAGCTTCTCGCCAGCGACCGCGTCCAGGAATGTTTGTAGCGGCCAGACTTCAACTCCATCGTCAGTTCGCAGCCGTCGATCTCCCAGATAAACAAGCAAGCGACGGACGACTTTTGGAAGTTCCCCGATGGCTCGCAGACCGGAAACTAGTGTGTGCGAAAACCGGGATTGAGTCTTAATCTCGATCGCAAGATATTCGCGCCGCCGGCGCAGCAGGAAATCAACCTCCGTCTGGTGAGCTTGTAGGGGAGCCCAGTAGCTGGCTTCCTCGAATAGGTCTGCTTGCTCGTTGTGGGCCCGCAACAGAGTGAAAATCCAGCCCTCCAGCAAGGCACCGCGCTCCTCGGCTGCGACTGGACCATGTTGGCGTTTCGCCGCTCGGACCAGGCCTGGGTCAACCCAATAGAACTTGGGATGCTTGCGTTCTCGCACCCGCAAGCGGGGCTCGAAAGCAGGTAGCAGCGATGCGAGTAACGTATCTTGGAGGATTTCCAGGTATCCCTCGACAGTTTTGCGCGCGGTTGCGGAATCACGGGCCAACCCTGCCACGTTGATGACTTGGCCGTGAAATAATGCGGCCATGGGAAGAAACCGCAGGAAGGCCGGAAGGTTTCGAACAAGCGCCTCCGCCTTGATTTCCTCTCGCACATAGAGCTGTACGTAGGCATCCAGCGTTGCGCGGGGATCTTCCGCCTGCCAGACCAAAGGAATGCTGCCGAAGCGCAGCACCCGTTCGAGATCGAAATCCTCTCCCAATTCGGCCGGTACTAGCGGATACATTGTTGCGACCGTTGCTCTTCCCGCGAGCAAATTGGTGGTAGCCGTCTTGAGGCGCCGCGCGCTAGATCCTAACAGCACGAACCTACGGCGAGTCGTTTCGATGGCCCGGTGGACCTCGTTCAACAGAGCAGGAATGCGCTGCACCTCGTCGAGGATAACTAGTCGGTTAGCTGATAGATCGCGGAGTTCTAAAGCGAGCTGCCCGGGATTTGCCAAGAGCGTCTGATACCGCCCCTCGTCCAAGAGGTCTACCAGATGGGCGTTCGGAAACTGCGTCAGCGCCCAGGTGCTTTTGCCCACCCCTCGAACACCAAACAGAAAAAAGCTGCCTTTGGGCGCTTTGGTCAAACGCTTGTATTGCGGGTTAGCAACCACAAGGCCATTTTACCATGCAAAATGGCGACATGGTATTCATATCCTCGAGTCCCTCGGGATGACGAGATGTGAGCATGGGAAGAAACTAACCTTGCTCGTCAAGAGCCAGATCGCATCTGAATCCCAACCAGATTCTTTTCGTCGAGCCCGTGGGTCCGAACTCAAAGGTGGCTCAACTGATTGCTCGAGCGTCTCATTATGGGGTTGCCGGATCCATGTACGACGACTCGCGGTCGACCGAAGCAACCGTCACCAAGTTCCGCGGTGCACGCTCGGCTTCCTCCTGGATCCGCAGAAGGAAGCGACGAACGATCAGCTTGAGAGCTTGATGACTACGGCGTAA
>QHYS01000302.1 GCA_003223325.1 Acidobacteriota bacterium
GAACTCGGGCTCGCGGTAGATTTCAAACATCACTTTGTCGGATTCAATTGCAAGAGCCATATCCCGAGCTTGCCCGCTGAAGCCGATTAAACAGCCTGACGTTCCGCGCGTTCCTCGCTGGCGGTTTCCGTGGCGGAAGGCCGCGGCACGCCCAATTCGGTACGAAGCCTGGCTTCGAATTCGGCCAGCTTGATATCGATCTCCGCTTCCTTGCGCTTCCTCGCGATCATATCTTCGCGATAGCGCTTCAGGAAATAGCTGATGGTTTCGACGCGGATGCGGATCGAGCCACTGGGCTTGTTTTCGTCAATGTCCTTGAAGGAGAAATAAGGAGTACCGGACTTGGTCACTGTCTCTTCCACTACCGTATAAATCGGCGCGTCGTGACCGCACTTGAAGCTGGAGAGCTCCAGCGCGACGAGGTTGGGATGCCGCGCCGTGTACTTGGCCGCCCACACCTTCTGGCTGGTGTTTTCGCTATACGAATTTTTCCAGGCGTCGGTGATATCCATGGGGTGCTTGATGACCCCGGTGCGCACTTCCTCGCCAAAGAGCCCCCAGATGATTTCGTCGTCGATCGGCAGCGATGTCTGCGTGAGCACCGGATATCCCAGTTTTTGGAACTCTTCGAGGATGTCGTGGTTGAGCCCAGGATCGTTGTGATAGGGCCGCGCCAGCAAGACGAGGCCAATGCCGTCCTCGGCCTCGAGCTTCCGCAAAATTTCGCGTCCTTGTTTGCGAAGGATGCCCTCGGTAAAGTGCTCCATGGCCTTCGCGGCTTCCTGTGAGGCGCGCTGATTTTCCTCAGCTGAAAGGCCGAGAATATCTCGGAAGGTGTTAAACATCTGGCGTTCGAAAAGAATGGGCGCACCGCAATTGATGAGCGGATTCAAGAACTCAACGCCCATCTCCTCGAAGAGATCGCTTTCCTTTATGAACGCCGCCTTCGTGGCCGCGGGCGTAGCCGTGACCGTGGGGCAGGCGCGATGGCTCTGCGCGTTCACCAGGTCCGACGGCAGGTCGTCGATCATGGGAAAGAAGATAACGTCCAGCGGCTTCTTCTTGTGGTGCACATAGAGGAGATTGTGCACGTGCGGGATGCCCACCTTCGAGGGGAAGCACGGATCAATGGATCCGCGTTTCGCTCCCGCTTTGTAAAGTTCCTCGGAAGTGTAGTCCGAATACACCAGGTTCTCGGGCGGAATGCCCAGCGCTTCAAAATAGGCGCTGAACATCGGATTGCAGGTGTACTGATTCAAGACGCGCGGAATGCCAATCCGCAGACTCGCGCGGCGCTTTATTGCCGCCACCCGCGCCTTCTGCCCTGCCGTAAACGTATACCGCGGCAGCGGGTCGGCGACGAGCGGCGGCTTGGCCGGCTTGAAGACCATTTTTGCCGCGACTTCGGCCATGTTGGGATTGGCATCCTTCACTGAATCCATTCCCTTTTTGATCTCGCGCATGGCGTTTACGTCTTCCACCAATCCGCGATCGCAGCTGTTATTGACGATCAGGCGCTTAGTGCCCTCGGCGATAGGGATCTTGGAAGTCTTGAAGCCAATGTTTTCCACCGGTACGCCCGGCATAAGCTTCACGTCAATAAACGTACGAAGGCACTTGTTCTTGCAGAAATAGCAGCGCGTATCCTCGCTGCGGTGCGTGACATAGCTGATCTTATCGACGGCGTCAAGACCGATGAAACTCGTCTGCCGGCCCAGCTTCCACAGGCGGTTCGCTTCGATAGCCGCACCGATGGCGCCGGACTCGCCGCAGTGCTCGTGGACAATTACGTTGGGCTTCACGCCCTTGTCGCGGAATCGCGATTCGATGAAATCGACCTGCGCCTTCACCGCTGCAAGGTTGTGCTGCGTCCCGCCTTGCAGAACGAATGTTCGGCCAAGCGAAGCCAGGTTGGGAATCTGCGAAACGTAGAGCCAGATGTTTTTCGGTAGTACATTTGCTAATCCGGCAAGAATTTCTTCCGCCTTCCACCCCTGCCGCTGGAAATCCACGATGTCCGACTGCATGAACACGGCGCAGCCATATCCAAACATGGGCATGGCTTTGGCGTTAAAGGCCAAGTCCGCGAATTGTGTCACTTCGTAGCCGAAGCCGGTGCAGGTGGACTGCAGGAAATATCCATTTCCGGCCGAGCATTGCGTGTTCAGCTTGAAATCCTTTACGCGGCCATCCTGCAGGATGATGAGCTTGATGTCCTGGCCGCCGACGTCGCAGATGACGTCTGCGTCGGGATAAAAGTGCAACGACGCCTCGGTATGGGCGACCGTCTCCACGATGGCTGCATCGGCATTGAGCACATCCCTGAGAATATCCTTGGCATATCCTGTGGTGCCCACGCCCAGAATGCGCAGCGTCGCGCCCTGTTCCTCCACCTGCTGCCGCAGATTGTGGAACATGTCCATGGTGTCTTCGATGGGGTTGCCCTTCGAGAGTTGATAGCACTTCACCAGGATGCGCTTGTCTTTATCAAGGAGCACGGCCTTGGTCGAGGTGGAACCGCCATCGATACCCATGAAGCCCTCGACCACTTGCCCGGGACGAAACTTCGCTGGCACAAATTTCTTGGGCTTATAACGTTCTTTGAATGCCAGTAGGTCCTCTTCACTCTTGCTCAATCCGCTGCCGCCCTTCTTCTGCTTCTCTTCCAGACGCCCCACGTTGAGGTACCATTCCAGGTTCTCAGAGCCGCGATAAACGCCGAGGGCTTCATCTTCATCTCTGCCGAATTCGACCGAGCCGAGCGCCGCGAAATATTGCGCATTCTGCGGAACCAGAATCAGAGAAGCAGGGTCGGCGCCCTCCGGCAGCGGAAACTTGCGCTCTTCCCAAATCTTGGGAATGTTGGCTTTCCAGCACTCTTTCATGCCGCGAATGTACGTGTTCGGTCCGCCAAGGAGCAGCACCTGGGGCCGCAGTGTATTGCCGCGGGTGAGCACAGCCAGGTTCTGTTGCACGATGGCCTCGAAAAGCGAGGCCATCAATTCGTCGCCGGGTACGCCGCTCTTCTGCAGGCCGTTGATATCCGTTTCCGCGAAAACGCCGCATTTCCCCGCAACGGGATGGAGCTTCAGGCCCACATAGCCCATCTGGCAGAGCTGCTCGGAGGGGATGCGTAGCTTGGCATTGATCTTATCGATCACGGCGCCGGTGCCGCCTGCGCACTTGTCGTTCATCGACGGGATTTTCTTTTTACGGCCGCTCGCGGGATCTTCCTTGAAGATGATGATCTTGGCGTCCTGGCCGCCCAGTTCGATCACTGAGCCGCACTGTGGATAGAGCTTCTCCACAGCCAGTGCGACGGCATTCACTTCCTGCACGAACTTCGCGCCGATTAGCGGCGCGATACCGCCCCCGCCGCTGCCCGTAATGAAGATCCGCGTGAGGCCGTGGGCGATCCCGACATCGCTCTCCATCCGCTTCAGGAATTCGAGGACTTTCTCCGGCTGCTTCGTGTCGTGGCGCTGATAGTCTTGCCAGAGAATCTGGTCGTCGGCGGGATTCACAACTACAGCTTTAACCGTGGTCGAGCCGACGTCGAGGCCAACCATGAGCTGCGCGCCCTGAGCCGGATGCGGAACGACGGGCTTCACCACCGGAGGCGGGGCCACGACAGAAGGTTTAGAGAGATTGGTCAGCGGGACGAATGCGCCCCCTGAGTTGGCGGCATTCCCGGTTCCACAGCTTCCGCTCGAGCAACCCATGGTTCCTCCCGCAACCTAAGCTGCAGCGCTCGCCCGCTGGACGGGCTTGTGCTCGGCATTCATCAGTTGTGCGACGTGGCGCACGAAATTCGCGGCTGCGCCCACCACGCCCTCGCCGTGCGGCACTTTGTACATCGGCGACTTCAATTCCGGATGCTCCTCGACGTACCTGCGTATCTCCTCGAGCGTTCTGCCCGTGGATTCCAGAGCCGCTTTGAATTCCAGCTTCGTCTTGGCCTTGGCTTCGCCCAGGGCCATCTGCACGCGGCTATGGGCGTTAACGTCGCCTTCGCCCGAAGTCTCGATAGGAAGGAAGATCATATCCTTGTAATGGGACATGACCGCGGACTGAGCGCCGTCCGATTGCGTGGAAGGCATGCAACCAAAAGGTTTCAGCGCCAGTACCATGTGCGCCAGCCCTTTGTGCGAATAGTAGATGTTCTTGGCCACTTCCAGATGCCCTTCGCCGCCCGCTGCGCGCGAGTTGTAATAAGGATGTCCCAGCCTCTGCAGCTCGTACTGATCGACGAGATGATGTCCGGTGCCGCCGAGCGCCTCGATAATTCGGTTGTATTCGCGCTTGAAAATGTGTTCGGCGATCTTGATCTGCGCGATCTTCTTATACATGGCCAGGTTGATCTTCAGATGCTTGTCGAGCCGCCAGGACGGCGGCAATGTCGCGCCGTGTTTGAGGCCCTTTTCGTCGCGGCACTGCTGAACGACTTGGTGCATCAAGTAGCAAATCCACGTCCCGATCGGCTCCACCACCACCTGCGCGCCTTCCTTTTCGAGGAAGCGGAACATGTTGAAATTGCCGTCGCCCTCCGTCGTTTGCGCCCAGAACTCGCCGGTGATCTTTACGATCGGCTTGACGCGCGTACGGTCAACTGGAATCGCGGCTAAGCGGTCGCGCACTTCGCGCAGCGCGGACATGATTTCGTCGCCGAAAAGCTGATGCAGGAATTTGCCCAGGTACTCGCCCGTTCCCTGGAAACGCGTGTTCTTGACCAGCCTGGCCAGGCGCCCGCGCAGAGTCCAGGGCTTTTGCCGCCGCATCACTTCGTGCAAAAGCTCCATGGAGTCTTCCAGAACGCGGTCGGTCTCCCCGGCATTCACCTCGTAGGGCCGAATCTGATACGCGACGTCGTTGATGATGTCGCCCATATTCAACGCATTGAGGATGGCCAGGAAGAAATCGAGATTCAGCTCCAAACCTTGTTCAGCCTCGGCTTGGTTCAGACCGCCGCTTTGCTGGAAGAGCAGCACGCGGAACTTGTCGAAGCCGGCATTCCTCAGAGCTAACCGATACTCCGATTCGTACATGCCGAACCGGCAAGGGCCGCAAGCGCCGGCCGTAAAGAAGACATATCGGTCGCAGATTTCGTCTTTGGTCAGCCCTTTGGCCTCGAGGTCTTGAACAAATTGGACGAGATTTCCCACGGTGAAGTAGGTCGGATTGCACTGCCCGTTATTTCCGTACTCCTTGCCGAGCTGAAAAGCCTTCTTATTCGGCACCGGCACGGATTCGCATCTGTAGCCCAGGCTTTCCAAGGCCCCGTGCACCAGGCGCTCATGCTTCCAAGTGAGGCCCCCGAAGAGAATCGTGGTATGGTCGCGCTGCAGTGACGTAAATGGGAGCTCGATCGGCTTATGGAAGTGGTGAATTTTGCGACGCTCGATTCCTGCCTCTTTTTGCAGGCGCTTGCGCTCCTCCTCCAGGCGATGGCGGATCAACGCCTCTGGCGACAGAATCTGCACCAGTTCGCCATTCGCTTGCGTGCCCTGAATAGGTGCAACAGTGCTCATGATCCACTCCAATCTGGTCTGTTTAAATTGAATGCGCTTTCAAGTCGAACCGATGATCGGTCAGCCTGCTGCCTGGTGACCGTAATGCCAGAACCACAGTTGCAGGCTGGTGTTGTTTTTCGGGGCTCGGACCGCTGGCCGGTATTCGATGCGGCGCAGAGTTCAGACACCCTCAAAATATACCGGAAAATATACCGCGCCCCAACCTCCAAGTAACAGATTGTGTATACTTTGTCCAGCGAATGTGTACAAGAATTCAGCGGATGGGCAGCTTTGTGACCTGAATGGCTAGATCGCTCCCTGGATGGCGACGGGTAACCCGCCGCCGGAGCCTCCAGCTGAAACAATTACCGGGACGCAAGAGCGACGTTGGGACTGCCAGTGGATCGCGCAATTGTTGCAATGTGGACTGCTGAAGGGCAGCTTCATTCCCCCGCGTGCGCAGCGCGATTTGCGGACCTGATGCGACACCGAACGCAACTGGTGGAAGAAAAGACGCGCACCATCAATCGGATTCAATTACGTCAAGCGCCTGGAACGCCTTGGCCATAAGGTCACGCTCGGAACCAACATTGCCGCCTGACCTGAACAAAATTTTCGGAGAAGAAAATGAAGATCAAGAAAAGCTTCATGGATGATCGCAATAACAGCAACCGTTGTCGTCGGGTTCGCGCTTATGGCTTGGACTCAAAGGGGGATGGCAACTGCTCCTCCGGACAACGCTGCCGGTGGAACTGAACTCACGATCGATAATTTCGTCTTTGGTCCGTCAACCCTCCCGGTCGCTTCGGATACGACAGTCACATGGACCGCGACGATGTACCTCATACCGTCGTCAGCAACGACAAAACTACCTTCAAACCAAAGGCTCTCGATACAGATGAGCGGTTCTCTTACACCTTTACGAAGCCAGGCAACTGCTTCTACTTCTGTTCGGTTCATCCCAAGATGACGGAGGAAGTCATCGTGCAGTAGTTCGCGCGGCATGATTCCTTTCGACCTAAGGGCGGGCGCTGCTCGCCCGCCACGCGCAGCACGTGGTGATCGTCCACTTTTCCATCGCGCTCTTTATCGTCGGGGAGCCTTCGATCTCATTGCCGTCTGGAAGAAGGATCGCACGCTTGCTTTCGCTGCGTATTACAACGTGGTTGCCGCGGCCGTTGCAGCCCTGCCGGCCGTGGCAACTGGTCTCTTGGCTGGCAACTCCAGCTAGGCAGGACACCGCGAGGGAATCGCCCTTTACATTTGGTCTTGGCGCTGCTCTCCGCCTCGGCGATGTGGCTCGCATGTCATTTCCATGTTCGAGCGCAGCGCAAATCCCAGTCCGGCCTAACGACAGTTCGCTTGGCCTTTCCTGTATATCTTGGGGAGACAGTCCCGTGTAAGTCAGGACCACACCGATAGCGGGAATATTGATCGAGGGCAAAATGTCCACCGGGGTCTGCATGATGGCGACGCCCAGGCTCAAAATCAGAAGGGACACTACGACCGAACAATTCACATGTCTTTGTTTCTCTAAAAACGCGTTTTATGCGGTCCTGGCAAGTGTGGCACGAGACCATTCTCGACATCTTTAGACGTTTTGCATAACAAGCCTTTTATATTTAGTCTCTTAGCTACCGCAAGGACCCCGAGGGCTACAGGTTTATTGTAACATGTGACGTCACGGCAAGGCGCTCGAGATGCCAGTTGAGGTAAACAATGCCCGGTTATACTGACGAACACGCCAAAGCCGGCATTCGCGCTCGGTTGCCCAAACTGGAAACCTGGCCCAACCAATTCCCCGGCTATTCCATCCGCACCCGTTTCCCGGAATACACGTCCATGTGCCCCAAAACCGGCTTGCCCGATTATGGAACGATTACCATCGAATACGAACCCCGGCGTCAATGCCTCGAATTAAAAGCTCTGAAGCATTACCTTTTGGCATACCGGAACCTGGGCATCTTCTATGAGAACGCAGTCAATCGGATTCTCCGCGACATTGTCGCGGCCACGAAGCCGGTATGGTGCACCGTACGCGGTGAATTTACCCCTCGCGGAGGATTGACAACCACCGTGGAAGCCCGCTGGCCGCGCCGAGGCCGATAAGCCGGTTCTAAGCGCCGAAAAGCGATCACCGCCTGCCAGAGCAACCAAAGGCGGGTACTCGGGCGGTCAACCGAGGCCGTGCAAAAACGAACAGAGTACTAAAACGGCTAAAACGGTAGAAGCATGGACAACCCTAAAGCTCTCGGCCATAATTATTAAGCGGACGATCGTATATTCTGAAAGTATCGGGGCAGTCCATACTGCCCGAGTCTTAAAGGAGAGGCAATGAGTATTACGCCCAGTATTCCGCCCAATGCTCCCTCGAATGGAGGATATGCTTACGAGCCGGCGCCGACACCCCGCTGGATTCCTTTAGTCATCATCGTGTTATTTCTGGGGGTCGGTGCGCTGGTTTATTTGGGCTACAACTCGCGCGTGCTGTTGCAGGGCGCTCTGGACAAGAGCAATATGCACGCCGACGTGCTGAGCAAGGAACTGGAGCAGACGAATTCCCGGGTCGCTTTGCTCCGAGCGCAATTGGAGGTAACCTCGCAGAAACTTGGCCTCACACAGGCGGAACTGGCGCGTGCCCGCACACTGGCCCAGCAAATCCAGCAAGAACAGCAAGATAGCGATGCCAAGCTGATAGCGCAGATCGGCCAAGTGCAGAAGGAAAATGAAGCAAAGATCGGGCAAGTATCCACCGATCTGACCGGAGCCAAATCGGATATCGCGGCGACCAGGAAAGACTTGGACGAGACCAAGAAGAATCTTACCACCGCGGTCGGCGATTTGAATGGGCAGGGCGTGCTGATCGCTCGAAATCACGAAGAACTTGAGAATCTCAGGCGCCTGAATGAACGCAATATCTACGATTTCAAGCTGACCAAATCGAAGAGCCCTCAGCACGTGGGGCCGATCCAAATACTGCTGCGCAGCACCGATCCCAAACACTACAAATTCACCATGACCGTCATTGCCGACGATAAATCGATCGAGAAAAAAGATCGCAACGTGGATGAGCCCATGCAGCTTTACGTTCGAGGTGTCCGCGCACCTTACGAAATGGTCGTTTTTGAAGTGACCAAGGACGGCGCGAATGGCTATCTTTCCACGCCCAAAGATGCAGCTGCGCCTGCTCCTTCGGGAGGCGCCGCTTCTGGCGCAACGGATCCGGCTAAGACTCCCGTGAGTACGGCAGCTCCGGCCAGCGCCCCCGCGGCAGCAAATGCTCCAGCAGGACCGCCCAGATCACAGCAGTAACAGGAAGGCGTTTTGCTTCGTGATGATCCTTTAGGTTAGCCCCGAAAGTCTGCTATTCAAACTGTTTGAGCGTTTCTGCCATTTTGCCTAGCCGCTCGTTAACACGCCCAAAGACGCTATCGCGCGGAAATTGGCCGCGGCCGTCGCGAGAGCCGGCCTCGATGCCCGTAAGAATCTCGATACCCTCTTCGATATGGGCCACGGGGTGGACGTGGAACATGCCGTTGGCGACCGCGGCAATCAGATCTTCGCGCAACATCAAATCCTCTACGTTCTCGATGGGGATCAGGACACCTTGCGTCCCGGTCAGGCCGCGCACGCGGCAGACGTCGTAGAAACCCTCCACCTTTTCGTTCACTCCGCCGATCGGTTGAATGACTCCCTGCTGGTTCACCGAGCCGGTCACGGCAATGTCCTGCCGAACCTGCAGCCCCGACAGCGCCGAGAGCAAAGCATAGATTTCCGTAGAGCTAGCGCTATCTCCATCGATCCCGGAATAGGATTGCTCGAAGCAAATGCTAGCGGCCAGCGAAAGCGGCTTATCCTGCGCGAATTCAGAACGCAGATATCCGGCAATAATCTGCATGCCCTTGTCATGGAGCTGTCCGCTCAGATTGGCCTCGCGTTCGATATTGATAAGCCCGGACTTACCCAGAGCCGCTGAAGCGGTGATCCGCACCGGCTTGCCGAAAAGATATCCGCCGATTTCCATCAGGCTGAGTCCATTCACTTGGCCGATCTGCGTGCCGTCGGTAGCGATCAGCAGAGTGCCTTCGGCGATCATTTCGCGGATCTTCGTTTCGATCAGATTGTGCCGCTCGGTGCGCGCCTCACGCGCGATGCGCAGGTGCGCCGCGGTCACCGGTGATTCGCCGGCCTGCCGGGCCACGTAGCAGGCTTCGCGCGCTAGATCTGCCAGGTCCACGAACCGAGACGTCACCTTATTGCGCCGGCCCGCTAGGCGCACGCCATATTCGATCATGCCCGCGACAGCGGCGCGGTCGAAGGGGCACAGGCCTTCGTCTTCGCAAAGCTTGTGCAATTGCCCGCTGTACTGCCGGATGACGTCGTCACTCATCTCCATCTCTTCGTCGAACTCCACGCGCACTTTGAAAATCTTTTTGAACTCCTCTTCATGCGCATAGAACACTTCATACAGATTGCGGTCGCCGATCAGGATGACCTTCACCGTCAGATCGATCGGTTCGGGCTTGAGCGCGGATGCTCCGAACGGGAAAAGCAGCTCCATGGGCTGGATTTCCAGCTTGGCGTGGTTCAGCGTGCGCTTGAGTGTGCGCCAGACGCCCATTTCCGTTAGCGCGTCGAGCGCATACATAATCAGAAAGCCGCCGTCGGCGCGCAGCATCGAGCCGGCCCGCAGGTCCATGAAATCCGAGGACCACACCCCGCGCGAATCGTAGCTGCGTTGGATCGTCCCGAAAAGATTCGCGTGCGTCGGAGTGGTTTCGAAGATCACCGGCGAAGCGTCTTGCTCGTTGTGCCCGAGAAGCACATTGACCCCATAGACGCGGAAAGGATCGCGTTCTGGACTGGGTGTCTTTGGCAGAGCCTCGCTCGGAGGAACAGGGCCGGGCTCCTCCTCGTCTTCTCTCTCCTTTAGAGGATCGAGGTTGTCGAGAATGTTGTGGCGCACTTCCTCCAAATATTCGGCGATGTTCGTGGCCGTGTATTTTTCCTTGAGCTCCTCGATGAAGCCATCCACAAGGACCGAAGCCGCCTCCTGTTCGAGGTAGCTGAGCTCGCTCGCCAGCTCTCGGGAAAGCGTCAGCGTTTTGCGATAGACGACGGTGAATTCCTGCCGGAACTGCTCGTATTTGCGCTCGAGTTCCTCCGCCGCGATATTTTCGAGTTTCCCTTCTTGCACCAGCTTGGGTATGTCCTCAATCGGCACCATCTGCCCGTCGAGAACCGGGAAAATTTCCGGCAGCGCCACCGCGCCCACCTGCATGTGCCCGAGGGCGAACTGCTCCCGCGCAATGCGGCGGGTGAAATCATCCATCAGCTCTTTTTCGCGCACCGTATAACGGTCGACGATGCGGCCCTTCTGTCGCTGGAAAGGTTCGCCCTCGAAAACCTGGGGAATGCGCCGGCGCAGGAAGTCGATTCCCGACTGCATGTCTTTCTTGAAACTATTCGCTTGGCCGCGAGGCAAAGTCAGCAGCCGCGGGCGGTCAGGGTTCTTGAAATTATTTACGTAGCAGCGGTCGGGGCCTGGCTCGGTTCGCGGCTGCAATTGCTCGATCAGCCTTTGGATCATGCCGCCGCGGCTCGTGCCCGATAGGCCACACACAAAGATGTTGTATCCCGGCGCGGCCAGTTCGATCCCCATGCGCAACGCCCGCAGAGCGCGGTCCTGGCCGACGGGCCCTTCGATGGGCTCAGCTTGCGCCGTCGTCTCGTAGGGAATTCGCGCCGGGTCGCAGCGCCAGCGCAGTTTCTCTGGCGGCAATTCCGCAAAGCGAATAGCAGGTTTCGTGGCCATGCCCGCTTCCAAGCGCGCTACTCTAGCACAAGCCGCAAAAGGCCGCAGGCCGCGTACTCCGCTGTGTGCGAACCCATAACGCACGCCTCGTCGCATCGACCACAGACGCGGGGGATCGCCCGCTGTCATTCCGTCTTGCGGCGAAAGTCACCAACAGGATGAGCTTTCGCCTCTCAACGAAGTCCGGGTCCGCCCGACGAATCTGTTTTTTCCTGGCCTTTCCGGGCACCCTGCTTGCCTGAGCTTCCATAGGGCTCCTTCTGAAGGGTGGGAAGGTTCTTGTAGCCCAGGGCGCGCCACGCGGGGTCTGGCGGCCCTGGGGAATTGCACCTCGTGTCAGTCCAATTCGCACGAGGCCGCAAAGCGGCGTGCTATGATTCCTGAAGAGCGCCGGTTCGCGCCGGGCTGGCTTCTGTGACCGAAACTCCCGCCTGCAAACACGCACGCACGCGGCTGATCGCCAAAGACAGCGAAGCCGAATACATCGAGTGCATACACTGCGGAGCGATTCTGGAAACGCACGAGCTGGCGCAAGCTCCAATAGCCGCGGATCCTAAATCGAATCCGGCCGAACATGCCGAATCAAATCCCCGCGAGCCCGGCAAGTCAAACTCGTTCGACGAATCTCTTTCCGACGCCTGAACGAAGCCCCGAATTCGACTCGGTGTCATACCCAGGAGTCCCCAGTCGGGGCACTGAGTACGCATAGTGTCATCCCGAGGTCGTCCCTCGTTTGCTTCTGGGGCTTGGCAGATTAGTGCGGACGACCGAGGGATCTGCGGTTCCCCTTGATAACCAAGCGGAATCACTCTACGACAAAACTCATCGCCATGCGATTCTGAGGACCGTAGTGCCGGGGTTCCCAGCACGGGCCGGTTTTGCACGTGCTGAAGTGGCAGGACGAAGAATCTCGCTTGGGGCGCTCAGCGAATCCCGATCTTCTCAATCAACCGCTCGAGCTCTCCTGCCGAAACGTCGTAAAGCGGCCGCTCGTCTTCCTGCTCCAGCCGCTCTCGCAGGTATTCCGCCGCCACGAAGCTCGCTTCGCGGTCGGTTAGGTCGCGGCCGGCGCGCGTCCGGAATTGTACAAATCCCGTGTGCGCCAGCCCCACGATCGTGGCCCGGCCGTCCACCAGGAATTTCGTATCCACGGTATCGCTATGGCGCGTGGCAGTACCATTCCAGAGGTGCGAGAAGCGGACTTGATAAGACTCCCCCGTCAACGTAGAGGTCACGTCAAACGGGCCGACGAATTCGCTCATCGGCCGGTCATTGGGAATCCCGGAGTTCGCGGCCACTGCGGTCACAGTCTAGTTCGATCGGTTTAGCTTCGGTGCCCCACGGTGGCTGGCTCTGCATGCGAATAGACCCGGATGGCAGCTCCCACGCCGGCTCCGGGCGAAACGCTGAGTCCCTGGTCCAAAAGGACCTTTTCCAGCGCCGCCAGGAAGAACAAAATGTGTTTGGCCTGGCTCACGTAGCCCATCAAACCGATGCGCCAGATCTTGCCCTTCAGCGGACCAATGCCTCCGGCGATCTCGATACCGAATTCGTCGAGCAATTGCCGGCGCACGCGCCCGTCCTCCACGCTCTTGGGAACAAAGACACTGGTGACGGTCGGCAGGCGATCGTTTTCTTTGGGGACAAAAAGCTCGATTCCCAACGCCTCTAGCCCGGCGATCAGCGCCAGTTGATTCTGCCGATGCCGCTGCCAGCCCGCTTCGAGGCCTTCCTCGAAGACGATACGCAGCGCTTCGCGCAACGCAAAAACGATGGAGATCGGCGGCGTATGGTGATAAGTCCGATCTTTGCCCCAGAAATTCATCGTTGTGGTCAGATCGAAATACCAGCTCTGCACCGGAGTCTTGCGCGCGCGCAGCGCTTCCTCCATGCGCGACCCCACCGTTATCGGAGACATCCCGGGCGGCGCGCTAATGGCCTTCTGCGTTCCGCTGAAGCACAGGTCGATCCTCTGCCGGTCCACGTTCAGCGGTGTCCCGCAAAGCGTCGCCACGGCGTCTACCACCAGGAGTGCCCCGCTTTCATCCGCCACTTTGCGAAAGTCGTCTAGAGGGCTGATCACGCCCGTCGAGGTCTCGCCGTGGCACACGCCGATGAACTTGATTTTACGGCCCTTCGCCGCCTTGCGTACATCGTTCGGATCAACGGTTCGCCCCCATGGCGCTTCCACGCGATGAATCGTCGTTCCGGGCACCCGCGAAGCGATCACGGCCATGCGTTCGGAAAAATTGCCGTTCACGCAAACGATGGCTTCGTCGCCCGGCTCCAGCGGATTCACCACCGCGGCCTCGATGCCCCCCGACCCGGATGCGGAGATCGGAAAAGTCACGCGATTCTCGGTCTGAAAGGCACGCCGCAGAAGGGTCTGCACTTCCCCGATCATCTCCGTGAACCACGGGTCCATGTGGCCCACCAGCGGAGTCGCCAGCGCGCGATAAACCCGTGGGTCGATCGAACACGGCCCCGGCGTCATCATCAACCGATACGGGGCTAGAAGCTCACCTATTTGCTCACTCATTTCTCTGCTTTTCCTCGAATCCTTCAGATTAGTGGATCCCACCCGTGCCAGACATCAGGAGTAGTTCAGTTCCCCCAAATCAGACGAAGATCCGCCCATATCAGGTCCATCTAGCCGCGACCAAGTCTCATCAAGAAGATAACCCCGATCAAGCCAATCGGCCAGATCAAGCCGGATCAGCCCCGATCAAAACCCCAGATCGGATGCCTCGATCGGGAGCCGAGATCGGAAGCCACGAAGCCCCTAAAACACTGGACGCGGAGTAGACCGGCACCCACCCAGACTGCCTTCTGCGTTGTCACCGCGGATCAACCCATTTGCGGACCAACACACCCAGCCTCGTCGATCGCGGATCAACACTCTCCTAGTTTGGCCGAATCGCGCCGCTCTTGCAACGCGAATCTCCCAGCCCTGTTGTGTATCTGCCGCACGATGTGTGCAAAACACTTGGCGTCTGTGATCAGCGTCACACCGATGTGGAAAATCGCGCACGCCTCGCGCGCCACTAACCACGGTCATTCTGAGCACAGCGTCCCGAACGAGTCTTTCCGGAAAGCGTGCCTTCCGATTTCCGTTCGAGACGAGCCAATCGAAGGGCCTGACCATGAAGGAAGGGATATGATGCCCACTCTTAGTTCGGTCCCTGTTGAAATCGGCGAAGTGCTCCCCCATGCGCCCGAGGCCTTTCGGTAGAATGGTTCTGATGATGCTGCGCACCGCCGATCTCGTGTGCGCACCTGAGGAGGCTCCATGACCGCACCCGGACAGGCCGCGCCCACCTCGGCGCTGCTCGAACAGCTTCGCGAGAAAGCTCGCCTGCTTCGCATCCATTCTTTGCGTTCGACCACTGCCGCCGGTTCCGGCCATCCGACCTCTTGCCTTTCCGCAGCCGAGCTTGTGGCAGCCACGTTCTTCTACGCCATGAAACTCGATGTGACCCATCCCACTTCGCTGGGCAGCGATCGCTTTGTTTTGTCCAAGGGGCATGCCGCGCCGGTTCTCTACGCAGCGCTCGCAGAAGCGGGAGTCTTCCCCGTTTCCCGTCTGATGACGCTGCGCCAATTTTCGAGCGAACTTGAAGGCCATCCCACGCCGCGAATTCCAGGCGTCGACGCCGCTACAGGCTCGCTAGGCCAAGGGCTCTCCGTGGGTGCGGGCCTCGCTATCGGCGCTCGCATCGGAAAATCGTCCGCGCGCGTTTACGTCCTGACGGGCGACGGCGAACTGGCCGAAGGAAATGTCTGGGAAGCGGCAGCCTTCGCGGCGAATTACGGCCTCGATAATTTGGTCGCCCTCGCCGATATCAACGCGCTCGGACAAAGCCAGCACACCATGTACGAGCACAATATGGAAGTTTATCAGCGCAAATTCGAGGCGCAGGGCTGGGCCGCGGAAGTGATTGACGGACACGATCTGGCCGCAGTCGTCGGCGCGCTCGATCACGCGCGCGCCACACGCGGAAAGCCGTTCGCCATCATTGCCCGCACCGACAAAGGCCATGGCGTCAGCTTTCTTTCGGGCAAGGACGGCTGGCACGGCAAAGCGCTATCGCCCGAACAGCTCGACAAAGCGCTGGCCGAACTGGCGCCCGTGCCGCCAGTTCAAAAAGATGCGGGACGGTCCTACGAACGCAAGCCCCTGCCAGCGCCGCCTGAGAATTTTCCCGCTGCTGCCGCGCCCGACTACAAAATCGGGCAAAGCGCCGCCACCCGCGAAGCTTTTGGCGTTGGGCTGAAGAATCTCGCGGCGGTGAATCCCAAGGTTTACGCCATCGATGGCGACGTGAAGAACTCCACGTTTACGGAAACGCTCCAAAAAGCGTTTCCGGACCGGCTCGTTGAAGGCTTCATCGCGGAACAGAACATGGTCTCCGTGGGCGTGGGAATGAACGCGCAAGGCTTGGTGCCTTTCATAACCACGTTCGCCTGTTTTCTTTCGCGCGCTTTTGACCAGGTGCGCATGGCCGCCATCAGCCGCAGCAGCATAAAACTATGCGGCTCCCACTGCGGAGTTTCCATCGGCGAGGACGGCCCTTCGCAAATGGCGCTCGAGGATCTAGCCATGTTCCGCGCGATTCCCGGCGCCACCGTTTTTTATCCGAGCGATGGCGTCTCGGCGGAACGGCTCACCGAAGAGATGGCGCGCCGTGCGGGAATTTGTTACCTGAGAACGTCACGGCCGAAGACTGCGGTTTTGTATGGCAATGACGAAAGATTTCCGGCGCCCGGCCTGAAGGTACTGCGGAAAAGCGCGGACGACCGCGTCACGGTAATCGGAGCGGGAGTTACGGTTTACGAAGCGCTTAAGGCTTGCGATGAACTCCAGTCGCGCGGAATCGGCATTCGCGTGCTCGATCTTTATTGCGTCAAACCTGTCGATACCCCCGCGCTCACCGAACACGTGCGTGCGACCGGCGGCCGGCTCGTCACCGTGGAAGATCATTATGCTGAGGGCGGGCTGGGCGAAGCGGTGCTGGCGGACCTCACTGAAGCCGGCGTGCCGCTAACTGCGGTTCGCCGCCTAGCCGTACACCGCGTGCCGCATTCGGGCAAGCCCGAGGAGCTGCTGGATGCGTTTGGTATCTCCGCGCGCAAGATCGTGGAAGCAGTCGACGACATCCTTCAAGCGAAATAGCCAATTTGATGGCATTCTGAATCCGCTCACGGCGGACCAAGAATCTCTCCGTGATCCGTGAAGGAAAGAAGAGAGAGGTTCTTCGTCGTCCGCCTAGGGCGTACTCCTCAGAGTGACACGCCGGCCACAAATAGAATGGGTGGAATGAACTAATCTGCGGCGGAGGGAGCTTCAGTGCCGAGCAAGACGTGCCGCGGAGGCTGGCGCAAGTCCCACACGATCCCGCACCACGAAAGCATTTTCAAGAGATAATAGGTGACGTCGATCTCCCACCAGAAAAAGCCCTGCCGCGCGGAGGCCATGTAGTGGTGATGATTGTTGTGCCATCCCTCGCCCATGGTAATGAGCGCGAGCAGTGCATTGTTCTTGCTGGTATCCGTGGTGGGGTAGCGGCGCCGGCCAAAAATGTGCGACAGCGAATTAATCGTGAATGAGCTGTGCCAGAGGATCACGGTGCTGATGCAGTAGCCCCATACGAGCAGGCCCCAGCCGCCAGCGAGAAACAAGCAGACTCCAAAGATGAATGGTGGGACGACGTGGTATTTGTTCAGCCAGCGCAATTCAGGATATTTGTGAAAATCGCCGATGAGTTCCTCGCGCGTCCGGATATAACGCTCCGACAAAATCCAGCCCACATGCGCCCAGAGAAATCCGCGCAACGTGGGGGAGTGCAGATCACCGTCCATATCCGAGTGGCGATGATGGTGCCGGTGATTGGCGGCCCACCAGAGCACACCCTTTTGAGTTGACATGGTGGCTACGAACGCCATCACAAACTGAAAGGCGCGGCTCGTCTTGAACGAGCGATGAGAAAAATAGCGGTGATATCCCGCTGTCACAAAAAACATGCGGACGTAGTAGAGGGCAAGGCAACCAATTAAGTAGGGCCAACGGAACTTCAAAAAGAATGCCGCCAGGCAAGCCATATGAACCGCGAAAAAAGGAAAGGAGCGTACCAGCGAGATGCGGTCGCCGCTTCTCAGAGTGATCCACCCGAATGCCATGCCTTTCCTCTCGAACTCCGTACAGATTGCGGCGTTCTTTCTGAGCGCAGGGACAACGGCAGTCGGCGCGCTCTGAATGTGTGTTGATTTCAGTGTAGGGGCAGGCTGGGAGAGCGTCAAGCAATTCGGAGAAACGAGTTGCCAAAAGAACCGACTGACCCGATGTACAGGCGGAGGATCCGAGATTTTCCGAAAATTGCTTGTCCGAAATTCAGAGTGTGTTATCGTCGCGCCGCGCCGCGAAAAAGGCGCTCGTGGATGGCGGAAAAAACGATCTTAGTTGGGGTGATTCCGGAGGCGATGGTCATTGGGCCGTCGGACCAGGTGGCTTGGGTCGCCGGAGAAGGCCAGTTGAAAATCGAATTCGATGCCAACCGTTCTCCCTTCTCCTCGAATATTTTT
This sequence comes from Acidobacteriota bacterium, assembly GCA_003223325.1. Lineage (GTDB taxonomy): Bacteria > Acidobacteriota > Terriglobia > Acidiferrales > UBA7541 > Palsa-189. Next base: position 17,905 of record QHYS01000302.1, read on the forward strand.
CAGGCTCCCGCTGGTATGCGTTTGTTGAGCGGAACTCCCCGTCCAGGCACAAAGCCCGGATCGTTTCGCTACCGGCTCTGGCTGAACGATCAGTGGATCGGCTCGGGCGAAATCATTTTGCGGGAGAAGTGAACCGCCAACGCTCTTTTAGGAACTCGAGGGAGTGGTAATGCGCTTGAGATTTTCGACGTTTAGCTTGAACTTGCCTTCCTGCCTCGTGCGATTATCGAGAGCGGTGCGGAAAGCCTCAAACGCCATGGTGTGGCGCGCATCCAGGAGCTGCTGTTGAATATCCTGCCGTTGCTTGGCTAGATCCGCGGGATTTGCCGGCTGGCGCTCGAGCACGCGATAAACCGCCCAATCCGCTCCGAGGGGAACCGCATCGCTGGTCTGTCCCGCGGCGAGACTGAACGCCGGGCCGAGTTGTGCTGCGCCGCCCAGGTCACTGATGGAGCCGGTACGAGAGAAAAGATCGCTGGTTTTCGCTTCGAGCCCCAAGGGCTTGGCTGCCTTCGCCAAGTCCTCACCGGATTTAGCCCGCTGCGCCAGTTCCTCCGCGCGGCTCTTTGCCAGGTCGGCTGCTTTCTCGCGTCGGTAATCAGCTAGAACTCGATCGCGAACCTCGGCCAGCGTTGCCGGATGGGCCGGTTGATCTTCTTTTACAGAAATGACGACGTACCCTTTGTCGGTGCGGATCGCCGCGCTATCATCACCGGGGCGAAGGCGGAAAATCGTCTCCGTAAGCTCTGGCGAATTGCCGACTTCCAAAATGGGTTTATTGGCTTCAAGAGGCGGCGTCTGTCCAAATTTCAAGTTGAATTTCTTGGCCAGGTCATCGATGGAAACCCGGCCTGAGCGACGGATCTCGGCCGAAATCTGCCCGGAAAGATCTTCGGCCTGGCGTTGCGCTTGATCTTCCTGCAGCGTGCCCAAGATTTGCGGAAACACGTCATCCAGCGTTTGTGTGCGGGCCGCTTGGCGGTCAATTACCTTGACGATGTGGAATCCGTATTGCGTTTTTACCAGATCGGAAATCGAACCGATGGGCAGGCTGAAAGCGGCCTGTTCAAATTCCGGGACAGTTTGCCCGCGCACAATCCAGTCGAGATCACCACCAACCTCTTTGGTGCTGTCGTCCGAGTACTGCTTGGCCAGGTCACCGAAATTAGCCCCGCTCTTGGCTTTCTTGAGCACATCTTCGGACTTTTTGCGGATCTCCTCTGCTTCCGAATCTGTCTTACCCACGGTCTTAAATAAGATGTGCGCCACATGTGCACGGTCGGGCATTTTGTAACGGTCAAGGTGCTGTTCGTAATAGCTGCGGATTTGATCTTGAGGAATATTGGCATGCAGGCGTAGCTGCTCGAGATCGAGAAACGCATATTGCACGACGCGCCGCTCAGGGACGTTATATTTCGCTTTGTTCTTCTGGAAGTAGGCGGATAGATCGGCGTCGCTGGCTTCGATTTTGGCCTGCAAATCATCGGGTTTGATGGCTACATAATTGATCTTGATCTTGTCGTTGCGCCGCCGGAATTCCTGTTCGACTTCCGCAGGCGAGACGCTCATCCCGTCGGTTACGAGCTCTCGGAATTTCTCCTGGAGCAGGCCCTGGCCGATCAGATCCTCAAATTCCGCCACACCCATTCCGGATGTTGCTTCCACCTGCGCCGCGTATTGATCGTTGCCAACGAAGGTGCCGCCTACAAATGCTGTGGGAATCAGCTGCCGAATGCGGTCAGCACGTTCCTGATCGCTGACGGTGATTCCCAGTTGTTTGGCTTCGACCGCCAACTCTCTCTGGAACACCAACTCGTTGAGGACTTGCTGTGCATATAAAGGCTCCAGCGCCGCAGGGATGGCGCTCGCACGCTGAATGCGCGCTAACTGGGCCCGAATATCCGTAACTGTTATCGATTGATTATCCACTGTCGCCACGACATCGGCGGCAGAGACGCTCTCGGTGCCCTGGCCCGGGATCAGGTAAAGGAGCATACCCACGCCGAGCAGCCCGACTATGACACCGAGCATGATCCGAACGCCTAGGTTTTTCTTATGTAGTGATTTGAACACTTGTTACGGCCACCTTGCTAGCACGCAGGAGAATCGCCCGACCAGCCAACAGCGCGCGCAGATTCTTGGTCTGACCAATTTATTATAGGGCAGCTTGCCCCTGGGCTCAAACCCGAAATCGTATGTGCTTGTGTACTCTTCGTAGGCGTCCGTAACTTAGGCGCGCCCTATGTTGCAAAGCGGAGCAACACCCTCTGGCGGCCGCCTTGCGACACCCCAGACCCTATGCTAGATTGCAAAACCAGCGTAAAAATCGCACTTTTGATGTACGATTCGCGACAACCCGGTTCTGCAAAACATGGCAAAGGGCCGGCCATCGAAGTTTACTGGACGACGATCAGCTACCGGACGGTGATCGTCTACGCCCTACTGGTCGTGGTCATTATATGCGCAGGCGTGTATGTAGCTCGCCCCGATTGGCTGAACAGGACCATGGACCGCGTCTCGCACAGCCTGGGCGCTGCTCCAAGCAGCGCCGCACTGTCGCAGAACCAGGCTCGTTTTGTTAATCTCGACGGCAAAGTGGAAATAAAACGCGCCAATTCCGTCACCTGGGAGAATGCCGATTACCGCACCACGCTCGATAGGGGAGATCTGATTCGCACCGGCGACGACGGCGCGGCCAGGCTCACATTTGTGGACGGCACAACCTACACGGTTAAGTCAAATTCCTTTGTGACCGTTGAGCAGAACTACATTGACCGCGATCAATCGACCAGTGTGGCCATGCATATCAGTTCTGGCGCGGTGGACCTGGCTACCGGGACCTGGCAATCCCCGCGATCGCGCGCCGAGGTCTCCTTTGCTAATGCGCGGGCATCCTTGCAGGAAAACAGCCGCGCTGCGGTTCGCACCGACCCTGTTAGCGATGAAAACCAGATCACCGTCTCCGCGGGTTCGGCGAACATGCAGGTGGGCAACCAGCACGTGGCCATCGGCGAGTGGGAACGCGTGACCTTTAATCAATCGAGCGGCGAATTGACGAAGACGACGGTGCTTGCGCCACCGAATCTTACTGCGCCCTTAAACCTTCAGCCGCTGATCGAAGCAGACCCGAAGCATGCTAGCGTGCATTTTGCCTGGTCTGCCGTTCCCGAGGCGGCCACCTACAGCCTGCGCGTGAGCGCGAATTCCATGTTTACGCGCATCGCCGCCGAGAAGGTGGTCACCGGGACGAGCGCAGACCTCAGCGGATTCGATCCCGGCGATTACTACTGGAGCGTAACGGCAATCGATGAACATAAGAAGGAGAGCGCCCCGGCGGACGCCTTCAAGTTTACGGTCATCAGCCAAGGCAAGTCGGAAGAGATGCTTCTGGAGGTAGACGGCACGGAATTGCATGGAAACGTGGCAGAACTCATCGGACGCACAGAGCCCAGCGCGGCGCTTATTGTCAATGGCGAGGCTGTGGCCGACATCCGGCCTGACGGCCATTTCCGTTATTTCACACAGCCACTTTCGCGTGGCAGTCATGAGATTGTGGTGACCGGGCAGAATCGTCGCGGAGGTACGGCTATCAAACGCGTGCCGATCGTGATTCCATGAGAACTGTCTCGCCGCCAAAGGGGAACCGCGGCCGCAAACGGCCGGGAAACAAGAATGTTCATACCTGGTAAAAACGGCTACAACCTTCGTTCCGTCTTCAGCCTGCTTTCCTCTGACCTCGCGATCGATCTGGGGACGGCGAACACGCTGGTCTTTGCCAAGACCAAGGGCATCGTGGTCAACGAACCATCCATTGTGGCCATTAACAAGAATACGAGCGAAGTGGTCGCGGTGGGGCGAGAAGCCAAGGACATGCTGGGCCGTACGCCAGGCAACGTGGTGGCCATCAAGCCCATGAAGGACGGAGTGATCGCGGACTTCAAAGTCACCGAGAAGATGCTGACCTATTTCATCCAGAAAGCCCATAATCGCCGCGTTCTGGTTCACCCCCGCATCGTCATCGGCGTGCCCAGCGAAATCACCCCCGTAGAGAAACGCGCTGTGCAAGATTCCGCCTACCGCGCGAGGGCCAGCGAAGTTTATCTGGTGGAACAGGCCATGGCGGCGGCCATTGGCGCCGGTTTACCTATCGAGGAGCCCTCCGGCAACATGGTGGTGGATATCGGCGGCGGCACAACAGACATTGCCGTCATTTCCATGAGCGGGATTGTCTATTCGCGCTCGGTGCGCGTGGCCGGTAACGAGATGGATGAAGCCGTGATGCATTATCTGAAACGGAAATACAACCTGCTCGTCGGCGAACGCACAGCGGAACAGATCAAGATGGAGATCGGATCAGCATATCCTCTGGAGAAGCCGCTGACCATGGAGGTCAAGGGGCGCAACTTGATTGAGGGCGTGCCCCGCACCGTCACCATCGACGATAGCGAAATCCGTGAGGCGCTTTCCGAGTGCGTCTCGACGATCTTGAATGCCATTCGCGTGGCGCTGGAACGCACCCCTCCGGAGCTTTCCGCCGATATCAGTGACCGGGGGATCGTGTTAACCGGGGGCGGCGCACTGATTAGGAATCTAGACAAGCGCATTCGCGAAGAGACCGGGTTGCCGGTTTCGATTGCGGATGATCCGCTGGCTTCCGTGGTCCTGGGCACAGGGAAGATGCTCAGTGATTTCCGGCTGCTGCGTCTGGTCTCAATCGAGTAGTGACCTCTCCAGGACTGCAAGCAGATCAGGCAATGTCCAGGTAAGGAGCGAAAAATTGGCTACAGTCAAAAGTTTGGTGACTTACACGAAAGAAGAGCCTCTTGCCTACCACGCCAACAATTTCGGCGGAGGCGGAAAAATCGAAGTGATCAGTAAGGTTCCAACCCGGGACGTGAAGGATCTCACCCTGGCGTACTCGCCCGGTGTGGCCGAAGTTTGTCGAGAAATTGTCTGGAATCCGGAGCAAATTCATACTTATACAACGAAAGATAACCTTGTTGCCGCGGTGACGGATAGCTCAGCGATTCTCGGATTGGGAAACATCGGTCCCCGGGCCGGCATACCGGTTATGGAAGGAAAATGCGTACTTTTCAAAAATCTCGCCGGATGCTTTTCCGATCGTTCTCGATACGCAGGATCCAGATCAGATTATTGGAATTGTGAAAAGTCTTGAGCCGATCTTCGGAGGCATCAACCTAGAAGATATTTCGGTGCCCAGATGTTTTAGAGTTCTCGAGACCCTCAAGAGGGAGATGCCGATCCCTGTTTTTCATGACGATCAGCATGGCACCGCCGTGGTGACCCTAGCGGCGATGATCAATGCGCTTAAAATCGTTGAAAAGAAATTCAACGCGATCAAAGTGGTGGTCAATGGGGCTGGAGCGGGAGGAATTGCGACTACAAAACTCCTCATGAAAGCCGGGGTGCGAGATGTGATCCTGTGCGAAACGCACGGGGCGATCTATGAAGGTCGCTCCGAGAACATAAACGAGTACAAGAAGGAAATCGCGCTTCTGACAAACCGGAGCAAGGTCAAGGGCTCCTTGGCGGAGGCTATGCGGGGCGCCGATGTCTTCATCGGCCTGTAGGTGGCTGAACAAGTTAGCCAGGAGATGGTTAAATCGATGGCCAAAGATCCATAGTGATGGCAATGGCAAATCCCGATCCCGAGATTACCCCCGAGGAGGCGACTCAAGCGGGGGCTCGGATCGTTGCCACGGGAAGATCCGACTACCCCAATCAGTTCAACAACGTCCTCGGCTTTCCTGGAATCTTTCGAGGAGCCTTGGATGTCCGAGCTTCAGACATCAACGAGCCCATGCTCATTGCGGCGGCCGAGGCTCTGGCCGGCCTCGTATCAGGGTCAGAGTTGAATGAGAATTACATCATCGCGACGCCCT
>QHYS01000303.1 GCA_003223325.1 Acidobacteriota bacterium
TGCTATACGATTCTTGCGTTTCGGCTGAAGGCCACTATGCTTCCGCTCGCAGGCCTGAACGTGCTCTACTTCCACAGCAAAGGCGTGTTCGGCACGGTGTCAGAATGGGACGAGGCGACCATCACGCCCTGGCGGGCAAGGATGGTGGGTACTCTCTCGCTGATATTGTGGTTTGGAATCATCATCGCGGGTCGCTGGACGGCCTATACTTCTTGATAAAATATTTGGCGTGTACGGCAGTCTCAGTCAGTCGCGAACACGTGCCAGTAGGCAATTTCTAGAAGAGCACATTGCGAATGAGGGTTTCGCATGGTTTTTCTGAAGATCTTACCCATATCGTTCTTTCAATGGTGCGAAAATAGTCTAGTGGGCACTGGGATCAGGCATTCAATTTGGCAATTTCCGACTATCGAAACGATCCACCTTATAGGTCTTACCATCCTGTTTGGCAGCCTAATGGTCGTAGATTTGCGGCTTTTGGGCGTTGTGCTGCGGCAGCACTCTGTCGCCGTGGTCGCCAGCGACTTCATGATTTGGTTTTGGACCGCTCTGTTGATTAGCGTCTGCACTGGAGTTGCAATGTTCTTATCCGAAGCGACCAGGATGAGTTACAACAGCGCGTTCTTCGTCAAGATTGTCTTGATAGTCCTAGCCGTAACCTTTCACCTCACGGTGCATCGGAAAGTGGTCAGTTCGGGCGCCACGAACAGTGTATTAATGGGAAAATTCACAGCCTGTTTATCACTGCTATGCTGGCTCAGCGTTGCTTTGGCTGGCCGAGCAATCGCATTTGTCGTCCGCGGATTCTGAGGATAAATCTCCGCGAGTTGCGCTCTGCAAGAAGAAGCTGACGGCCAGGGCCGCTCATTTTGAAGATTCACACACCTTCGGGCGCACAGTTGCCAGGATCAAACGAGGAGTCTACGTTGGCCGCAATAGAAAACCACCAGATTTAAAATCCGACTCTTTCAGCGACCCGCCGCCCGCACTCCCCCACGCAAGAAAGTTGACTCTCGCAAGTGCCAGCACGGTATCATTGGCATTAAATTCAGCCGGAGACCTATGGCAATTCTCACTGGCAAGCGTCCTTCGGCGCTTACGAAATCCTCTCCGGTATTGGTGAGGGCGGAAGGGGTGAGGTGTATCAGGCGCACGACAGCAAGCTCGGGCGCGACGTGGCATCAAGGTTCTGCCCGTGTGCCCACCGGAAAATGAACGTGGTCGGTCAAACCATTTCCCATTACCGAATCCTCCAAAAGCTCGGGGGCGACATGGGTTTGAAGTTTTTTGGGCCGGTATCCGTATCCGGTATCCGTTCAGGCAGCTGCGGTCCTTTGAGGGAAAGCGAAAGTGATTGTGTGCAGGAGTTCGGAAAATGCTAAATCGCATCACGGTTTTGATCGTTGGCCTAATGGCCGCATCGACATTGTGTTCTTCGGCGTTTGCTCAGACCGCTCGCCAGTCACTAACCGTGGGAGACCAGAAGCTTGCTCCCGCTCCTCGCCACGACATTTCTGGGACTTGGACACCGGCCAACGGGCCGGGCGCTGCTATCCAGGCAGGTGGCGTGGCGGCCATGCCAAACGACGGGAAGCCGGAACATCAGTTGCCGTACACGCCTTACGGATTAGAAACGTATAAGTCTCACAAAGCGCTGGAAGGGAAGGACGCCGTCGCGCCCGCATTTTTTAATGATCCGAGGGATAAGTGCGAGCCGCTAGGGTTTCCGCGCATGAATCATTACAACCTTAGGATGACGCAGATCCTTCAAGACGAGTTTAAGATCGCGCTCATGTATGAATATGATAAGAGGTACCGCGTCGTCTGGACGGACGGGCGAGAAATGCCCAAATTAGTCGATGGTGGAGTACAACTTGGTCAAGGCTGGGGTACAGATAGCGGCCACGTTCGGGAGCAACGGTTTTATGGGTACTCTGTGGGTAATTGGGTGGACGATACCACGCTTGTCGTCGAGACAGCTGGGACGATGCCTGAAGATAGAGTCTGGCTCGATTCCACTGGCCGTCCGATCAGCGACCAAATACATGTAACGGAAACCTTCCACCGCGTGGATCATGACCACTTGGAGTGGACAGAGATGATTAGCGACCCGAAGATTTATACAAAACCCTGGGTGACCATGAGCATTCTTATGGTGTTGGCAGACCCCCACACCGATGTCATGGAGATGTACTGCTCACCGGTAGAGATGGCAAATAGCCGGAACGATGATGATTAAAACTTTCGTGGACTTTTACCGGAAGGTGTTCGAGGGCGCCTAAAGATAGCGACGCATGTATGAAGATTTCGGGTCCAACACGTCATGAGCGGCCGATATTCGCGTCGCTGGTCGGAGCGCGGGATTCAAGTAACAGGCAAGACAACTTGGTATGGAGGCAATCCCAATGGGAAATAGGTTCATTACGTTCTTCATTGTGGCTATGGGCTTTCTGATCCTCTCGGTTCCAATGTGGGCACATCACGGCAACGCGTCGTATGAGACTGGGAAAGTAGTTACTGTGAAGGGGAACGTAACGGAATGGTTCTGGGCCAATCCGCATTGTCTCCTGAAGTTCGACGAAAAAGCTGACGACGGCCAAGTGAGACATTGGGTTGGGGAGACTCAGGCTCCGGCCAACATGATCGATGCCGGCTGGAATAAGAACTCCTTTAACCCTGGGGATCAAATCACCGTCGACATACGACCGGCCAAGAGCGCCAACTTCGTCGGGGCCATCACGCGGGTGGTGTTCGCCGATGGCAGGGTATTATCGGCTGAAAGAAGTAATGGCGTCGGCCCTGACCTATACAAAAAGTAACCTGGTAGATATCGCCGCAAAGGATTATCCGCGAGTCGCAGAATTTCTTGTTGGCGCTTCCGAACAATCCGCGTGTAGCGCGTCTCGGTTATCTGCTCCCGCCGACCATTACTTCCTGATTTTTCAGTGCACGAGAGTCTCTCAGTCTCTCAATACTTCGGTGTGATAGATCTGCGTTTCGGTTCGCGGAGGAACGCGAGGGCCTAATTTTCCGCAGAACATTGCGTGTGGTTCTACATTCGCACTTTCACCGCCACTCGCACTCGCTCGCGAGGGCGGGCAAACGAGGACTTGATTGCAGGGGGAAACCGGTGTGCGACCTCGTTTTCAGTCGTCAGCTTGCGTTTCAAGTCGAGGGGTGCCAGAGTCTACGGCGGCAGTCAGTCGGTCGAGGTGGCCGTGAATGCGATAAAAGCCGTTTTGATAGCGCTCTTCTTTCTCTGTTCGGGAAATGCCTTAGCACGGTCGGCCGACTCCGAAAAGGAAGTCGCCATCACTGAGCTTGGGCCTGCTGTTGGCCGGAGCCTCACAGGCGGAGGATCGAGCAGAGCAATCGGTTGGCACCAGCGGCGGCCTGCTGATCACGATTCCATGAAGGCTTTGCTTGGCGACGTAATTTGAAGCAACTGAAGCCTCTGTTCCACGGGCACTTGGAGATGGAAGCGACGAGGATCCGGAGACCTTTAGCAAACCTGGAAAGATGAAGCGAATCTCCGATCTCGCCGAGAGGGATTTCTCGATTCGGTGGCTTTTCCAGGTACTTACCTGGGAGTTGGCGCTATCTCCTATGGAGTACCGTAGGGGGAGGTACGACCGGGCAATTTGCGCAAACAAGGCCCGCATGTTCGATCCGGAGCGTAAAGGTCGGCTGTCCGCAGCGAGTGCAGGGAACTGCCTCAAGCCCGTCCGATAGCGGGTCCCATACCAGATCCAAGCGTCCCACGCATCGGTCCTTGACCGTCGCAGCCGCGGCGATCTGCAATTTCGGCTGCTCGACCAGCATCACCGAAGCAAGCTGGATCTTCACTCGGACAGAGGACCTCTGCCGTAGCTCGGCGATGCGCAGACTCTGCTCGCGATCAATCGCTTCGCGGAGTGCTGCTGCTCGGGCGGCCGGATCGCCTTCAATGCTGCCAGCCTCCGGTTTACGAGTGCGGAACTGCGATCGCCGCGCATATTCATCGGCTTCCTCGCGCAGCTGTGCATAATAAGAGGATGTGCGCGCAATTTGCCTTTCTAAGCGACCAGCCCATTCCCGGCGGCAGCCATTAGCCAGCGAAGTTACGGTTCGGACCACGTGACCACGAGCGGTCCTATATCCGGACACGAGGCCAGCGTGTCTGGCCTCGGCGAGAATCGCTTCGGGACTGGTCGACAGCCGGCCGTCCGCTAAAAGCGGTTCCAATTGCCGGACCTCTCTCTGGTAGTGCAGATCGATGCCAATGGGCAAAATCTCCTCTTGTCTTTGGTCGCCGGAAAAGATGGCCTTGAACCAAAAGACTGCCTGGGGAAAGTTCATCGCCCGGACGCGCTCGATCCGCAATTCCGCTCCATGCGGCAACAAATCGGTCGTGTTCACGCGCTCATGAAGATCCTGGACGTGCCAGTTGAGGCCGATCCGATACAACTGCGCAGCGCTCCATCGCTTCACTGCCTCGCCCAGCAAACGGTCGATGAGCGGTGAGCCGAAGCTGGCCAATTGGGCCCTGGGGTGCTCAGGCAGAGCCTCAGGGTCAAATGTGACTTGCAGCAGTTCGGTTTCCGTCAACAGGTCGTAAACCCGCGGCTCAATCTCGTCCCAGGCTCCGTTGACCGCCTCGACGAAGTCGCGGATGAACTGTTCCAGTGGTGAGAAACACAGAGAGTGTTGGAAGACGGAAGTCATAATGTTCGGGCAAAACCCAAGAGCGGGCCCTCATGCTTCTGGCACGAAGCGATTGCCGAACAATTTTTCATCCTGAGCTTTTTGGCGAAAATACGCTGCCTTGGCCGCCAGCAGGCGGTTGCCCAAAGTCTCCATCCGGCTGGCAAAGTCGCCTGCATCGTGAGAGGCAGCCCACTCGTCAACCACCATTTCCTCGAACTCTTTTTCTTCGCCGAGGTTTCCTAGGATCATGTCGATTTCACCGATCACCAACTCGAACATGTTCAGTTTGGCCTCCAGCAAGTGAAGAACAGCCGCTTCGACGGTTCCGGCGGCTACCAAGTTGAATACGTATACATCACTCCTCTGCCCAATCCGGCTGAGGCGGCCGACGCGTTGCTCGATCTTCATCGGATTCCATGGAAGATCGAAGTTACACAATCCGTGGGCGAACTGGAGATTTCTCCCTTCACTGCCGGACTCGGAGCACAATAGCAGCCGTGCCGAACCACGAAAATGCTCGATTGCCGCCTCCCTCTCGAGCCGTGACAGCCCTCCGTGAAACACTGCTACGTCGTGGCCGGCCGCGGCGAGCTTCGCACGAAGCATCTCCTGGGTCTTACGGAATTGGGTAAATACCACCAGTTTGTCGGGGAAGTCTCGCAACAACTGCAGCAGGCGATCGGCCTTGGCGTTGCTGTCTTCGCGCCTCGCTTGCTCCGCGAGTTCGGACAGATTCGCCCGTTGCTCGGGTGATAGATGCGGCTTATTGAGCATATTATCGAGCATCGAAGCTGCCGCTGAAGCGGAACTTCCGATGGCCATCTGGAGCATGACAAGCGTCATGCGGTTCATGCCAGCCGCGATGTTGTCGGTGCGCAGACCGCTGCGCACGAATGCCGTGATCGAATCGTAAAGCACGCGTGATCCCGGTGTCAGCGCAACGGCCTCCGTGCGAGCGTATCGCCGTGTAAACTGCAGGCCGACAGTGCTCCGCCGATTGCGCACCATGACCTCGCTCAGCAAGGCGTGCAATTGGTCCACATTCCTGGGGGTGAGCTTGTCCTCTTTGGAAACGAAACGACGTGAAAAATCCCTTTGTGTGTTCAGCAGCCCCGGCTCCAGCAGCGTCACGAGATTAAACAGCTCCTCGAGGTTGTTCTGCACCGGAGTGGCCGTCAGCAGAAGGATGAACTGCCTTTGGAGTTCGCTTGCGAACTTCCACGCCGCAGTCGTCCGACTACGCAGATGGTGGGCTTCGTCCACGATCACTATATCCCATCTTCGTGCCAGAAGCGCGGCCCGGTGTGGTTCGCGTTTGGCGGTGTGAATCGAAAAGATCAGCCGGTCATGCACGTCCCAAGCGGGGGCACCAGCGTTGCGAAAAGACGGATCGTCGTAGCTGGTCAATTCAATCGCGAACTTCCGACGCATCTCGCCCTGCCATTGCGCTATTAAAGACGGCGGGGTCAACACCAATGCGGAGCGCACCAAGCCGCGCATCAGCAGTTCAGAGAGCACCAGGCCAGCTTCGACGGTTTTGCCAAGTCCTACTTCGTCGCACAACATAGCCCGGCCCCTAAACCTACGCAAGACGGTTCTCGCTGTGCGCGTTTGGTGTTCGAGCAGGTCCATCTCCCGAACCATTGGCAGACAGATTAGCCGGTCAAATCCGGGGTGCGTCGCCAACTGGGTCGCTCGCAACCCCAAGTGGAACTCTGCTGGCGTCAGGCGAGGCATCGGGCGACGGAGGAGCTCGCGATCCGCGGATGCAAACTCGATGGCGTCGTCCGGCGCTGCGGTTGGCGCATCGGCTGTGAGGGGTCCGGATCTTTCGAGAACCAACCGATACCGATGAGGAGAAACATATTCAAGCCAGATCACTTCGATGTCGGTATCAGCCGCCCACCGGCTCGCCGGTCCAGGAATCGTGAGGGAAGTACCGGATGTGGTGAGATTGAATGGGATATCTGTCCCAACTTCGTCTACCACAACCTCGGGCAGTGTTGCGGGGTCCAGCAGCACCGCCGGCAACACCAGTTGGGTCGATCCGTCGGCAATTGCGCAGGCTCGCACCTCGAAGCGGTCACCCGGCTCCCATGCAACGTTCCAAATTCTCCGCGCAACAGCTCGCGCCGTTCCCACGTCATCTTACTCCTTGAACCGTCAAACCCACGAGCACGTTTATATCCAGCTGACCTCGGTCTCCTGCAGCGCGAGCGACCGTTGTCGCTCCAAATCTCCGAGAGACAAACGGAATCCGAGGTGCATCAGAGCGCTAGCCTTCTTTGCCGGATCGGCTCTCGTAAAGCCTACATTGTTTCGCAACGCTGTCAACCAACAACTAATCGGCTTTAAATCTGGTTACTGGCTCACTTCACCTGGGAAACTCGGATCGTGTCGACACGAAAAAGTGACAATTCCGAAACTCAATGCAGCAGACGAAGTTTAGTCAACTACACTTCGTCAAGACGGCCGCCTGTGGAGGCCTAGTAAGACCTAAGCGAGAGCCTAGGCGTGCGCCCGTGAAGCAGGAAACATCGTTGGAGACGAGCAGCAATCTGAAAGGCTCGGCCGGGAAGGTGGATATGGCGGAGGGAGTACGAACACTGCGCGTGACCGGACGGGCCGACAGATACCTGGCAGAGTTGATAGGTGGAAGTGGCACAGTCCGAGATACTAACCCAAACTGCCGGAGACCTGTCGAAGCTAACCGGGTCGGCCGGAAGTAAGCTCTTCTATTCTGTATCTGGATCAAGGTTTTTCAGCGGCGGATGATCAGCGCAAGTGTGAGTGTCAAAAGCCTTTTCGGCCGTGCCAGTATCCTCCCCCATCACAGGTACCCACCAAGAGCAAGCCGTGCACGTGACCACTCTCCCCTTCGGCGTCATTGCCCACGCCTTCGCTCGCTTCATCGTCCTTAAACCTCAACATTCAGCCGAGAGGTCACCCCGTATCTGGAGCGATCAACTCGTTGCCGCCAAGATGGAATAGAGGCTCAAAAAGCCACTACGATTCCGAACTATCCGGCTTGTGCGTTCGATTTGATGTGCCTCGATGGCGATGACCTGCTGAGCCGAGGGCCGATGCCGCCGTTGCTCGCTTACCGACGGGCCGAGGCCGCTTTCTTCGCAACTCCTGTCCCCAAGAAGTTAACGAGCTCGGAGTTCACTTCGTCCGCGTGGGTCCAACTAACCGCGTGCGGTCCGTCTTTTACAACTGCTATGCGGGCTCCCTTAATCAACTTAGCGGTCCGTTGTCCCGAGGCAGCAAGAGGCACAATTCGGTCCGCGTCACCGTGAATGACCAGCGTGGGAACGTCAATGCGGGTCAAGTCCTTGCGGAAGTCTTCATGCCAGGTTGGCACGCATGCGAGGCTGGCCGTCGCGGAAGCGCTGGCAGCAACGTTCCAACTGGCCTGAAGGGCCTGTTGGCTAATGCGCTTTCCTAGGAGAAGGTCCGTGTTGTAGAAGTTCTTGAAAAACTCGGTGAAGAATGTGTAACGGTCTGCGGCGACAGCTTTCTGGATCCCTTCGAACACACTACCGTCCACGCCCTCCGGGTTGTCCGCCGTCTTCAGCAGAAATGGTGGAACGCCTCCGATGATTATCGCTTTGCTCAGGTCCTTCGATCCGTATCTCCCCGCGTAGCGTGCCACTTCGCCTCCACCCATAGAGAAACCGACCAGTGCGAAATTACGCAGCTTGAGATGGGTTACGAGTTTGTGCAGGTCCTCGGCGAAGGTATCGTAGTTGTAGCCGGTCGTTGGTTGGCTGGACTTCCCGAAACCTCTTCGGTCATAGGTGATGACCCGATGACCCGCAGCCAGAAGGACTGGAATCTGTTTCTCCCAGGAGGCACCGCTCAGGGGATATCCGTGGATAAGAATTACGGGGTCGCCCGAGCCGTGATCCTCGTAGTAAAGCTCGATGTTGCTAGAATTTTCCTTTCCGACATTAAGGTACGCCATTGAGATTCTCCTTTCGCTTTGGTTGCTTGTGAAGCGCCTAGTTGAGTGATAACTCCCCGACTAAAGTCGGGGCTTCTCATGCAACGCATGGCATTACCTCACCTACGTTAACGCATGAAGGCACTATCCGTGCCCTTTGTAAAATTACCTGCGCGGAAATGTGGTCACGGTCAGTAATCAATCCGCTGGCGGTACAAACAGGTTCTCGATCGGACAACCGCTTTGGTACCGCTGCCCCACAGATACAGGTTTGGCTCGTTCCTGGGGCTGGGACCGGGATAAACTCACGACCGGCACTCTCAGCCTTGTACGCAAGCTTTTGAACCCCTCCGGCATCCTGAACAAACTTCGCCAGCATGCTGCCAGCCAGCCCTGGGAGATTTAAATCTTCTACCGCAATGGTTCCGTAATTCTGTCCCAATGCGCCCAACTCTCCGGGGCTCTCACCCACCAGTATTTTTCCCTTCCCGTGGCAAACTGAACAGTTCCCGTCCCCTGGATAGTCAGGCGTGGGTGGTCACCCAACGCCTCCTCCGGCTCCAGTTAGCCAATATCCGCGCACGTCAACACGTCATGAGCCGGGATAATCTCCCTGCCCAGGGCATCCTTGCAGCATTTCTCTGCTACTCGAAAGATTGCGTTCTTCGGGCTTGCGGCTGCTGGGTGGCATTTAGCGCTGTAACAATTCGATCTTTACGGCCGCAGGACCTTCGACATATGACATGTGGATGTCCCGCACCGGCCTGGGCTCGGTTGTAAACCTCACGCCCTTGGCTTTGAGCTCGGCGGCCTTCGCGCCGAGGTCCATGGTAGTCCGCCAACCGATATGATCGATGGCGTGGCCTTCGCTTGGCGTGGCGTTGCCTTTCTCCGCGAGAACCCACACGTCGCCATACTTGACGGCATCCACCCGTCCTTTCAGTTTTGTACGCTCGCCCCCAAACATGTCGAGGTACCACTTCAAGGCAGCTTCAGGGTCAGGTGCCCGCAGATGGACGTGGTGGAAGCCGAGCGTCTCGGCATCCTGCAGGACCTCGATTTTGGTGCCCCACGGGTCTTCGATGAAGGCATGCTTGAACAGGCCTCGTTCTTCTTGAATCGGCGTGACGATCTTGATGCCGGCCGCTTCGAACTCCTTCATTTTTGCGGCTAGATCAGCAAAGGAAAGACCGATGTGATCGACAGCGCTGCCGGCGCTGGGCAGAGGATGTTCGGTCTTCAGGAAGATGAATCGGATTTTGCCGAAAAAGAGGCGGTCATTCGGCTCCCCCGGCGGCCCGGGCTGCAAACCTATATATTTCGCATACCACTCGACCGCCTTCGCCGGGTCGGGAACGCCGAGATGCACGTGATCGTACGTCAGCGTCTCAGTCACTGCGGGCGCTATCCCTGGCGGCGGCTGTGCGATCTTCCCAAGGGTTCGCCCCTTGCCGGGCTGCGTCTGACCCGCCAGGAGGAGTACCGCAACAAACACGAGCATCATTGAACCAGGTTTTCTAACGGATTGCGTCATTTGGAGTCTCACCTCCGCTTTGCCCTGGATTTGTTTCGCTTTGGATCGGAGAACTACGATACTAGGGTTACGCCTCATGCCTACGCCGGAACCCTCGCGGACGTCGGTCGCATGTTACCACCGAACCGGTTGCCGCAAGTGTGCGGCTCGGTGGCCCCAAGCCTGGCCGGGCAATTTCGCGGTTCATCGGCAAGACCTTACCACCACCTTGGCATTCTGCAAAATATGGGGCACGCCCGGCATTAGGGCCGGAGGCGCTTGCCACTGAGAATCGCCATGGGTCCTCTCCGCTAAAATCGAGTGCGGAAATGTCCTTGACTTCCGTTTACGCAAGAGAGTACAAGCAGGGACTAGTTATAACCTTTCCAGGAATACTTCCTCCAAAGGTTCGGCTCTCCATAGTAGGCCTCGTATCTGGCAAATCGACTGAAACGGCTTAGCTTTTCGCTCGCGGAGGGAAAAAATGAAGAAATACCGGATTCTGATTCTTGTATTGGTGGCGATTGTGCTCGCAATCCTGGTGGTTGCGCGCCTAACTCGCGTTTCGGCTCAACAGCCTGCGGGCAGCGTTAAAGTGACTCCGAATACCGTTACCCGGGTGATCCTCTTTAAGGTCAACCCTGGCCAGCGTCCCGCTTTCGACCAGGACGTAATGGACAACTTAATCCCGATCTTCGAGGAGGAAAAAAAGGCTGGGATTCTCACCGACTACATCTTTTTCAACAACGTTACCGCCGACAATCCCAACGATTGGAACGTCGGGATGACCCAAACGTACGCAAATTATGCGGCGCTTGACAACCTTGGTGATCGCACCGATCCGATCACGCTCAAGCACTACGGTTCGGCCGCGAAGCAGCAAGCAGCGGCGAGCCACAGGAACCAGATTCGGACCGTCGTGTCCAATCGTTTGCTCCGCGAGGTGCACTATAGTCGAGGCGGGAACGGTAACAGTTGAAGGGGAGAGGATTCCGCCCTCACCCTAAACGCTTTCATCTTCACATTACGAAGAGTGGATGAGTCTGTAGCATTGACGGCCACCGCGGGAACCGTGCTCGTAAACATCACTCGCTTCATGATTGACAGTCAAGCTAGCGAATAGCTTTGATTTAAGAATTCGAAAACCGTCTGCTCGAAGTCATCCTCGAAGAACTGGCCTCAACCAAAACTTTCGGTTGACACCACAGCTTTCACAGTGGGGTCAATGTACAACACCTTTCTCCTCGAAAACCGGGAAAGGAAGTTGCACCATGAACAGCAGTGGGCCGAGCACACTAGAGAGCCGTGGTAGGGGCCTATTGGTTGTCCCCTTTCTGGGAACGGAGGTGCAGCAATGTGCCTAAGCAAACAGAATCCCAGGGCCTGCCCTGGGAGAATCAATCGACATTTGCTGTTTGCCATGACCGGCTCGCTCGTCCTCGTTGTTTTGGCTGCTGCGAAGAAGTCGAACCTGGCCATCGTTATGAGAAATGCACAGGACGAGGTCATCGGCAGCGCAACACTCCTACCAGCAAAGCAAGGGGTAAACATTCGGTTGGACTTGACACACCTTCCGCCAGGAGAGCATGCGCTCCACATCCACCAGAACGCGAAGTGTGATGGGCCGCGTTTCCAGTCTGCCGGACCTCATTTCAATCCAGAGGGCAAGAAACACGGGCTGGAAAATGCCGAAGGGCCACACGCTGGGGATATGAGGAACTTCATGGTCTCTTCCAAGGGCACCGCAGCCGCAACGGTGCTCGCCCCGGGTGTCACGCTGGGCACCGATCGCCACTCCGTCTTCAGCAACGGCGGAACCGCGCTAGTTATCCATGCCAAAGCTGACGATATGACCAGTGACCCAGAAGGTAACGCAGGAGACCGCATCGCTTGTGGAGAAATCTTAAAGTAAAGCACCTCGGGATCGCAGTCGCCGCCGATCCAGTCGAGGTATCCCTAGTGCTCTGGGGTAGGGAATTTCAATTCTTACTTTGCTCTTCTGCCGCCAGAGGTCGTTAAGGAGGGTGGCGAGACTAGTTCCGAGCGGGCCGCACCGGATGTATACTTCCTCAACGCTCTAAGAGAGAGCTTCCTTTATATGCGAACGCGAGTCTTCCTGATCGCTGCGGCAGCTGTCGCGTTGGGATTTCTGCTTCGCGTCTCCTCAGCTTCTCAGACGCCAGCCAACCGCGGTGCGCGTACAGTCGACGGCAAGCCCGACCTGAACGGGATTTGGCAGAGCCTCAACAAGGCCAACTGGGATATAGAGACGCACGGGCCGAGCCCGGGACCACCCGACCTAGGTGCCATCGGCTCGATCCCGCCCGGAATTGGAGTCGTAGAGGGCGACACGCTGCCGTATCTGCCTGCGGCCGCCGCGAAACAGAAGGAAAATTTTGCCAATCGCTGGACTGCCGATCCGGAGTTGAAATGCTATCTGCCGGGCGTGCCGCGGGCGACTTATATGCCCTATCCCTTCCAAATTCTCCAGGGCTCGAAGTCCATCATGATCGCCTATGAGTACGCGGGCGCCGTTCGGACCATCAATATGGGCAAGCCGCGGGAAGCTCCGGTGGATAGCTGGATGGGATGGTCGAACGGTCATTGGGAGGGCAACACGCTGGTAGTGGACGTGACAAGCTTTAACGATCAGACCTGGTTTGATCGGGCCGGCAATTTCCATAGCGAGGCGCTGCACGTGGTCGAGCGCTACACTCCCGTCAGCGCCAATGTCCTCCAATATGAGGCCACCATCGAAGATCCGAAAGTATTCTCGAGGCCCTGGAAAATGAGCATGCCGTTGTATCGGCACGTGGAAAAGAATGCGCAATTGATGGAGTACAAGTGCGCCGAGTTTGCCGAAGAACTGCTTTACGGCCATCTTCGCAAGCAGCCTAGCAAATGAAGGGAGAAAGAGTTTCCGATGAGCCGCAGAGATCTCCATCTACCTTCGCTGCGAATTGTGGCTATTGCGGTTGCGCTCGTAAGGCACCGTAAGCCGACTGAACAAAGGGGGTCGACCCATGACGACAAAATGGGCTAGGATCGTGGTCCGTAGTGCATTGCTGTTCGGAGCCGCAGTTGTTTTGCTTTCGCCCGCCCTGGCACAGACGTCACCAAGTAACGCAAAGGCCAAAACCTCGTCGACTGGCGCGGTGCAGACGAGTCGGGTACCGCAAGGCCAACCGGATTTAGAGGGAGTGTGGAGCATCGCCAGTCTCACGCCGCTGCAACGCGATCCCGAGCTCGGCGAAAAGCAATTCTTCACCCCGGAAGAGGCCGCCGCGTATCTGAAAAAGAGGAGCCAGGAACTGGACTTCGATCGGCGCGATGTTCCCCCGGACGAGGACACCGCCCGGGCTTACAACCAATCCTGGTATGACCGCGGCACTAAGCTGGGGAGAAACATGCGCACCTCTTTAGTCATCGATCCTCCCGACGGCAGAATTCCACCGATGACGCCGGAAGCAAAACGTAGATTTGAAAACGCCCACGCCTATTTTGCGGCGCATCCTGCCGACGGTCCCGAGGACCGCACGTTGGGCGAACGCTGTCTTAACTTTTCGCAGGAGGGGCCTCCCCTGCTGCCAGGTGGCTACAACAATAACTATCAGATCGTGCAGACTCCTAACTATGTGGCGATCCTGGCCGAAATGGGAAATAAAACGCGCATCATCCCGCTCGGCGGGCGTCCGCACCTGCCCCAAAGTGTGTCGCAGTGGAACGGAGACTCGCGTGGACATTGGGAAGGGAAGACTCTGGTCGTCGATACGACCAACGTTAGATTCAACGACAAGAGCCACTTTGGAGTGAATTACGATGGCCTAACCGACCAGAATCTCCGCGTAACCGAGCGTTTTACGCGCACCGACGCGGACACCATCACCTACCAGGCCACGGTCAACGATCCGACCGTGTACACCAAGCCCTGGACGATTGAAATCGTGATGTCCAAAACCGAGGATCCCCTTTTCGAATACGCTTGTCATGAGGGGAATTACGGCATGTTTGGTATCCTTGGCGGAGCCCGGGCCGACGAAAAGAAAGCGGCTGAACAGGGTCACCACCAGTGAGAATGCACGAGACAAGAAGGAGGAGGAGCCGATGAAGGGAAAGTTAGCCGGTCTTGTCGTCGCTGCCGGTCTTTTCTTGTGCGGTACGGCAGCGTGGGCTCATCACGCTTTCACCGCGGAATTTGATTCCACCAAGCCCGTCAAATTGCAGGGCACCGTGACCAAGATGGAATGGATCAATCCACACGCCTGGATTCATGTCGACGTCAAAGGAGACGACGGCAAAGTCACCAGCTGGATGGTGGAATGCGGTACGCCGAACACGTTGCTCCGGCGCGGTTTCACCAGAGATACCGTGACGGCGGGCATGGAGATCGTCGTAGACGGCTATAAAGCCAAAGACGGATCAAACCGGGCCAACGGCCGAGACGTCACGTTTCCTGACGGGCGCAAGCTGTTTCTGGGCTCGAACGGCACCGGCGCCCCAGACGATAAGGATAAGTAGCCGCCGCGATGCCTGCGGCCCGGGTCGTTGCCCTGATGGCTACTGCCCATCCGCATCAAACACGAGGCGACCACTATATGCGCTTACTTTGACGGTTCTAATCCCAGCAGAAGCGCCGCTTACCTATGGTCCAATAATCGCACCTGAGATGCACTTGGTAAGACGTTACCACACCCGCCTTACACCATAGCTTTCAAATACCGCTTCGTTACTGATGATCGGTGTATGTTCCGCTTGAGACTGAGCAATCAGCATACGATCAAATGGGTCCTTGTGAGGGCCCGGTAAAAGACCGGCGCGAATACCATGTTCCGCAGAGATAGCCAGTAACTCAAACCCTTCGCGTTCAATTTGGCCGGAGAAATCTGAGACTAGGTCCGCACCTATCGGTAGTTTGCCGAGTCGAACCTTGGTGGCGATTTCCCAGGCCGAAGCAGCACTTACAATCAGCGTGTTCTTAGTTTCCGCAATGATCTTTCGCGCAGTGCGCGTTAGGGCTGGAGCGTCGCAAAGCCACCAGAGCAATGCGTGCGTATCGAGTAATGCGCGCAACAGACTACCCCCAGCCCGACAGTTCGCTTTCGGGAAGAGGCTCAAAGAATTCGCGGCCAACGCGCAACTTGCCCTTCCACGACCCTGGTTGGCGTTTGCCGTTGACCTCGCCGACCGGAACGAGCCGGGCTACGGGTTTTGACCCTCGTGCGATGATCACTTCCTCGCCCGCGGAAGCCTTTTCAATGAGCCGAGAAAGGTTTGTTTTGGCTTGGTGAATGGTGACAATGCTCATTGCGGCTCCTTAGCTAAGTTATCTTAGCTCACTGACGAGGTCTGTGCAACTCCCTATACCACATGAGCGCGCCTCAGCGATCGCCAGGGTTCGGAAATCGTCCTCTATTATAGGGCGCGCTACTCGTCAGTTTTCGTTCATTGACGCGATATCAACAGGAACATCTCGAATACCTGTACACTTTAGAAAAGATACTTCAAGCCGAACTGAATCAGCCGCGGCGCCACCGAGGTTTGCGTAATGACGCCGAAGTTTGCCGTTCCCAAAGTCGTGCCCGGATTGCTGAACTGTGGGTGGTTCAGCGCATTGTAGAACTCCACCCGGAAAGCAAGTTGTGCGTCTTCCCGAAGGCCCCTGACCGTGGTCGTCTTGCCAATAGAGAAATCCGTATTGAATTGTCCCGGTCCGTTGGCAATGCTTTGACCGGTATTCCCGTAACCCAACGAGCCGTCGGACCCGATTGCGGGCCCATTACAGATTGCTGACTTATTAATCCAATTACGCAAGCGAGACCCGGTTGTGCCGGAGGTCACAAGATCTTTGTAGGTCGCGCCGGGGCAAAGTGTGATCGTGGCGGGTCCGGCGAAACCATAGACGGAACCCCCGTTTCGGTCGGTCAGAGACATCGGTAGTCCACTCTGCACGATAACGATCCCGGAAATGGACCAACCTCTCAGCATGGCGCCCCCGAATCCGTTGGTTCGGAGGCTGGGTAAATCATAACTGAAGTTGGTGATCACACGGTGCGTGCGATCGAAACTCGTACGGGCCCAATCTAGATTAAGGTTTCTCTGGTCGTTGTAAACAGTTGTATTGGCCTCGGACTTGGAGAAGGTGTAAGCAACTTGGAACGTCAAGCCATGGGAAATCTGTTGCCTGAATGTCGCCTGCATGCTGTTGTACCAGGAAGCCCCGAGAGATTGGTGTGCTTGCAAGGCAGTCGGCGTCTCGCCGACGATCGGTACCCGCAGGTAGGCATTGGCAGAGGTATTCGTGGTGACGCAGCCCAAGGCATCGACGCCCACGGTGCCAAAAACTGCTGCACTCACTCCCAAACCTGCCGGCGTACTCGGCAGCCCGCAGTTGACCGGGTGGCCGGGAGTGGCTAGCAGCGGCTGGTTCGAATCATAGGCGAGCAACAGGTTGTTGCCGTACGATCCGACATACCCCAAGTCGAGCGCCAAGCTGGGAGAGAATCTGTATTGGACGTTCAGATTCCATTGTTGCAGTTTGGGAATCAGGAAATCCGGCCCGATGACCCGGTCAGTCAGCCGCGAGGCAGGCGTCCGGAGGACAAAACCCAATGTCGTGGTAGGGAATGGCTTTTGCAGTGTGGACGCACTGTTGCTAGCGCCTGTATCGCTAAAAAGTTGGGCAAATGGTTGTGTATTGTTCTGAGCAGTATTAGGGGCATTTCCTCCGTCAGAAGGAAGCTGATAGAACCATCCGTAGCCGCCGCGCACAACCACACGGGTCTGTTTGCTGCCGGGTTGCCAAGCGAGACCGAACCGCGGAGCGAAGCTGTCCAGGGGAGCACCATTCGCATAGTAGCTCTTGGTGGGACGGACAAATACTCCCGCTGGGGGGGATCCAAACGGTTGGCCTGTGTAAGGGTTGATTTGGTTGGGGTTGTAATTGGCAGGCACAGTAGTTCCTAAATACGTTCCAGAAGCCGGGGGGATAGGCGCTAGCTGTAGGAGGGAGGGCCAGGCATTGCCAAGATCCCCGGATGGGCCCCAAGAGGGTGGGAGATATTCCCAGCGAAGACCGAGATTGAGGGTGAGGCGCGAGGTGATTTTTGTATCGTCCTGCACGAAGGCGGAGCCATGATCGATTGTGTAGGAACGTACGACTTCACCCCTCGGTCCCAAGCCTACATTTGCTTCGATAGATTGAATATTGCTGAATCCCTGAGGACTGCCGTTCTGGGCCGCGCTCATTCCCAGCAAAAAGTCGGTAAAGTTCTGAAAGGTAATCCTTCCTCGGGATTGGCTGCTGAAGCTTTGTAAGTCTTGTCTAAAGACGAAGACTCCGGTGCGAATGGTTTGCTTGCCGTGAACCCAGGAAAGCGTGTCTTCCCCAGAATATGTCTTCGTAGAGCTCCGGTAATCGTTGTGGATATTCCCCAGTCGAAAGCCTCCCAACGATCCCCGGATCGTGAAGTCCGGCGGCTCGGGAAACAGGGGGGTAGCTGGCGTCATACCGATCGAGGCTGCCGAGGGGACGCCGGGGCCTGTTTCATCGATATTGGCAAGGGTACATGTAATCCTGGCTTCGTTGGCAACGTTGCTTGTCAATACCGAAGTGAGCTTTACGCTTGTGATGTAGTCCTTGTCGTATTCATTCTCCGGAAATCCCGGGGTATTCGGCGTCTCCGGGGAACGAAAAAAATTGGTACCGAAAGATCTCAGGGTGTTCGCCGTGGCATCATAGAAGCGGCCCGACAGCGTTTGTTTCTTGGAAATCACGTAATCAACATTCAGCAAGTATTGGTTTTCGTCATAGGCGGAAGGCAGACTATATGAAGAAAACCCAAGACCCGCATTCGCTCCGCTGAAAAGTATTGTTTGTGGTGTGGGGATCGCATAGCTGCCATCGGGCAGCTTCAACTGAAGAAGATGGAGTGCGACAGGATTGATGTTCGACCCGTCGCAGGCCACCTGCACTCCCCCGGCAAAGGTCAAATACCTGGTCTGCATGGCAGGGGCCTTATTAGCAGGACAGAACTGCGAGCCGATAGTGGCCGCTGAGCGATCATTGGTGAGTGGCGGAAGAAGAAGAGTAGATAGGGAGGCATCGGGGTCCAATCCGTTCACCTGCCGTGTTCCCTGATAGGAACTAAAGAAGAACAATTTATCTTTCTTGATCGGTCCGCCGATCGTGCCGCCGAACTGGTTTTGCTTCAGGTTGGCACGGGGCTGACCGGTCGCGTTCCGAAAAAAGGCATTCGCGTTGAAAATGTCGTTGCGCACAAATTCCCAGGCATCTCCGTGAAACTGGTTCTCGCCAGATCGGGTAATGAGGTTGGTATTGGGGACTCGCGTGCCATACCCGGAGTCATATTGCGAGGTCTGAATCTTGAACTCC
>QHYS01000305.1 GCA_003223325.1 Acidobacteriota bacterium
TACCGTCAGGATTCGTCTCTTTTTCAACCGCTTCGTCTTTTTCATGGCCGCTACTATATCGTCTTTTGTTCGCCTGGTCAAGCTTGATATTCATCTCGTTGGATAACCGCCAACGGAGCACCCCCAACTGTGCTGACCAAATAACGGTTCGTCCACCGTGTGGGCAACCGAGATTTCAAAGTCTTGAACTCTTGCACGCAATGGGTGCGACGAAACGCCCTGGAGCTTCTTGACCAGGCGGTGGATGCCGAATTGCGGGTCTACTTCCACCAGCCCATGCCCATTGGTCGGGCATGATTTCTAAGGCAATGATTTCCGCCCGATAGGTTGCTGCTGTCTTTCTAATCACCTGTTCGCAGCGTTTCGCCATCGGGCCAACCAGTACGGGGCGCCGGTACTTGGGTGTCCACACGCAATGGTACTTGCTAGAATAGACCACATTGTTGTTCGATTTGTACCCTTCGAGTGCCATGATGAAACTATATCGCAGGTAGCAATCTAATACAGGCAAAAAGCACGTCTTATATCCCCAGCTCTGAAGGGCGGGGCTTTACGGCGTTTTTCGGTAAGCTTGTTCTCGCCGCAGCCCAGCATCTCCAAAAACGATGAGAGTTGCAACGATCCGAACTGCCGCCTGGCGAATCAACGGAGCACGCCCTTTTTTAGGCATCCCACGAACGATGCAAGTTGAGCCGTTCTCGTTGTCCGAAAGTCTCAAGCATCCGCGCTGAAGGATTTTAGCTTGGATTCCTCTTTGGCGCGTGCGGTAGTCACAGAGTCAAGGACGGATAGGTCGCGATTCGGGGCGAGTGACAGAAGCTCAGGTCGCCCCGCACGAGATACCGCCGCAGTCACTCGGCCGCAATGCGTTCCCCGGTTACGGTGCCGGTTGCTATTTGCGTAACAAAGTTGCCGGAGAGATCATACAAATCGATCGTGAAGCTACCGCTGTCGAAGGTGTTGCCTGTGTGATCGAGGGTAACCGTCTGACTGAGGTGGAGGACTCCCTGGGAATCTCCAGTCGTGTCGTAAGCCCATACCCGGTGCGTGAGTTTGAAGGTGCGTCGCCCGACCTCCCTCCACACTCCCAGGCAGACGCTCCCTCCTCTCGGATCGACTCGGGGGTTATGAACCTCCGTCCCGCCGAGATTCCAGAGTTGGAAGGCTTCCTGGATCACCGTATCGCCAACCAGAAACTCGATATGCCACAGCCCAACGATGGATGAATTGACGGCGTTGTCTGGGGAAGACCCAGAGCCCCGTTGCATCGGTTGCGATTGATTATGGACGGAAGCAGCGGCCGCTGCCATCGCGGACAGGGAATCGCCGCAGGACGCTAACGCGCTGGCACTGAGTCCAACTACCACGACTATACAGGCAGCAAACTTGACGAAGCTTAGAGGTTGGGTCGATTTCATAATGCATCTCCTTGAGAGTGGGCGGCGATCTGGCCGCAAGCTTCGCTTCTGCGGGGCCATGCTGGGCTTGGGGCCAAAAACCGCTCATGCGTTTAATTTAGACCAATCTACTGGGGGCGCACGCGACAACGGGAAACGTCAGCATAATCCACACCGGGAAGTAGTGGGGCATGTGAATTTCATGGCCTATCTCGGAGAATCATCATACCTCCGCACAACTTCGATAGAGTAGCTGTTCTAATATCGCCTCTCGCTCATTGACGGGTCGTGACCGTACGGGCCTGATTTCATCAACAATTGTGTAGAATTCTGGCAGCGTGTCCTGAGCCGCTAAGAGAAAACATGAAAATCGCAACGCTGATCGCACGCATTTTGCTTGGCCTGATCTTTTTTGTCTTTGGGCTAAACGCGTTCCTGCACTTCCTTCCAGCAATATTACCTTTGGGGCCGGCAGGCCAGTTCTTGAGTCTGCTGATTCAGTCGCACTACGTGCTCTTTATTGGCGCCGTTCAGCTTGTCGGCGGTGCGCTGCTCGTTGCGAACCGTTACGTTCCGCTGGCCCTCACCCTGCTTGGACCGGTGATCGTAAACATCCTGCTGTATCACCTGCTTTTATCTCACGCGGGCGCGGGATTAGCGATCCTGGTCACGATCCTTTGGGGATTTCTGTTCTTTCGCTACCGTCAATACTTCTCCAGCCTGTTTGTGCTGCGGACATCCTGAACATTTCCTCAAACACTCCGGGGGCCAGGCTTGCCCGAGTAACTGATGTTGAAACAATCGCGATAACGCTCATCGACGGGTCGCGAGCGTAAACCTACTAGGATTCTACGTTTGATATCAGCAGTTACAGCGCCGAAGTTGGTTTTACCGCGTGTACCGCCTAAACCAGCTGGTGATTCTAGCGTTTCTATCTCGTCGGTTGTTCGCGACTAGCGCAAGGTTTTTGTGGCTGGATCGAATCGCCCGCAGTTGGCGTTTGCGCCAAACCCATCACGATGAAGGTCAGTCACGTCCTCGACGACTGTCTTTGAAGCATTGAGGAGCAAAATAAATTGGCAGACGAAAGGCCGTTGGAAAAGGATTTTCTACGGTGCTCGCATCAACCTGGATTGTAACGAATCAATGACCTTGCTGCCGACGCGCACGGCCTCGGCACCCTGCACCGTGGATGATCCCGACATTTCGAGGAAAGTGCGCAGGTCGCCGATGACACGGTAAGTCTGTCCTCCGCGCTCAACCAGCACGCTTATGTCCCCATTCGTTCCGCCCGCAGGGCGAACCGTCAGGTTCTCTGGCTGCCGATCTCCCATCAATGTCTTGGCCTGTTCCGGGGTGAGGAGATGCTCCCTAGCGCGCGCACATCGCTGGACGGCGTACTGGCCGCAGCGACAAAGCATGATCGGATTGCCGATGGGCGACCAGCCGATAGTGCGGAACTTGCAGCCGACCAAGGCATGCAGGAGATCCACCAACTCCTTGACGAACGGTGCCTTCACAGTCATAGGGCGAACTCCTTGATTCACAGTGATAGGTGTTTGGCATGTACAATGCCAAACCGGCGGGATTCGCGCAATGGCACGAACGCCCGAGTGATTGGCACGGAAGATGTAAGGTCCTGCACCCGGTCACTTCATTGGTGGCGAATAATCAAACGTAATCTTGGGAACAGAGTCATTGAGGGTGACAGCATCGCTCTGATGGTGGCCTTCCTGATGGCAGGATTGATAGATCCCCGGGGCCTGCCGACTGGATTCTGCCATCTCTCGGATTACTATTCTCTTCCGCAAAGGCACAATGCCGAGAAGACAAGGAATCCCGACACAAGGGCTAATCGTCAGTGAAATCAGGCGACAGATGGGATGAGAAGGTCGATCCCCGATCACGGATGGCGTTAAGCTACCAGTGATCAACGCACTCGACGGTCGAATCACAATGGATAAGGAGATCGACCTTGAAGAAGCATAACAATTCTCTAAAGAAGCGTGAACCGCCATCGAAGAGGGCGAAGCCGCGAGGCCCGGTGCAGCGGGATACGAAGGAAGTGCTGGCGGAACTGGTG
>QHYS01000304.1 GCA_003223325.1 Acidobacteriota bacterium
CGCCTGCGGATTGATTACTGACCGTGACCACATTTCCGCACGGGTAATTTTACAACGGGCACGGATAGTGCCTTCATGCGTTAACGTAGGTGAGGTAATGCCATGCGTTGCATGAGAAGCCCCGACTTTAGTCGGGGAGTTATCACAACGAATTTCTCTAAGCGGCAGGTCTGTGTTCTCGGAGCCATCGTAGCGGCGTTGACTTGGGGCATGCCGACGGCACCGTCGTTTGCGAAGGCCGGCACGTCCTTAAATGTGGGTTCGAATGGCGGCGCGAAATCGGGGCAGGCAAGTTCGCCGGGGCAAACCGGGAAGTCCGCGAAGAAAGCGGTGGCAGCGAAACTAATGGACATCAATTCCGCGACGGCAGACCAATTGAAGGCGCTGCCGGGAATCAACGACGCTTACGCGCAGAAGATCGTGGAAGCCCGCCCGTACCGCGTGAAAACAGATCTGGTGCGCAAGAGCGTTATTCCGCAAGCGGCCTACAACAAGATTGCGAGCTTAGTCATCGCCAGGCAAACGACGGCGCCCAAGCCGAAAGCCTCGACGCAGAACGCGCCTGCGAAATAGGTGCGGCATGCCAAATCCTGAAACTCTTTATCGCGCATGTCCGAGACCTGCGGCTCGAATGCGCGGATTCCTCGGAATGACATCTTCCGCCGTTCGTGAAGTTGTTAATCTGCGCCAACCAGAGCGGTCGCCGGTTCAGGCTTCAGAGCCGGGACAGGAGCCGGTTTCGAGCCAGGGCGATCGATCTCGATGCGGCCCTTGAAAATGGCGCCGTCTTCGATGCTGATACGCGTGGTCTGAATATCGCCGACAACCCCACCATCTTTCTTGATTTCCACGCGATCGGTGGCATTCACGTTGCCGGTGACTTTGCCAAAGACGACCAGTTCGCGAGCGGTAACTTCCGAGTTCAGCTGGCCGCTGCGTCCTATGGTGAGACGATGGCCACGGACGGAGACCGGTCCATCGATCTTGCCATCGATTTGCAAATCCTCTTCGGCGTTGATGCGGCCTTTAATCTCAAGACTCGCGCCGATGCAGGCGAGACTCCGCACGCCGGGCGTTCCCGGGCGGGAGAGAGTGCTCGGATCGGATCCAATTTCGGAGCTACGCTGGAATGACGGCGTCGAGGGGCCTTGTGATTGGGACTGAGGTTGACCTTGGGACTGGGGCTCGGTTGGCGTTTGCTGCTTCATCCACATGCGAAATTCCTCCTTGAGCTTTTGTCCAGGACCGAACGGGCGGGCTTCGTGCCCCGGAGGCAATGTAGGTTCACTGTAGGCGTGCGAAGGGGCGCTGGCGACGCGAAATTTGGACAGCGTTGCGGAGCGGGAACCTGTACTTTAGGTCAGGTGGCGGGGTGGAGCCGCTGGCGCCGGTTTTGCGCCCGTTGGGGTGCAGGCCAGGGATGTGCTTTTCTCGAGACTTCCTTTTGGGGATCCCGCTCGTCGTTCGCGCTTTTTTCCCGGCCGAGGCTCAGGTCACTGGGAACTTCGATTCAAAGCACGAACCTCTTGAGGATGACACCACGAAGGTTTCGCGAATTTCTTAAGCAACTCGCGATCTTGGTATACCATCGGAGCTCGCTAATTCCCTTACACGAACGAGCTCGCTGGTTTGTGTGTTGCTACCGAGGGCTGGATACATGACACGAGTGCTGCTTACTACGGTTCACCGGGATTTGGGGCTGTACGACTACTTCCGCGAAAACGCGCCCGAGGGATTCGCCTGGCGTTTTCGCATGCCGCGCCGAATCTCGTTTGGGTTGCGCTTCTTGCGCCAAAATGTGTCCGGCCTTGAAATCCTCGAATTTCCGACGCACGCCGAATATCGGCGGGTACTGAAAAAGGGCTGGGACGTGGTGGGCTTTTCGTTTTACCTGGAGGAGAGCAACCAAATTCTGCGCATGGCCGAAGAAGCGCGTGCGGCCGGCGCGGCGCGACTTTGGGCGGGGAACTATGGGGCGCTTACGCCTGCGTTGCGCGGCAGCTTCGACGAAGTCTTCAGCGGGTACAGCGAAGACGCGGTGGCGCGGGCCTTGGGCGCGAGCATCGACGCCGTGCAGCATCCACCGCTGGTGTCCGAATTCCGGCTGCCGGGAGGCTGGCCGCTACCCGTCGGCGTGATCTTCACGACGCGCGGCTGCAGCTTTCAGTGCACCTTTTGCCAGACAACGGCATTTGCGCCGCGGCCCAAGGCCATTCCGCTCGAAGCCATCGAGCGCGTGGTGCGCTTTTACGTGGCGCGCGGCATTCGGTACGCGCTGATCCTGGACGAAAATTTTGGCAATATTCCCGACCACGCGGAAGCCGTGATCGAGCTGCTGGCGCATTATGGGATTCGCTGGCTGGTGCAGTCGCGCGTGGACCTTTTCCTGCGCCATTTCGATGACTGGCTCGCGAAAGGCATGGAAGGCGCGCTCTTTGGCATCGAGAGCTTTCACCAGGATGTGCTCAAGCAGATTCACAAAGGCGAAAAAGTGGAAGCGGTGCTGGAGCTGGCGCTGCGGCTGAACCGCGCCGGGCGCTACGCGCACGGCTACTATATTATCGGATTTCCGAGCGAGACGCCGGAGTCGATTCGCCAGGATTTGCGGACGCTGGCTTCGCTTCAGCTCGACGTCACCCAGATCACCATCGTTACGCCGCATCCCCAGACGCAATTGTGGAAAGAACTCGAGACGCAATACGGAATTTTCGAGCAGGATTGGTCGAAGTACGACACCAAGCATCTCGTCTGGCGACATCCGCATTGTCCGCCGGGAAGCCTCGAGGCGCTGCTGAAGGAAGGCTTCAGGCTCTGCTATGGCGGGCCGTGGCTGCGCCGCACAATGCGCAAATTCCTGAACCGCAGATTCGAGCAGGGCGATCTGGCGAATTTGCTGGCAAGCCCGCTGCATGCCCGCTGGGCGGCGCCGGAGAGGCTGCCGTATTTCGCGGCTTCGTGAGCGCCTCAATAGCGGCAGCGTTTCCTTCCGCGCTCCAGGGCGCTCGAAATTGGAAGTAAGTGATGCGCAGGGTGCAGTTTATCGAGATTCACGATCAGCCCTGGTTTCCCTCCTTTTTGCGCGATCAGGTGACCGACGACCTGCAAGTTCTGCTCAACGTCGGCAAGCCGTACGCCGATATCGTTCCGCAATTGCGCGAGGGCATCGAGCGCGCCGGCGCTGATCGAGTGCTCGATCTGTGCTCCGGGGCCGGAGGGCCCTGGCCTTGGCTCGCGGAGGATCTCGAGCGAAGCGGGCTGCACGTTCCTGTGGAGCTGAGCGACAAATATCCAAACGCCTGCGCACGCGGCCGGTTGCAGAGCAATTGTGCGCACCTGCATTACCGCGATGAATCCGTGGACGCTAGGCGCGTGCCGCGCGGGCTCGGTGGCTTTCGCACGCTCTTCACGTCTTTTCACCATTTTCCGCCCGAGCAGGCGCACGAAATCCTTCGCGGCGCCGTGGCCAGCCGGCAGGGCATCGGCATATTCGAGATTCCTGGACGGCGCCCGCTGACACTGCTGCTTCTGCCGCTTGTGTTGATCGCCGATATCTTGGTCGTGCCGTTTCTGCGGCCGCGGCCGCTCACGCGGCTGGTGTGGAGATGGGTTATTCCAATCGTACCCCTGGTGTTGTTTTTTGACGGGATCGTTTCCTGCCTGCGCGCTTATTCGAGGGGCGAATTGCGGAGTCTTACGAGTGGGGTAGCGGATTCCGATTATCGCTGGGAAATTGGCTGCATCCAGCGCGGCTTTTTGCGCCTACCGATCACCTTTCTGGTGGGCTATCCTCCGAGTCAGAAGTGAAAAGCAGATCGCTCCTTCGCCCGCACGAAGAGACATGCGAGCAAACCTCCTCGGGATAACCACGGCGAGTTGGGCGTTTGAGCGGAGCCAGTCCTTAATTCCATGAGTTTAGAATTTACAGTTGAAACCTAAGAGAAATTTGCCACCAACGCCAAGAGTTCGGAGAGATCCTTCGCCCCTCTGCCGAGCGGGTTCACTCAGGATGACCATGCTCATAGGAATGCCGC
Source organism: Acidobacteriota bacterium (assembly GCA_003223325.1). Taxonomy (GTDB): domain Bacteria; phylum Acidobacteriota; class Terriglobia; order Acidiferrales; family UBA7541; genus Palsa-189. The sequence continues at coordinate 4,032 of QHYS01000304.1, forward strand.
TTACGGCGGGCTGAAGCGGTACGCAGAAACCAGATCGGTGCTGGTGGCGTAGGGATCGGCATTTTGGTCTTCCTGGCTCATGGTGATGCGTTCGCTCCAGAGCTCGCCGAATAGGCGCGAGCGCGTCAGCAAATATCCGAAGACGGGATTCAGATAGAGCACATCCACGCAGCGCGACCCGGCTTTGGCGGCCGATTGCAGACACTCGATCAGGTGCTCGATCATTTCCCGCTCGAAAGGATTATAGAGATAAACCAGGAGCGGCGTGCGCGGCCAGCAAAAATCGAGGATGTCCTGATGAACCACGCGAATGGGCACGCGCGCGCGATATTCCCGCTTCCACTTCTCGATGTTTTGGGCGGCGATATGAGCTAGTTCCTTACTCAATTCCACGCCGATGACCTTGCGAAAGGGCAGCTCGGAGGCGAGCAGCAAGGCGCGGCCTTTTCCCGCGCCCACATCGACGAAGCTGAAGGCTTGCACGCGGCGGCGCGCTGCGAGCGTATCGATCCAGTGGCGGCACATCCGGCGAAACACGGAAGGAGCCACGGCAGAATAGCCGGTGAGGTAAGTGTCGTGCGGATGGCCAGTGACGAGGTCGCGCTTGCTCAGGTACCCAGCGGTGTCCAGGCCGTGCCGTTTGTCGAACGGATGCTCAATATAGCGATACGGCAGAGTGGCGCGGACAGAGGCGATCGCTCGCATCAGGACATTCCAAGTGTAACGCAGAACGCAAAACTGCTCTCCAGCTGGTTGGCTGGAGCAAAGCTATCGAGCTAAGTGAAGCTGGCACGCAGAGACCGCGAGCCGTTCGATTGTCGAGTGGCACCGCAACGGTAGGGACTGCGCCACCGAAAGGGAAGGGAACTGGCTCTCCTGACGGAGATGACCAATATCGATTCCGGGGAAAACGACTGTGGACCAATCGATGTACCCCTGGATTCGGCAAGCCTGCTAGGAAACCCACTCGACGCGGATGGATGCGGCGCGGATAAGGCGGGGCGTGCGATGGTTGCGGGTCTCCGGATTGCTCATGTGGATGGCGTGGCCGCTGACCATGTGGCTGAGCAGCTCCTCGGTCGAGCCCACGCGGAAATGCGGACCCTGCTTGCACTTGCTGGCCAGATATTTGCCATCGCGATAGCGATGCGGCACGAGCAGGACTCCGGCTTCCCTGCCTTTTTGTACCACGTAGGTGATGGCCAATTGGGCGCGCATGAATCCTGGGGAGGGCCGGGCCGGATTCTACCACCGGACACGTCCGCGGCAAAAGCACCTTCCGGCGGAACCGGCGGAATCGAAATTCGAGCTTTGCAGTCCGGCTCGGGTTTACTATGATCTCAGCTCCGAGGGTGCGCATGCGATGAAAACGTCTCGACGCGATTTCATAGCCAATGCGGGTGCGGCAGCAGCAGCCAGGCACGACCTTGCTCACGCGCAAGAGCCCGAACAGGAGCACCACGCCGTAGTGCCCTCCGATCCCGCGCTGCGAGTGAAATCGCTGGAATCGCTGCTGGTGGAAAAAGGCCTGGTCGATCCCGCCGCGCTCGATGCGCTGGTCGACACCTACCAACATAAAATCGGTCCGCGCAACGGCGCGCAAGTGGTGGCGCGAGCGTGGGTCGATCCCGCTTTCAGAAAGCGTTTGCTCGCCAACGGCACCGCTGCCATAGCGGAGTTCGGTTTTGGAGGCTGGGGCGGCGATTACCTGGTGGTGTTGGAAAATACGCCGAAGATCCATAACCTGATCGTGTGCACGTTGTGCTCCTGTTATCCCTGGGCTGTTTTGGGCTTGCCGCCGGTCTGGTATAAGTCCGCCGCCTATCGTTCTCGCGCCGTTATCGACCCGCGTGGCGTGCTGCGCGAATTTGGACTCGAACTGCCCGAGGACGTGGAGATCCGCGTTCATGACAGCACCGCGGAATTGCGCTATCTGGTGCTTCCCGAACGCCCGCCCGGCAGCGAGAAATTGAAGGAAGAAGAACTTGCCGCGCTCGTTACACGCGACGCCATGATCGGAGTCGCCAAAGTGACGCTGACGAAACCGGAAGGCCGCCCATGAATGGCGTGCACGACATGGGCGGCATGCAAGACATGGGTCCTGTGCAGCGTGAAAACGACGAGCCCGTATTCCACGCGCCGTGGGAAGGCCGGGTTTTCGCGCTGGCGCAGGCCCTGTTGGCCTGGCGCAAGTGGAATATAGACGCGATGCGATACGAGCAGGAGATCATCCCGCCGGCCGAGTACTTGCGCATGAGCTACTACGAAAGATGGCTCGCGTACGTCACCGGACTTCTGGTGAAAAGGGACTTGGTTACGCGAGCCGAAATCGAAAGCGGCAGGCCCGAGGCAGGTTCGCCGAAAGCTACCCCGCCGGTCACGGCGGAGACGGTGCCCCAGATGCTCGCCCAGGGCAAATCCGTCGACCGGGACGTGCCCGTCGCCGCGCGCTTCAAAATGGGCCAGCGCGTTCGCGGTCGCAACATCCATCCCACGGGGCATACACGTCTGCCGCGCTACGCGCGCGGCAAACTCGGTACGGTGGAGCGCGATCACGGCGTCTTCGTCTTTCCCGACACGAACGCGCATTTCCTGGGCGAGAAGCCGCAGCATCTCTATTCGGTGCGTTTCTCCGCCCGCGAACTCTGGGGCCAGCAGGCTGCGTCGGGCGATGCCGTCTATGTCAATCTTTGGGACGATCACCTTGAGCCAGCCTGATCCTACACCTGGCGGCGAGCAACTCTCCGCGCTGCCGCGCGACGACGGAGGACCCGTATTTGCCGAACCCTGGCAGGCCCAAGCCTTCGCGCTCGCAGTGAAGCTCTCCGAACAGGGCCATTTCACCTGGAAAGAATGGGCCGCCGCGCTGGCCGCCGAACTCCAGGCCGCGGCCGATCGTGGTGAGCCCGATGACGGTTCGCGTTACTACCATTGTTGGCTTGCCGCCCTGGAACGCCTGGTGGGGGAAAAAGGATGGGCCGATCGCGCCGCTCTGGTGGCGCGAAAGGAAGTCTGGGCCGAAGCTTATCGCCGTACACCCCACGGCAAACCCGTCGAGCTCGCCGCCGGGCTCGCTCCGCCCGGCCGCGGCTGAAAGCGCTGCGGAGTGGTAGGTTTTCGGTCCCCGTCACTAACGTCTGATAAGATGTATTATGTTACTTTGCGCCACGCGTGCAGGGCAGAGCTGATCCGCGTTGGCGCGACGTCGGCGCCGACGAGGCGGCAGGCTCTCTAGTGAGTGGAGTCGAATTGGATATACTGCTCGAGCACTTCTTGGTTGGCGCCGACCAGACGACGGCCGTCGACGAAGGTGGTCGGAGTGCTTGTGACGTCAAGGGCGTGGCCTTCCGCCATGCTCTGGTGCACCCATTCCTGAGTCTTGGGATCGGCGATGCAGGGTTTTAGTTTGTCTTCGGTAGCGCCAGCCTGAACGGCAAATTCCACGAGCTTGTTGTAAGCATTTTCCGGCGAGATCAAATCCTGATTATCGTAAACAGAATCGTGATATTTCCAGAATTCGTCTGATCCTTGCTGCAGAACGCAGCGGCCGGTGATGGCTGCGGTCATGGCCCAGGGATGAATCGTTTCGAGGGGGAAATCCTTGAAGACGAGGCGAACCTGAGGGTATTTGGGAAGGACGGCGCGCAGCACGTAATCGAGCTGGCGGCAGCTGGGGCACTCGAGATCGCCAAATTCCACAAGCACAATCTTCGCGTCGGCGGGGCCTTTGGATGCGGCGCCCTGCAGATTCAATTTGCGCATCGTCTCGCCGAGCGGATCGCCGTTAAGATCCTGCAGATCGCCGCGCAGCATATAGTGGCCGTCCTTGGTGACGTAGACGACTGCGGTGTTCGAGCCTCCTTGCGCGGACACTTCGATGGGGACTTCGTAGAGATTGCCGGCGGGCGAGGGTTTTACGGGTCCGACCTTGACCTGAAAGTCGGGGCCCCAGGCGTACCATTTGCGCAGAAAATCCTCGACACGCCTTTCGATGGAGCCGGACGCGGCGGGCGCCTGAGCGGACGACTTGCCTGCCGATTTTGAGTCGATCTGCGCGGATTGCTTTCCGTTGGAGTTATTTTGTGCGGCGGATTGGCCGCGGATCGGGATGCCCACAAAGATTGCGGCGGCGAGCGCCAGGGTTGACCAGCTAAGAATGGAAGTTCCAGGTGGCATAAAGCTCCTACGGTTGAGGGCTTCTTTCGTGCTGAGTTTATCAGGTTATGGAAGAAAGTCATGGGCGTAGTCATTGATGGCAGGCGGGGCAACCGCGTGGTCGGTGGGCGCAGGGCTAAAAGCGGCGACCCAGCAAGCCTGCGTGCAGAAGCTGGGAGTGCCTACCACCCAATTACGTGCAAAACCGGCGCGTGTTTGGGACCCGAATGCCTGTGCCACCAGGGCCGTGAGCGATGTGCGTGAGTTCCCTGCTGCAAGGAGAACGCGCCATCGCCGGCACGACCTGAGTTAGAGGGCTGCGCGGGCGTGCTGCTGGACGTAGTCTTGCAACAAGGAAAGGATCAGTGGCCAAGCGTTGTTGCGTGCGCGCAAAGTTTCGGTGACCAGGCCGGAGTGCGTGACACGCACGGTGGTGGCGCCGTCGCTCTCGTCGAGATCAAAGCGCACTGTGGACTCGGTGGGTTCGTCTTCGCCGCCGCGAATCCAGGTAAACACAAGCAATCGGGGCGGCTCGATCTGCTGATCATACGAAAGTGGTGTAGCGACCCACATGATCCCTACTCCGGCTTCGACCTTTCTCCTTCTGCTTCTTCTTCTTGTTGGGGGTGTCCTCGATGTAACGCTTGAGGCGGCGCAGGCTGTGGGTCCACAAGAGTTCGTAGTCGTGGAGCCACGAGTGCACCGCGCGCAGCGGCTTGGCATTCAAATCACAAATGCGGGCAGTGCCGTCTTTGTAAGCCATCACCAAGCCAGCGGCGCGCAAAACGCGAAGATGCTTGGAGATGGCCGGGCGGCTGGTGCTAAAGTTCGCGGCGATCTCCCCGACGGTGTGCCGACCGCCGAGCAAGAGCCTGAGGATCTGCCTACGGCTGGGATCGGCCAGGGCCCGGAAAACAGCGTCGTCCTGCTTGTGTTTATGTATAACCATTAGGTTACCAATATGTAGCCATCTGGTTACTAATGTCAAGCGCAAAGTTTCAATGCGGCGCTATGCGTTTGAGGGGGCGGTGGCAGACGGTTCTTACCTCTCCCAGACATGCAAAATCCGCATGCCTCGAGGACCGCAGTTGCGCCACATCCGAAAAAGCCTCAGGTCTCCCGCCGAAGAAAACTATGAGCTACAAGTACCCACTCTTGGCACAATTTGCGCGCGGCTACGGCTGGCGCGACAAGGCGGCCGAGCTTCGAAGAGAGTCACTTTTGGGGGAGCGTGCAATAGAGGAAGTCGCTGCCCACGTCGAAGACGCGGTTCCAGCGCGCGCGGAAGTTCTCCTGAGCCGCGTCGGCGGCCAGCTCGATCAGCTGTTCTTCGGAGAAATGCTTGCGGAGCTCGGAGTAGAGGTCGTCGCTGACGTTGACGGGCGCGCCGACAAGCACATCGGCCAGACGCAGGAGCGCCTGCTCTGGCGGGGAGAACTTCTCGACTTCGTCGTTGAGAAGCGCGGCGATCTCGTCGTCCGTAAGGCCGTACATTCTGCCGCCGGCAGAATTGATGTCGGTTCAAAACGGGCATCCGACGCGCGCCGCGGTGCGCAACTGTACGAGGGAGCGCTGCCGCAGCGGGACCTTGGCTTTCACGCCGAGCAAGAACTCGGTGATCGTGTTCACCCAGAAGACTCGCGGCACACGCGCGGTGATTTTCTGGGGCGTCAAGTCCTTGCCGAAAATCTTACGGACCCTGGTGAACACTTGACGCATCAGGAACGACGTTTTGTTTGGATCGATACCGTCAAGGCGGGCCATGTTTCCTCCAATTTTGGTTGGTGTGTCGCCCCCGTCCGGGGCTTGTCGTCTAAATGCGTCAGGTTTCCAACGGCTTCCGCCACCCCAACACGCGCAAAATCGGCGCGTGTTGAGGGACCCGGTTCCGCCGCTACGTTATGCCGCCCCCCTACCGCCACGCCACCATGCGCAAGATCGGCGCATAGAGAGCCGCTTGGCGCCAGAGACCGCTAAAGAGAAGACGGCCTGAAGGCCCGGCGCCACAAGCAGCAAAAGCAGATCCCTCGACTCGTACGCTAAGAGAGGGCCTCGCTCGGGATGATATCGCTCTCGTCATTCGCGTGCGACGGATGAGCTAAGGGCGGGTTGGCACGCGACCAGGCGGTGCTCCAGAAAGCGGCGTTCCATCGCATTGCGCGCGAGGGCGAGCGCGGCGCGGAAGTGCTCGCGCGCGGCGTCAGGCCGGCCGCTGCGAAACTGAAATTCGCCGAGAGCGGCGTGATAAAAGGGATAGCCGGCGAGACGCTCGGAATTCGCAATGGCCTGAATCTCTTCGAGGCCGTGCTGGGGGCCATCGCGCTGCGCGATGGCGATGGCGCGATTGAGCGCTACGACCGGCGAAGTGCGAATGGCCGTCAATTTGTCGTAGAACGAAACGATCATTCCCCAGTCTGTATCCTCGGCGCTCGGCGCGGTGGCGTGAACCCAGGCGATGGAGGCCTCCAGGTGATATTCGGTAAGTTCGGGACCATGAGCGGAAAGATCGAGCAGCTTCTGCCCTTCCTCGACCAGATGCGCATCCCAGCGCGAGCGGTCCTGATCGAAGAGCGAGCGCAATTCGCCCGAGGCGTCCAGGCGAGCCGGCAGGCGCGCGGCATGCAGCGACATGAGCGCGGAAAGCGCGAAGGTCGCGGGCGTCGCGGTGAGAGGATGTTCGCGAAGCAGCGCGGCAAGGCGCATGGCTTCGCGGCAGAGGTCGGCGCGTACTGCCGACTCGGCGGATGCGCCGTGGTAGCCTTCGTTGAAGAGCAGATAGAGCGCGCGGAGAACAGCGGGAAGACGCGCGGCGAAGTCTGCAGAATCCGCGATGTCGAACAGCTTCTGGGAGCCTGCGAGGACTTTCTTTGCGCGCGAGATGCGTTTCTGCATCGCGGCGTGGCTGCTGACGAAAGCTGCGGCGACTTCGCTCACGCTGAAGCCGCACAAGATGTGCAGCACGAGTGCTACTTGAGCCTCTTCGAGAAGGCGGGGATGGCAACAGGAGAACATCATGCGCAGCTGATCGTCTTGGATGGCGTTCGGCGCGAAAATTTCTTCGACTGCCGGCGCGAGCGTCCACTCGCTTTCGAGCAGGCGGCCGAGTTCGGGGGCGAAGGTGCGTGCGGTGCGCTCGCGGCGGAGCACGTCGAGCGCACGGTTTTTCGCCGTGACCATCAGCCACGCCGAGGGGTTCTCGGGCATGCCGCGGAATTTCCAGACCTCCAGCGCACGGCAGAAGGCGTCTTGCACGACGTCTTCTGCCAGCGCGAGGTTGTGGACTCCGAAGATGCGCGTCAGTGTGGCGACCATGCGCCCCGATTCGCGTCGGAAGAGATGTTCGCCAGGCTCCATCACATGCTCACATCTTCATGACGGGCCGGACTTCGACGGCGCCTTCGACGTCGAAGATGGGGCAGCCCTTGGAGAGCTCTACGGCCTGATCGAGGTCCCGAGCCTCGACCAGCGTGTAGCCGCCGATGACGTCCTTGGCCTCGGCAAAGGGGCCGTCTGTTATGGTCTTCTGCTTGCCCTTCACCAGCTTACCGCCGCGTTCGAGGGGGTGACCGGGCTCCTTGATATGGCCCTTCTCGCCGAGCTCTTTGAACCAGGCCATCCACTTCTGCATGGTCTGTTGCATTCGCTCAGGGGACCGGTTGGTTTCACCCCCGCGATAAAGGTAAACGAATTCGCTCATTGTGATTCCTCCTAGTTTGGGAACTTCTAACCTTAATACGTTTGAGAGGGGCGGCGGCGGACAATTTTCTCACCCCGATGCGCGCAAAGGCGGCGCGCATCGGGGGACCCGGCTACCTACGCCACCCCAACTTTTTACCGCGGGAGTGCTCGCAGTCCAGGGCGCGTGCTGTGGACCATGGTTCCCACAACGGGCTAGGACAGTGTCCTGGACAGTGTCCCCCCTGACGAGCTTGGGTCCGTTTCACTATCGGTTTCCCCACCGTTTCCACGGTAGGCGGACGCGACGCCGCCCTGAAAGGCGCGCTACATAAGCCACAGAGAACGTCCCCAGGGCTACCACACCACCCCAACGCACTCGTCTTTTTACCAAACGAGTGCTCGCGCTGGAGAGGCGCGCGTTCGAGACCCCGCTAATTGCGCCGCGCCCTGGGCTACAAGGGCCGGCCCACCCTTCGAATGCGAAGCTTGGGGCACCCGAAAAAGCGAAAAGCAGTTTCTCCGGTTTCTGGAGTCCCGACACCGGACCTCCGGTCGGGCAAATGCGGCTCTCGGAATGACAGGGTCCGATACCTCGCAAGTGAGAACGCGCCGGAGAGATCGTTCGCTCACGCTGTTCGCTGGCATCGTCAGGGGAGGAATTTTTGGGCGATGGGGAAAGGGCGGCCGAAGCCGAAAGCACGCGACGTGATCTTTATCCCGGGCGCGGCTTGTTTACGCTTGTATTCGCTGTGGTCGACCTTTAGCGCGATATCGCGCACCAGGTCGAGGGGAAAGCTGAAGTGCGTGGCGATTTCCTCCGGCGTGCGGACTTCCTCGACGTAGGCTTTGAGGACGCGGTCAAGAAGATCATAGGGCGGCAGAGAGTCCTGATCAGTTTGGTTGGGGCGCAGCTCCGCGGAAGGAGGCTTTTTGATCGTCGAGCGGGGCACCAGTTCCCTTTCGCGATTTATGAGGCGCGCAAGTTCGTAGACCATTGTTTTCGGCACATCCGAGATTACCGCGAGTCCTCCTGCCATATCGCCGTATAGCGTGCAGTAACCAACCCCGATTTCGGATTTATTGCCTGTGCTTAAAACCAGAGCACCGAATTTATTGGAGAGGGCCATGAGCAGATTGCCGCGAATACGAGCCTGGATATTTTCTTCGGTGGCGTCTTCGGGGCATTCGGAGAAAGCGTCGGCGAGGGCCTTGCGATAGGCTTCAAAAATGTTGCCCATCGGTAGGACCATGAGCTCGATGCCGAGATTCGAGGCGAGCTGGCGGGCGTCGCGAAGACTGCCTTCGGAGGAATACGGGCCGGGCATGGAGATGCCGGTGACGTTTTCCTTGCCGAGCGCGGCCACTGCGATGCAAGCGACCACAGAAGAATCCACGCCACCGCTCAGCCCGACGAACGTTTTCTGAAATCCGCACTTGTGCACGTAGTCGCGGGTGCCGGTGACGAGGGCCTGGAACGCTAGGGAGATTTCATCGGCGGGCTGGGGACGGAGGTCGCCTTTGCCGGCGACGGTATCGAAGATGACGATGTCTTCTTCAAACGCGCGGGCTTGTGCGGCCATGCGGCCATTGGCGTCTAGCGCGATGCTGGAGCCGTCGAAGACGAGCGTATCGTCGCCGCCGACCTGGTTCACGTAAACCACGGGACGCTGATGCGCACGCGCCAAGGCGCGCAGCATTTCGAAACGTACGTGGCGCTTTTCAATGGTGTAAGGAGACGCCGAGATATTAATGATGACGCTAGCTCCCTGCCCCACGAGATCGACGACCGGATCGGCTTGGTAGAGGCGCTTGGCCCAGAAATTTTTGTCGTTCCAGATGTCTTCGCAGATGGTGACGCCTAACTGTTCGCCGCCGAGTGCAAAAACCTGCTGGCTCGGCGCGGGCTGGAAATAGCGTGACTCGTCGAAGACGTCGTAGGTCGGCAGCAGCATTTTGTGTTGCTCGAAGGCGACGCGGCCTCCGGCGAGCAGAGCGGCGGCGTTCCAGGCGGCTTTGCCGGTGGGAGCATTGGCGCACGCGGCGTAGCCAACCACGATGGGCAAAGGCGTTTTCTGCGCGAGAGAGGCGATGGCGGCGCGGTTGCGTTCGAGGAACGCAGGGCGCTCCAGCAGGTCCTGGTGAAGATAGCCGCACACGCAGAGTTCGGAAAAAACGGCCAGATCGGCGCCGCGGCTTTTGGCCTCGGCCGCCATGTCGAGGATGCGCGCGGAGTTGCCGGCGAAGTCGCCGACAGTCGGGTCGAATTGGCAGAGCGCAATTTTCATCAGCCAAAATCAAGGATACGGGCATGACGGTCGGTTGGCAAATCGGGAATGTATGCGAGCTACCGTCATTCCTTGGCAGGCACAGGCCGCTGTCAGGCGATGTCTTTTTTGTGGCGAGATTCTTCTTTGGGGTCGGCAGATTCGCCGAGCAGTCTCTGCAGGACGGGCAATAACTCTGTTACTGCCATCCGCTCATCGAGTTCGAAAGGAGCCGGGTCGATCACCCTGGTTGAAATGGCGTGTTCCGCAATGGCGATTTTGCGAAGCAAGGTTTTAGGATGCGGTTCCAAAAAGGCATCGAGGACCAGCTGTTGCCAGGGATATTTCAGGCTTATCTTCACGCCGAGCTTTGCGATGCTCTCGGGATCGAGCCATTTATCAGGCGAGGGCATTTCAACGAGTCGGTTTGGCGTAGTGCCATCGTCTTTTGTCACCAGTGTTAGGGTTTCAGAGTCGGGGTAACAAAGACAATCGATGATACGCTTGGCGCGGTGTGCAACGTCTCGGGCCTCCGCTTCGGTGTTAAAGCCGGAGCGCATCTGTACCAAGCGACCGTCGGATCCCCGGAGTTCGTAGCACCAAGCCATGCAAGGCCTCCTTAGCGGATTCGATTGCGCCAGCACGAGGACAAACGCCGCGCTAGTGAGCTCGTTCCTCCAATGGTTGTGCGGATGAGGGCATCAGGGGCTATGCCTCGGCTGCGGCATAGCGCGATGCTTCGACTGGGGTGGGAAGTATATACGGTATCGCAAGGCTTTCCAACACATACTTAACCGTAGATAACGAGTCTCGAGTGCGCATCGCATTTCCGAAACACTGTGCCTTCGGAGAGCCGCGCACAGAGCCAGAAGTTACGGCGTCCGACGGTGGGGCTGTGTCTCCACCAGGGCGCGGAAAAACGGCTCGCATTGGGGACATGTGGACAGGTGTCGGCAACCCTAACGGCGGTCCGGGGGTGAGGCGGCGTCGGCGATGCGGAAGATGGCCTGCAAGGTTTCGAGGATGATGCGCACGTAGAGACTCCAGAAAAAGAAGCCCACGATGGCGACGACCAGCATCAGGAGTCCCTGGGAGGTAGAGTCGCGGAATCCGTTCGCTACCAAGACGACGGCGGCGATCAGCCCGGCCAAGAGATGCAAGCCATAAATGAAGGCCAGGCTGCGAGGCGTCATGTATTCGCGAAACGAGAAATCAAGTAGAGACTCAAATAAGCCTTTCGTCATTCCGTCCTCCAGTCGTGACGGGGCGCCGGAACTAAATCGTCGCCGCATTATACAGTGGCCGCCAAGCTGGGTTCGCGGCGAACATGGATGAGAGTGGCGAGAAGAAAAAGGCCAAGTACCGCACTAAAGCGAGAAGGCGCCCTTAAGGGCGGCGCTACATTTGAGCCTGAGTTCCCCGCGAGCGAGGCATCAACGGCGCCACAACGATGAGGCACGGCCCCACCGTTCAGAAAGGGTGGGGCACCCGCAAAAGCGACTTCGCTGCGTTCGCGTACGAGCGCATATGAGCGAGCGTGGGCAAGGAGGCCAAGCCCGGAGAGATCCCTCGGCTCGCGCTGCTCGCTCGGGATGACGATGCTGGTTGCATCGTCACTTCAGGGGGATGAATTCGCGCACCAATTGGCGGCAGGGGAAGAAGCCGGCCACCTTGTGCACCGTGAAAATCAGGGCGACGCTCGCGGAAGGTAGGACCACAGACAGCAAGTTTGCCGGACGCCGACCGAACATAAAACCGGCAGCGACAGCTAAGACGGCGAGGAGCCAAACCGCCTGGACCAAGCCGTGCAATGCTCCGATAGAGTGCTGGCCGACATAGAAAAATTCGCCGCCGGGAATGAGCAGGAAGCGCCGGAGCGTTTTTTCGTCCTTAAATACCTGGCCGCAATGGGAACAGCGATACGTATTGGGGGTGAGAGTGGCGAGACATTTGGGACAAAGAGAAACCATTCCGCCCGACGCGCTTACTGGTCCGGTGTTGTTCATGCGCAGCGTCGGAAGCGCCAGCTTCAGTTTTTTGGCGTCGCTCCGGCGCAAGCGCCAATAGCGTTCCTTGTGGCCGTTGCGATAATCCAGCACGAGTTGAGGGCTGAGGAAGCCCTTCACCTGGGCTTCCGAAAGATCTGCGAACGCAACGCTCTGCACGCCCTGATTCCACTCCCACCGGTTCCAACCCCTACCGCGCACGCGGAAACGCAGGAGACGCAGGTTGGTCAGGACCAAAATGGTGCGGGTGAAGCCGTAGACATGCCAGCCGAGGAACCATTGGGAAAGAGGGCTGATCGGCGCCTGCGCACCGAAAACGTAGAGGACCACCTCACGGGGCTGGAGCACGCGAGGGAGAATCTCCTGCAGCCGCGACAGGGTTTTATCGGTAGCCTTGCGGAGCCGAGGCCGCTCTTTGCCCTGGGCGTCGCTGAAGGCCACGTCTTCGCGAATCGACAGCGATGATCCCGGAGTGATTTGCGGCAGCCGGGTGGAGTGGATTGGAAGGTTCGGATCGGCCACGTGCCCTCCTCTATTCCAACAAACGAACGCGGCAGGACTCAAGCCAATTACGTTGACCAGTCCATTATCGCCTTCTTCGCGGATCAGGTAGGTCCGAACCGCCAGGCGTGTGCGTTGGAATTCAACCCCTCCCCTAGCGCCTAGCATGCGCGACTTTTTGTGGCGTGCGAATACTCGCGCTCGAGAGGCGAGCGTTGGTGCCCCGGTGAAGCTTGCGCGGGAAGCGCGAATGGCCTAATACAGTTTTCAGTTGCGAGGGTGGACAGCGGTCGCGGCGATCTTGGCGCTGGTTGGGATCACGGGCGTTCAGATGTACCTGCGCGTGCGGCCGGTCGACGATGCGATGCGAGACGCCGTGCGCACGGAATTGCTGAAGGACTACTCCGGCAGAGGTTCCAGAGACATCGCGCGGCTTGTGATGCAGGCTCGTCGGGAAGCGTCCGCCGAGTCGCTACCTCCGCTGGTACAGCGCGACGTGGAGTTTACTTCTATCGAACCTTCCCTACCCGGTAAACAGAGCGAGCAGCCGCTTGCGCATTGCAGAGTGCTCTTGGGCCTGGCGACGCAAGAAGTGCTGAACATATTATATCTTCTTGCTGGATTATTCCGAGCCAATGACTCTGGACGACGCGCTGGGGCGCAGAGAACTTTGATTTCCGAGACAAGCTCCGCCCCCACAGAACCCCATCAATGCGAAAGGAAAGGCGGCTAATAAAAATGATTCGTCAGACGGTGAAAGAGCTGCCGCAGCCGCAGGTGCTCTTGACGTTGGGGTTGTTGAACTTGAAGCCGGCGCCCTCGAGCGTCTCGATATAATCGATCTGTACGCCGTCGAGGTACATTTCGCTCATCTGATCGACGAGCAGTCTTACGCCTTCAAACTGGTACACGTTGTCGGAGGAATTCTCCTGATTATCAAAGGCCATGTGATAGCTGAATCCGGAGCAGCCTCCGCCGACCACGGCCACGCGCAGGGCCGATGGCACCGGGTTCTGCTGGGCCATGATTTCCTTGACCTTACTGGCTGCCACTTCAGTCAGTTGGACCATCCGTAATTCCCTCCCCTTTTTGGAGCCTGCCGGCGCCAGTTGCGCTGGCCGACGCCTTCCATTATAGCAGAAATGACACACGCGCGCCCACGGAACACGCTGGCGTTTTGCGATTCGATTGGTTCGATGATAAGAGGCACGTGAAGTCGCAAGACGAATCGCGTTTCTGTCGCCCTGACGGCGCTCTTCTGGTGGGCCCACGTCTGCCCTGAGCTTCCGCGGTGGGCTAAGTTATATCCCCTCCGGGCTTGCGGCGACATGAAGGGCACGGCCTGCGCCAAGGCGGAGCGGATGGACCCACATCTAAAAACGCCGTATGGGGCACCCGTAACAGCAAGATGCCGGCCGAAGGCCCTTTCAAGCTTAGGGTAGGGTAGGCCCGCGCAACAGCGGAGGCACGTGCTTCACTTGCCTATGGTTTTCGGGTAGGCTCTACGCCGTGAAAGGAGGAGGGCCATGAGAAAAGCGATGCGAGTGGCCTCGATGGCCGCGATGATCCTTGGGCTGGCGTACGGTGCGGGAGTGCAAAGCGAGGTGGGGGCGCAAAGTGACAAAGGCGAAGTCACGCTGATCGCGCCGGGCGGGATTCGCGCGGCGATCGAGCAGATCATTCCGGGATTCGAGAAGAAGACGGGATACAAGGTGAAGGCGACTTTCGGCTCGGGCGGAGGGACGCACAAACAGGTGGTGAACGGCGAAGCGTTCGACGTGCCCATCGTGCAGCCGCCGTATCAGGACGTGCTCGATTCGGGCAACGTGGTGAAGTAGAGCGAGAAGCCGCTGGCGAGTGTGGCCGTGGGCTTGGCTGTGAAACAAGGTGCGGCGAAGCCAGACATTTCGTCGCCGGAGGCAGTGAAGAAGGCGTTCACGGCAGCCAAGTCCATCAGTTACCCCGATGCCAAGGGCGGCGCGGCGGCTGGGGTGACCGTGGAGGAGATGCTCAAGAAGCTGGGCATCGTGGACGAGCTGCAATCGAAGCTCAAGCGCGCCCAAGGCGGCGCGGGCGCCATGCACATGGTCGCCAAGGGCGATGCCGAGATTGGCATGACGTTCCTGAGCGAGATGGAGGAGCCAGGCATCGACGTGGTCGGGCCGCTGCCGCGCGCGGTTGCCACGCCGACTTCCCTGGTGGGATTTGTGTCAGCGCACGCGAAGGATCCCATTGCGGCCAAGGCGCTGCTCGATTACCTGTCGTCGCCGGAAGCGGCTGCGGCGTACAAGGCGCAACACATGTACCCGGGGAAGTAAGCTTTTCTGCGTATCTGATTAGCTGCTTGCTATCCTGTGACGAAAAGACGTCGGGCGGTGACGACGGCGCTGGGGTTGCTCGTGGCGGCGGCCGGCGGTGTGGTGCTACAACTAAGCAGATAATCCTGTGTCACCCCTGCCGGGGCTGGTCGTAATGGGCTAACCGCCACTCCGAGGCTTCCGCCCTGGGCTAATTTCTTTCGTCGCTGCGGGACTGTTTTGCGCGGTGAACTTGCGAACCAAGCGTAAGTCGGCAAAAAACGAACACCAAGGCGGAGCCGCATTGATTTTAGGTATCCGTGCCGAGCGAGTCGCCCAGGGGCGAGGATCTGTGAACCACGAAATAATTTTCGGGCTGGAACGTCGTGTGGCACAAAGGGCAGGAATTATCGGCCGAGGCAGCAAACGGCAATACTGGCAGTCCGCTCCCGGGATCCAGGAGCAGTTGCAAGATAAAACCGATCTTGCAGCATGGGCAGCGCCTGCAGAAGTATGCGAACACGCATCCTCTCCGTATGCGGACAGCCGAGCTTGCCGATCACAAGAAACAGACACCTTGTCTTAGCCTTATCTGGGCTTTACCTAGAGCCGGGGCCGGAGAAGTTGCTGCCAGGCCTGCTGCGTTGCAGCCGGGGAGCCTCTTCGTTGACCCGCAATGTGCGGCCAGCCACTTCCCTGCCGTTGAGGCCGGCCATGGCCTGGGCAGCTTCTACGTCATCTGCCATTTCCACGAAAGCAAAACCGCGAGGCTGGCCGGTATCCCGATCATTGATCACGGAAATACGCTCAATTTCTCCGAATGGCTCGAACAAGGTTCGCAGATCGCCTTCGGTGGTGTCGAAATTCAAGTTGCCGACAAAAACGCTCCTCATCTTATTTTTTCTCCCGATGCGCATTCACCGCCGGCTTTTTTCGTTGCGAGCCGGGCATAGACCTTGGCGCCGTGTTTGGCGCGCACGCGGTGGGGAGGAGTCAGATTAGAAAGTTCCACGACCATCAAGGTGGTGACGAATCTCTTCAGGCCGTGGAGATCAAAATCGATGGAGGTCTGCCTGCTATCAGATTCGGTGACCACTCCCAAGCCGTAGCGGTAGTGCTTAACGTATTGCCCTTCAGGGATCACGCTCATATGAAGCCTCCTTTGTCCAACCGGCCACGAAGACGATCTCTCGTGTCTGAAACTAGACTCAGAGCGGGTAAATGAATTGAACAGTGCAATGAGATTCCGCGAGCTGTTTTTCGAGTTCGTACTTAATCTTCAACGTTTCGCGAAGTGCTAGCGCATTGGCACGAACGCGATCCAGGCTGGCGCGGGCGCGCAGTAAGTTTCTGGCAGCGGCCCTAAGGGAGGTGAGTGACTCCTCCACGATCCATCGTTCTCGGACCAGCCAATCGACACGGCTGCCGTGTTTCTCTGCTGGGTTCATGGGGATGCCTCTTTACTTGATGCTAACTAAAGAGGAGGCCTTGGCGGGTTAAATTGCAGCCCCCTCCCTCTGAGCCCGAAGACAAAAAAGGTGTGAACTCGCAGCCCCTTTTAACGGACCAAAAGGTTTTTACAAGAACAACAGCCGCAACTTCATTGTAGCACAGTAATCGGGCACAGGTCGCTCGAATGTGGCTGGTGTGGGCTGGTGTGCCAATTGCCACCATGGCGGGCGAAGGTTATGCGGGTCCTTCTTCACTCGAATGCTTCGGTTTTGCCGGTTTCCAGGGGAGTCGTGACGGTGCCTCGATTCTAGCCTTTGGCGGACGGGCACGGCAAGGATTGGGCCAGCGAAAATCGACCCAAGAAGCGCGCGATGTGCATTGACATCAGCACTGGCGTCGGCAAAAATATATGTTCGTGGGACTACGCGAAGAAAGCAGAAAAAACAACTGCACATCCCGCGGACTTTTAACGCCCGACAACCCCAGGAGACCGGGGGGATGACAACGTCAAACGTAGTTAAGGGAGAAGAGTGAGCTACACGGCACCGAGCATCGAAGAATACGTCGCGGGCGAAGTCGTCAAATACGAGCCAAAGTCCGACGGCCAGACCCATAAGCGCAAGCGCAAGCCACACATCCTGGCCGTGATCAACGAAAACTGTACGGGCTGCTCGGGCTCGCCGGCCTGCGTAGAGTACTGCCCGGTAGAAGACTGCATGTACTGGAGTCCCGACACCGATCATCCGCCGTTTGGCCGTATCATCGTAGATCCGCTGCTGTGCATCGGCTGCAAACTCTGCACCAGCAAGGGTCCTGACGGGGCATTTCTGGAGGGCTGTCCCTGGGATGCTATTGACATGATTCCACTGGCGGAGTTTGAAGCGAGCGACGGTACGCTGCCGTACTAGTAAAGGTTCAACGTTGAAAGTTCAGAGTTAAGCACTAAAGCCGGAAGCGAGTTTAGGCGCGATTGGTGGTCGTTAACCTGCATAAAATCCACAAAACCACGTAACAATCGCGCGGTTCGGGACGTCTAAGATGATGGTCGGTCGCAGGGGCGACTTGCACCGAAAGCATCCCGTGCGGGAAGTTTTTGGCGGGAGATGGGTTAGCTACAAGTTCATGGGAAGCCTCAGGGGGACCGAGCATGCACGAGATAGGGGCATGCCGGGGAAAACCACAGAGGGCACCCCAGCACACGCAAAGTTGCCGTGTTCTGGGGACCCCGCTACAGTCCGGATCTTCGGCACGATTGCATCGTGCGGGCCCTATTCCTAATTATTTCTAGGGCACTTATCACCGGGCCTTCTGAGGGCGTCCGTGCACTTTGTGCGGCTGTCTCGGCTCCAGCGGCGCAACCAGGGACTTCTGTCCCAAAAAAGGAGAGAGGACAATGACGAAAATTGCATTTCGATTGGCTCTGGCGGTAGCGGCGGTAGCACTGACTTTGCCAGTGATGGCGAAAACTGCCGATAAAGCCAATTCCGATGCCAAACCCAAGACCGCAACGCTCACGATCGACGCACCGGTGAAGTTCGGGACCACGATGGTGAACCCCGGCACGTATAAGCTCGTGATCGACAACGAAAAGGCAACCATTGAGAACGGGAAGACTGTGATTGCCAGCGCTCCTGGGCGTTGGGAAGACCGCAAGCAAAAGGCCGACTCGACCGGATTCGAGACCACAAACGGCCAAGTCGATGACCTCTTCCTGCACGGCGATAGCAGCGTCTTTGTGCTAAGCGGCAGCCAAGTCAGCAAAAAGTAAACCAAGCAAAATCGGCAGCGTACTGGGGAGGCGAGGTGATGCCTCCCCTTTTTTATTTTCGGGAGTCCGTGGAACAGGCGGATGCGAGTGGCGCCCAGGTACAAATTCGAAACACACGCTTCGCGGAGAGGGTGAAGGACCGTTTCCATGACTTCGACGGAGTCCACCGGACTCCAAAAGCCGGGGATGGGGCACCGTAAAAGCTCCGGGGCCCACGCAGAAGGCGTGTGCCTGGGCTACAACTACAAAGAGAGAGAGTTTAGCGCGAGGAGCGGGAGCGAATGGCGGTGGCGGTGAGTTCGGCCTGCTGGCCGATGTGGGCGGGGACATCGCCAGAGCCGCGCGCAAATTCCTCCACAGTGGGCAAATCCTGCGCTTCGCCGATGAGGTAGAGCGCACGCAGAGACTCCCAAATCTCGTCCAGGCTGGGATTGACGAGCAGCACCGGCTGGCCCGCAATGACCGCGGTTTTATCGGCGACGAGCCAGTGGTCGATGGTGCCGGGGATTTGCGAGCGCAATTCTTCGTGGGCCCGGTCGCCGATGTCGATTCGCCCCAGCAATGTTCCCGGATTGATTACAGCGCCCGGTTTCAGGCGCTCGTCTAAGGCCGAGCCGCCGCGCGGCACCGTGACCGCATAGGGCTGCAACATGGAGCGGATCTCGGCGAGGCCGGAGGCGTCGCCGAATCGCACCAGCGCCAGCGCGGCATTGCGCCGCACCATGGGACTGGGGTCCTGCACCAGGCGCAGTAGTTCTTGGTGGAAATCAGGGACGGAATTATCCTGCCCCATGACCCAGGCGGCGGTCAGGCGCAGTTCGTCCTGGCCCGTTCGGGCGATGGCGACGACCTGGGGATAAAAGCGGCGCGCGGAATCGCGGGTGAAAGCATCGCGCGCGAGGATGCGGTCCGCAATTTGCGAAAGCGCGTGCTGTGCTTCCCGGGGATGTTCGCGGTCGGCGAGGGATTTTTCCAGTTGCGCGTCGTTGAGGGGCTTGCCGAACCAGGTTGCCTGCCAAAAGAGAAATGGCATGAGCACGAACAGAAGCGTCAGCGCCAGAATGACAAAGAGCCAACGGCGCTTGAGGCCGGGTTTGGCGGAAGCAGGAATGATGTGATTGGGCAAAAGATGTGTCGCCTACGGGCTTCTTGTTAGGAGCCCATCTCGCCCAACGTTTCGACGCTGGGCTACGTTGTTTCGTCGCTTCGGGACTAATCCACAACCATGTTAACAGGCCTAGCTTCTGTGAAAACAGATCCCTCGGCCCGCCTTTTTTTCGCGCAAAAGGCCGGTCGAGCTTTTGCGCGATGCGGGCCTTGGGCCGGTGGGTTGGCCAAGGCTCAGTATCTAGTGTACACGGCCGAAGCGGGATAGAGGCGATAGAGCAAAAGAAAGACGATCACCCCGGTGATGGAGACCTAGCGGGAGTTTACTGCGGGTTCGATCGACACATTCCTAACAGTTCTTTTTTGTGTAGTTTAAGGCGTCCGGTTGGTATTACCCACGGTGGGTAATCTGCAGCTCGTCCAGCTTCAGTGCCTTGGCCAAAGCCTGCTGCACCAAAGTTTGCTT
>QHYS01000042.1:0-298 GCA_003223325.1 Acidobacteriota bacterium
GAAGGCGCTGTAGGTGGGCGTGGCCTCGGCGTCAAAGCGTGTGAAGCGGCGGTAGATCAGGTTGCTGCGCAGTTCGCGATCGAGATCACGAAAACTCCAACCCTTCAGGTGTTTGAGCACGCAGCAGCGCAGGAGGCGATCGGGAGCGATACCGGCGCGGCCGTTGCGCGCCGAAGCGGGGCGCCGACCGGCCAGGCAGTCGCGGACCAGATCGACCAACAGGGGGTCGTCCAGGAGGTGATCTACGGGTTCGAGCAAGTCGTCCTTCAGCAGGGCGGCCTGCTGGGCCAAGGGGAGA
>QHYS01000042.1:318-51184 GCA_003223325.1 Acidobacteriota bacterium
GGTTCGAGCAAGTCGTCCTTCAGCAGGGCGGCCTGCTGGGCCAAGGGGAGATAGAACAGCCAGGATTGGTGCTGAGTCGGGGAGAGCATGCCTAATCGAATATGATCGTCAAGAGAAAAATCGAAAAATCGAAGGATTCTGGTTCTTTTCTGTGAATTTCCGAGGGAAAACAAGGGGGGCGAGCCCTGGGCGAGCCCCTGCGAACGGTCACGTTCGCAGCGCCGCTGCTCGCATTCGGCAGGGGTTAGGCCGGGGGTTTTTCAACAGGCTTTAGCTAGGATGCCGACAAGTCCTTGAGCAACGACTGTCCCTTTCGAAACCAGGGGCGCTCAATCCGCCGCCAGTAGCGCGGCAATGTGCGTTTCTTCTGCAAGAGCTGGCAGACCCACTCGCGCGCTTCTTCGCCTCGGTTTTGCGATTTCAGGAACGCCGCGTAGCTGTAGAGCGTCTCGGGAGTGGTGGAATGCTGCACGACGTCGGCAAAGAGCGGCGCTGCGTCCTGTTCACGTCCCGTGGCGGCGTAAGCCTCTGCCAGCATCAGCTTGGCACGATAGGAATCGTACTTGCTATCGCCACGAACGACGCGCTCGAAGTCGGGCAGAGCTGCCTCCGGCTGACCCAATGCCATAAGGCACAGCCCGCGCCGGTAAAAGCAGTGTGGTGAATCGCTCCGCGTGGCGATGGCGCGGTCAAAGGCCTCCTGCGCCTTGGCATATTGCTTTTGGTCCCAGTAGAGCTCGCCCAACTCCTCGAAATTCGCTGCGGAAGGATTGTCGATAATGGCCGTTTCCACCACGGCGATGCGCGACTTCCGGCCATATCCCTGGTACAAGTTCCGCAGCAAACCGGCATCCGGCAGCATCTCGGCGACGATGTAGACTGAGGCGCCCAGAAATCCTCCGAAGAAAATGACCCATAACCAGAATCCATCCGGCCTGCGGCGAACGAAATGCACCAGGGCCACCAATTGCACGATGAATCCCCAGGGATAAAAAAGATAACCCAGGCGGAAGATTCCAAACATTACGCCCTGTCACCTCGCTCGTTCTGGTTGCGGATCTGTCGGCTGCATGACTGCAGCGACATTGTAGAGGAGAAAGGGCGCGATAGGCAGTGGGAGAACGACGTGAAGGCATCGCTTCGCTTCAGACTTTACCTGAGGTCATATTTGAAGTTAGACGGTAGCGGCGGTCGAGGATTCGAAGAAAACGGGCTCTGAGGACGTCCTTGATCGAGTTCAGCGAGTGTCCGGTCATCGATTCCCACAAGCCGTCTTCCCGGAAAAACCAGTGCCAGAAAGCGAACGCGACGTGCGCGTAGATCAGTAAAAGCAAAAAATCAGACACGCCGATGTGGAAGCGTATCGTGCCGGCCAGCAGGGGATTGTCGGTCCTGATCCTGCGCCGCGCACGGAAAACGTGTGATTCGGGCGCGAGGTAAGCGATCAGAAAGCCCGAGGCGAGGACGGCGCCAGCGAGACGTAGATTGATAATTGAGAAATCGAACTGAGCGCCTTTTCCCATCGTGGCGCATCGGCGGGCAGCCGTGAGCCTCCTCGAAAAAGGTAGACCCAGACCGGCCGAGTAAGAAACACCAGCCCGATGCTGGCACCCAGGATCACGTCCCTGTGCATTGCCGCTGGGTTGAAGAGTACTCTGGTCGCTTCGCGGTTTTCCACGAAGGCGTAGGCCTATAATGCTCTACCCAACCAATGGAATAGCCGCGTGGCGGAACCGTGGGAGATGCGCTTCTGCCACGATGCCGGAGCCCTCGAAAATTTCGCGGTTGAGTTTCATCTGCGATTTACGGTCTGGCCTCGCCGATGGACACATTTTATATGCGCGAGCCGGGGAATTTCAGCACCATGTGGAGCACGGCGGTTGGCCGGGCCTAGTGACTCTGGAGGACGTCATAGCGGGCAATGGCGTAGCCGAGTATGCCTCCGAGGAAGACGTCCGACGGGAAGTGGGTTCGCAAGCTGATGCGGGAAAAGCCAATGGTTCCCGCTAAACCATAGGCAACCCAAGGAACCCAGCGATGGTTGCCGGACGGGAAGCTGCTGCCCACGTGAGAGACATCGTGGAAGAAAGTGTCCGCATAGTTCCGTCGACTGGAGATGTCCTGTGGACGCCATCTGTTCGTCACGCTGTTCATTACGGCGCGGAGCACTTCGGAATCGGCAACCGCTTCTGCAGCGAGGAGCGCGGTCTTCTGCATATAGGTGTCGCGGAGGTCAAGGCCGGCGACATAAAGCGCCGAGGGGATGGCGATTGTTTCCGCGGCGGTTACGTTACTGCCGAACGCCCGATTAAAGCCGCGAAAAGCTGCTGTGTGATTGAAATAGGGGTCGACGTAGGGATCGGTGGACAACAGTGCGAGCGTGGCGGCGGCGATGGTGACCGTGTGCGACCAATGCTGACCACGTGTCAGTTGGTACGGGAACGACCACATCTCTTCCTGATCGCGTAGGAAGTTGCCGGGCAGGAGAAACGGAGACACGTCGCGCCAGTCTGCTGACAAAGAGCTGGATTCTGACGAAGAGGAAGCGCCCGAAGCGGGATGTTGCGGCGGATCGTCCTGTCCATACAGCGCAAGCGAGAAGACAAGCAGAAACACGACACCGCACGCAAGGCGATAAACGAGACCGCGCGAAAGGAAGAGCGCCACGCTCAGAAATGACCTCTTCTTAGGATGACCTGTGAATAACGCTACGACCTATGGCGCTAGGGTATCCCATTGAGGAGTTGTTGATCCGGGAATCGTGAAGATCCGTGCCCAAGACGCAACTGGACTTCTCCAAGCCCAAGGTTGGCCTCTTTCAGGTGCTTGATGCAAGATAGCGGCGCTAGATAACGCACGCGCGTGCAGGGCAACGAGCTCCTATGGAATATTCTAGGGGTTACGAGAACCACCTCGTTTTGATTCTTTTTTTCACTTGGGGGACAGTGTTTCTCGACCGCATGTCCCAACTTTATTTGGCGCCGTACTTCGCTCCCGAATTTCATTTGTCGAGCCAGCAAATCGGTTTTCTCGCCTCCGTCGTATCGGTCACATGGGCCCTCTCGGGTTTGCTTTTTGGCGCATTGTCGGACCGTTTCGGACGGCGAATCGTTTTGATCCCTGGTGTTGTCTTGTTCTCGGCGTTGTCGTGGCTATCGGGCATAGCGCACAGCTTCGAGCAGCTGCTAATTATCCGCGCGCTCATGGGTGCTGCAGAAGGACCGTGCTGGGCCGTGATCAATGCGATCACGGGAGAGACTTCCGGACCGAGCCGCCGCGGACGGAATGTGGGTCTGGTGGTTAGCGCTGGAGCGCTGGTGGGTCTTTGTGCCGCGCCCATCTTGACGACTCAGGTAGCATCGCGATGGGGCTGGCGGTGGGGATTCTTCGTGACCGGATTGCCTGGCATGCTGATGGCATTCCTGATCTGGAAATTCGTTCGCGAGCCAAAGCGTGCTGAAGAAAATGGCCGGGAACCGCGGCCTGCAACAGTACAGGGTTATTTTTCGATTCTGCGATTTCGCAACGTTTGGCTTTGCTGCGTGGGCGCCGGCGGGTTCATCTCCTGGCTCTTTCTGCAAAATGTATTTGGTCCACTCTATATTACGGAAGTCATGCACCGACCGGGAACTACGGCGGGGTTCTTGCTCGGCGCCGCCGGACTGGGCAGCTTCTTCATTGGCTTGGTTTTTCCGGGCTTATCGGACCGCTGGGGACGGAAGCCCACGCTTCTATTCCTGGCCCTCATTTCAACGCTATTGCCAATTGCGTTGTATCTTCCCGTTCTCTATGGCCATCTCTGGCTGCTGGCGGCGATCTTATTCCTGACGCAAGGAGGGCAAGCGATTGCGGCGCTAATCATGGTGCTCGTGCCTGCGGAAAGCGTACCTCCACAGTTCTCAGCTACGGCCATCGGCCTTGCGACCTTGGTAGGAGAGATCATCGGTGCGACGATTGCGCCGGCGGCGGGAGGCGCAATGGCGGAACAGTTTGGCCTGGGTATGCCGTTATTGATGGGCGCCGCGAGTACCGTGGTGCTTTTCCTCGTAGCTCTTTTTATTCGGGAGCCGGGAAACCTGCAAACGCGAGGCGGGCCTGAGGCGACGGCCGTGCCGGCGGACTAGCTTAGCTAGATTAAAACGCCCAGACCCACCTTCGCATGAGAAGGCGCCCTCGCAAGCTCAGGGCAAGGATGGATGGGCCACCCGCAAAAAGCGAAAAGCACATTCCTCGCCTAAAACCCGGCCCTCGGAATGACAAAAAAGCGGCGCTCAGGCAGAAATGCCTCGACCGCCAACGCCGATGGAAGATGACGCTACGGAAGTTGAAAAGATACCACTCGAAGGACGAGCGCACCAACTTCTGGAAATTAGCAGGCTGTTGCGTTACTCCTTTTGGCGATACATCGTAGCCCTGGCACATTCGGTCATGAGGTCCAGGAACTTGGTGTAATTTGCCTCGCCGACGACGAACGGATGCGGCTCTCCGGGCTTCCGCGCACGAAGCGCCGTAAGTTTGTCGGCAAATCCATCGAAGACAGGATGGTTCTGAATTTCGACATCCACCTTCATCATTTTGGTCCACAGCTCGAAGTGCTCGAGGGAGTCAATAAACTCCGACACTTGACTGGCTGCACCCTGAGCGATGAACCCTCCGCCAACCATGCCGACGACGTGCATCTTGCCGCCGTCTTTCACCGGGAAGATCAAGCCCAAGGAGCCTGGCGTATGTCCGGGAATGAAAACCGGAGTTACGCTCTCGTCGCCAAGGGTGATGGGCACCCCCTCAAAGGCCACCATGTCTCGCTTTGGCAAGGGTGCGGGCGGGGCGGCATTTCCACCAGGCGCCGGTGGGCGAGGAAGCTTTATGAAATCCCAGTCAGCCGCGGCCATGTAGATGTGCGCGCCATAGTGCTCTTGCAGATAGGCCGACCCGCCGTAATGGTCTTCATGACCGTGCGCCGCAATAACCACTTTGATGTTGCCGGGATCTAGGCCGAGAGTCTTTAATCCGGGCAGAAGAACCGACTCAACATCTTTGGCGTGACCAGAGTCGATCAACATGATTCCGGCCGAGGTGGGAAGAACGTAGGTAACCGCATTTCCGACAGAGTACTGCCCTGGAACGGCCCAAAGATTGTCGAAGAGCTTGACAGGTCCGGGGTCGGTGGCCGGATTTGCGCGCGGCGCCTCGCAGAGAAAGTGTTCCGCCGTCGCCCAGTATGTGCCGGCAATCTTCTTTGCCTTGTCGATATGCGCTAGAACCTCGGGAGAATCGGGTTTAGCCGCCGCTCCTTGTTGTTGCCCTTCTTGTGCACGTACAGGCCGCGCAAAAAGCACGCAAATCGTCAAGGCCGGCACAACCCAATAGAGTTTTCTTGGCATGGCGTTCCTCCCTAATCGTACGCTACAGAAGCCGTCGCTAGCGGTGATGTGTGGTCCGGAATTTCGCTCTCAACCTCCCGGATGGGCACTCTTATACACCCCCGAGCGCCTTCCTGAGTTAACAAAGTGTTTTTGGCGCATACTCGATCAGGCGGGAGACCGCCAGGCCGATTCGCGCAGGGCCTTAGTACGGCGAGGTTTAGCCGGCATTCGGGAGGGCCATTTCGCCGGTGGCCACAAAGCTCCAGCGGCCGCGCCTCTTCTGTACGATCTCCGCAGCCACGGCCACGAAGGGGCGGCAATGGTTTGCCGCCTTCGCCGCGAGCGCCGGTGATGGTTCAGGAGCCGTCCGCGATGGCCAGATCGGAAGCAACGAAGCGCACTCGCTCGATCATTCCAGTCTCTTGCCCGGCGCCTGTCTTAATCAATTGCGCGAGAAGGCTTCCGTGACCGGGCGTCCGTGGAGGTATTGGCCGTCGATACCCCCGTAGTCTTTCGTCCAGTAGTCGCGGATGGCGTCGAGGTCTCCTTGATTCAGTCCCTAGATGGCGTCCGCCACCATCTGGCGGATGGCTTCTTCATCCGTTTTGCGGGAGGGCACCGCAGGCATCATGCCGAAGGAGAAAATTCCGACGCAGGCAAGAGCAATGGGTAAAGCGAAATTACAGGACGTGTGTAACTCTTCCGGCCAAGGTATCAAGAGCAGATGGGCCTGCATGCTGGGAGTGTATGAGTCGAGAAATTTTAATGACATAGGGATTCGTCGTCCCCCCAAAAGAGATGCCCGGGCGCAAAGATTACGCCCGGGCGGGCTTGGAATGACAAGTTAGAGAGCGCGCCGCTGGCGGGAGAGATGCGGAAGAAATCGTGGCAGGGGGCGGCAGCTCAAAGGCTGAGGGCGTCCATTTTGGGCTTTTCGTAGGAGTCGCTCTCGGCGGGATGGCCGAGGCGGTCGTCGAAGCGGCCGGTCTCTTTGCCAATGCCCAGACGAGGCTCTTGCCCGCGGGAAGGTCTGCAGCCGGCGTTTGAAAACAGCGTCGTCGAAGGCGCGCTGGTGTCGATCCACTGCCAGCCCTTCTCTGAGAACGCGCTGATTACGTCTTCGAGTTAAAGGGCGTTGATCATTTTGTGGTGCAGAAGCAACGCTTGCGGGATTTCGTGTCCCACAACGTCGACCGCAAGCTGGAAATAGAAGGCAGCGCGGTCGCGCAAATGCGCCACGGCCCATAGGGCTCCGCGTCTGGGGCCGGTTGCTGCTGAAGCCGCGCATTCATGCGGTCGTCCACATACCAATCGGAGGCGTCGATAGTGACGTGGCCGACCGCGTAACCCCTTTTGCTTGAGCAGATCGCTGAAGCGATGGCGCTTCTCCGCGGTGTCGTCTTCCTTCAGTACGTGATAACGAAACAGGCGCGCGAAACGACGATAGGGGTTTTATCAGCGTCTCGTTGCGCTCGAAGTCCGCGGACAAATCTTCGTAGCTCCTTTTGGGGGTATTGAAGTTGAAATGCGAGTGCGAATGATTGCAGATCAGGTGCCCGGCCTCATCCCACTGCCCCAGGGGTGCTTTGCCTTGAGGCGAATCACTCTCATGCCGCAAACGAACAGACAAATCTTGAGGTTCCATTTTTCTAGAGTGTCGAAAATTGCGCGATTGGCCTCGCGCCAGGAGATGTTGAGACTGACGGAGGTGGTGGGCTCGTCTGCGGCGACTTTGGTGACGCAAAAGCCCCTGATCGCCTTAACGTTTGCGCGAAGAGGGGGGCTCGGAATGACGAAATCGGGTGACACGGCCTATCGGGCCGAAGCAACGGGAGAGCCGACCGGAGCGCCGACGGGCGTGAGCCAGTTGTGGCGGTCGGGTTTGGCGCCGGACAGAATTGCGAAAAATTCGTCCTGCAGGCGCTTGGTGACGGGGCCGCGCCGCCCGATGCCGACGGTGATGCGGTCGACCGAACGCAACGGCGTGATTTCGGCTGCGGTGCCGGTGAAGAAGACTTCGTCGGCGATGTATAGCATCTCGCGCGGAATCATCTGCTCGCGAATGGGGATGCCGAGATCCTCGCAAAGCGTCATGACGGAGCTGCGCGTGATTCCCGGAAGGACGCTCGAGGCCAGCGGCGGCGTATGTACGGCGCCGTCGCGGACGACGAAAATATTTTCGCCGGAACCTTCACTGACGTAGCCGTTGATGTCGAGAGCGATGCCTTCGGCATAGCCATTGGCGAGCGCTTCCATGCGAATAAGCTGCGAATTCATGTAGTTCGCGCCGGCTTTGGCGATGGATGGCAGGGTATTCGGCGCCAGACGAGCCCATGAGCTGACGCAGACGTCCACGCCTTGCTCGAGCGCTTCGGCGCCAAGATAGGCACCCCATTCCCAGCAGGCCAGGTAGACTTCGATGGGATTGGATAGCGGGTTTACGTTGACGTCGCCGTAGCCGCGAATCATCAGCGGGCGGATATAACAGGAGCTGAGGCGATTTTCGCGCACGATTTCGACGGCGGCGGAGCAAAGCTGCTCGATGGTGTAGGGGCTCTTCATGCGGTAAATATGGCCGGAATGCAGCAAACGCTGCATGTGTTCGCACAGGCGAAAAGCGGCCGGGCCATTCTTGGTTTCGTAGCAGCGGATGCCCTCAAAAACCGAAGAGCCGTAGCTCACCACGTGGGAGAGGACATGGATTTGCGCCTCGTCCCAGGGGATCATTTTGCCGTTGTGCCAGATCCATTCGGTTTTTTTGAGTGCCATCGGTGTATCTCCTCAAGAAAATTATAGCATGGCCGTTTTGAGGGCCTTTCGAGCGAAGGGCGCGTGGAAGCTGCATGCGAGCGCCAAATTGGACGGGCCGGCTATCTCGACATCCGGTGGCGGATTCACCATGACAAGGGATTCCTCGCCCGTCGAAAAGGAACGGCGTCGGCGCGGCCTTTTTTCTAACGTCGCGCCTCGAGCCCGGGCGCGCCGAGGAGGGGCTCGGAATGACAGTTTGACAGATCAGCGAGGGGCGATGAAGGGCGCAGGGCGATCGATAGGCTCAGAGCGTATGGTGAGGAAGTCGGTGCGAGCGGCCGAGCGTAGGTTGCCGTGCGCAGTTTCCCACAGGCCCAGCAGCAGGAAAGGAACGATGGTGGCTGCCGCCAAGGCTTTGGCTCGAGGTCCGACCTTCGCTTCGGGCTCCCAGCGGAAAAGCTGCTGGCTCAAAAACAAGGCCATCGCGGCGCTGACGGCGAGCGCGACGATTTCCGCACCGATTTGCGCGACGCCAACCCGGGCCACCAATACGCGTTCGAGGCCGGTGACGAGATAAGTTGCCGGAAGGAATAGCGCGAAGCGTTGGATCCAGATTGGCAGCATGGGCAGCGGAAGTGTGGCGCCGGAAAGGAACAGAAAGGCCGACCAGAGGATTTGGTTGATGACCTGAGTTTCCTGGGTGCTGTTGGTGACGCTGGCGATAATCAGGCCGAGCGCGGCGAAGGTGATGATTCCCAGGGTGATGAGAAAAAAGACGCCTCCCAGGTTTCCCCACTGACTCATATGGAAGACTCTGCGCGCCAGCACGAATTCAATAGAGACGGCGGGCAGCGTCAAAATATAGTTGGAGGCGATGCTCGAGGCGAGCATGGCTCCGGGACCTACTGGCGCGACACGAAAGCGGCGCAAGATGCCTTGCTCGCGGAAGGTCACGAGCTGGACACTCAAGCCCCAGAAGCTGCCCATCACCGTGATGGCCAGCACAGAGGCGAGCATGTAGGGCACGGCGGCGACGTTGCTGCGCGCGAAGAGGCCCAAGAACAAGAAAAGGAAGATCAGTGGGAAGATCAGGCTGAAGAAGATGAAGGCGCGATTGCGCAGCGCCAGGCGCATACGGACCTTAGTTAGCGTCCAGGCGTTTCTCAATCCCGGAGCCTCCTGCCGGTAAGCTCCAGGAAAACATCTTCGAGCGAGGGCGCGGCGATATCCAGGCTAGAGAGCTCGTTTCCGTGCGCCTCGAGGTATTTCACCAGCGAAACGATGGTTTGAGGGACGCGCGTTGAGTGGACTACATAGACGCCGTCGGAGGCGTGGCAATCGGCCACGCCGTCGAGTTGTTTCAAAGCGGCGTCGGTTTCGGGCCGCGCCAGGCGCAGCTCGATGCGCGTGGTGCCAGCGGAACGCTGCTTGAGTTCGCGGGGAGTGCCCTGGGCGATGACTCGGCCCTGATCCACGATGGCCACGCGGTCGCAAAGCTTTTCGGCCTCTTCGATGTAGTGGGTGGTCAGCAGGATCGTTTTTCGCTCCTTCTTCAGCTCTTCGATGATGGTGTAGATCTCACGCCGGACTTGAGGATCGAGGCCGGCGGTAGGTTCGTCAAGGAAGAGCACGCGGGGCTCGTTGACCAGGGACATGGCCAAGGCCAGTCGCTGTTTTTGGCCGCCGGATAGATGCGAATAGAAGGTATTGCGTTTTTCCTCGAGGCCGAAGCGCTTTAGGAGAGTCGCGGGGTCCCGCCGGCGCTTGTAGAAGCTGGCAAACATGGAGACCGCTTCGGCAACCCGAAGCTTATCGGGCAGCGCAGTCGACTGAAGGACCGCTCCGATTTCCTGTTTGAAGGCGGGGCCTGGGGTTTGGGGATCGAGTCCGCAGACACTGACGATGCCTCCATCGGCCGCACGGAGCCCCTCGAGGATTTCGACGGTGCTGGTCTTGCCAGCGCCGTTCGGCCCCAGGAGGCCAAAGACTTCACCCTCCTCAACTTCGAAGCTGACGCCGCGCAATGCCTGGACGTCGCCATAGTGTTTGGTGAGGTTGTGCACCTCGATGATGGGAGCGCTCACGGTGTAAATGGGTATCTATAGCATATTTCGGAGACGGGCGACGGCTGGGAGCGAAATCGAGTAGCGGGTCAGTTTCCGGAGCGCCTTTATCGGCACCCTGCCAGTCTGGGTCGGCGGGGGAAGGCGTGCGCCGAGGATTACTTGCTGCTGCCTGCGTCTTTGTCTTTGAGGGATTCGTATTGCTGCACTTCCTGATTATTCGTGCAGTAGTACTCCTCCAAATCTTCATGGCTGAGCGACCATTGCCGGGGAGCGGAGGTCCACGGCTTGGTCAGTACCTTGGGGTCCTCGATCGTAACCTGATACACCAGATAGTTTTCACTCGGGCGCGTGAGGCGCTCGATCACGTGTTCCTGATCGCTATGGAACCAGCCGACGAAATTGTTCCAGGTCCGTTCGTCGATAGCAATCACGTCGATGACTAGAGTATCTCCGTCCCAATGGGCGGACGCGTCTCCATTGAAGGTAGGATCCGGATTCTTGGTGTGTGCGCGGCCGTCGGTGTGGATGACGCGAAAGTTGCTGTTCAGTTCGTTCAGCTGGATCAGTTCGTCACGCGTCTGCACCAACTTTGTGGGATAAGGGTTCATCAGGAACATACTCGGGGTGCCGCGAGGCATGCAATTCACTGAGGCGCGTCCGAGTTCAAAATCCACAGGGGTCATGGATTTGATCTTGGCGGCCGCCCACGGCTGGAACGGCGGCTTTTCCTCCGGGGTCACCTTCGGATCGAATTGGCGTTGCGCCGGGGGATTGCTCGTATCGTAGCCCCCCGTAGTGCCCGGAAACCATACTCCCGAAAGGTCCGGATGGCCGTCGGCAGTGCGCGGAGTCGGGCCGCCCTTCGGCAGCGCATGCAATTTCGGTTGAAACGAATCACCGCTGGACTTCTTTTTCTCTTGCGCATCAGCAGCCCTAGAGGCGCACGCTGCCGCTAAAATTGCCAGTACCAAAATAGAACACACGCGAACACCGCACCCGCGCATACAACACCCGCGCCGAAGCTCTATTCGCGCTCTGTCAGTTCTGGCCATGTTCGTAATCGCTTCCAACCCTCAACGTACGACCATCGGCCATCTTGAGGGTCTCAGCGGCGGCCCTTCTTGAATTGCCGCCCTTTCCGAGGCAGGCTCTCACTGTGACCACCTTCCCAAAATTGTCGACGAAATCTTGCCTCTGGATCCCGCTCCTCTTTAGGAAGGCCACCGATACTGCCTCAAAGCTCCAGGAGGCGACCTGGTTACCGGAATCCTTGAGATCGACATAGAAATAAACGTGCGGATTCTGCCAATCCACTTTCGTGAGGGTACCGGTCATGTCGCTGCACTTCGCTGCATCGTATTCAACAGAAAAGGTGTGATGCGCGAACACCGGCGCAGCCATAAACAACCCAAAAACGAGCGGCAAGCGCAGAAGAACTCTGTGCCTCACGATCGTATGCCTCCTGATGTGGATCGGCTCACAGCGATGATAACGGTGACCGTTACATAGCGTCACCCCGTTGTCAAGCAAAACGAAATGCACAAAACGAAATGCACGCGCGGGCATTAAAGATCCAAACAGGATCGCCGGATTCGGATCAGCCGGGTTTTCCGAACCACCCATCGGAGCCGTCACTTTCGGACGCGGGGGCGTCGCTTAGGCTTTTGGGCGGCCTTCGGAGTCCCCGGGATTACCCAAAGATGATTCGAGAGAGCCACACGGCCATGGATCAGCCTGGCGCCTTCGCTTTCGAGCAAGCGGCGCTGGAGGCTGGCGAAGGGCTCGCGGACCGCGATTCGGCCGCCTGCAGCAACAACACGATGCCAGGGAATAGCCTGGCCGCGCGGGCACGCAGCCATGGCGTGCCCAGCGGCACGAGCGCCGCCGCGGAGCCGAGTCGCACGGGCCAGCTGGCCGTAGGTGACGACGCGTCCCTTGGGAATGCGCCTGACCAATCGGTAAACCTTGCTCCAGCCCGCGTCCATATCCCCTACGATAACCGCAGCGGTCGCAGGTTTCCACTTTTGCCACTTTAGGAACACAATAGGCAGAAAAAGTCGCTGTCACGGCATCTAATCAGCAGGGTAAGAAGGGCCCCTCCGCCCGACGGTTCAACTCCCAGTTCGTTACACCAATCGTTCGGCCATATTCTCATGCGGCAGTTAATGGATTTCGTGCGAAGAGGAATTCCTCGCCTGCGTGAGACGCAGCCGGGCGGAGAACGCGGGCTAGGAGCGACGAGTTTGAGCTGATTTTGAGCCGAGTGAGGAGGCGGGCCGTTGCAGCGCGGGGAGTAACTGAATCGGGGAGTAACCGATAGGAGGCAACAGCGCCCGATTTCACGGCATCCAACTTGACGGTGTAGTGGACGCTCCTTACACTACAAGCAACGATTAGGGTGTGAGAGGTAGCATGGCTTTCGTACGGCGCAAAGGCAACGCTTATTACCTCGTGCACAACGTGCGCCAGCGCGGCAAGGTGAAACAACTTCACCTGGCGCGCTTGGGAGAGCGTCCAAGAATTACGGACGACGTGGTGCGCCAGGTCAACCGCACTTATCCTTTCGTGGACGTGAACTGGACCGAGCTGCGCGAGCAGGTGAATAACCGGGTGGAGCTGTTCGACTCGAAGTCCGCGTACGTCCGTAAGCTCATTGCGACGCTTCGCACCCTCAATCTGGACTTGGCCGATCTGTTTCCGCCGCTATTGGACGTGTCCGAGGCGCCTGCCACCGGGCAGGAACTGGTCACACAACTGCGTCTGTTGCATTCGACCGTGGGTGTGAAACTCGACCAGTTCGATCGGGCGCCGCATCGGGCAGTGATGGCGGAGCGGAATTTTCGGTAAGTGGTCAGGAGGCACAAAGCCATGCGCGCCAGCCAGCGTCGGTCTTTGGATCCGACTCTGAGAAGTATCGAATCTCAGGAGTTCGAGAACTCTCTGCGCGAGAAGATCGTCGGACAGGAAGAGGGAATCCGCGCGCTCGTGGACCTCTATCAGGTCTTCTGCGCAGGAATGTGCCCGAGCGGCCGTCCGGTGGGGAATCTGCTCTTTTTGGGGCCGACGGGCTCGGGCAAGACGCGCATTGTGGAGGCGGCTGCGGAGATTCTCTTCGGCGATCCTCGCGCCGTGATCAAGGTGGACTGCGCCGAATTTCAACATTCTCACGAAATCGCCAAACTGATCGGCTCGCCGCCCGGTTACCTGGGGCATCGAGAGACGCATCCGCTGATTACGCAGGAAGACCTGGCGAAATATCACACCGAGCAGTTGAAGCTAAGTTTCTTGCTGTTCGACGAGATCGAAAAGGCCTCGGACTCGCTGTGGCAATTGCTGCTGGGAATGCTCGACAAAGCCACACTCACCCTGGGCGACAACCGGCGGGTGGATCTTTCACAAGTGGTTATCTTCATGACCTCGAATCTAGGCGGCGGCGAGATCACCGAACTGATGAGCGGGGGCATGGGGTTTGTGCAGCCCGTGGACAAGCCGGCAGACACGCTAGACGGCAAAGTTACGCGCACGGCGCAAGAAGCCGCGCGGCGCAAGTTTTCGCCCGAGTTCATGAACCGGCTGGATAAGGTGGTCGTTTTCCATCCGCTGCGGCAGGTACAGCTCGAGCAGATCCTGGAAATCGAGTTGTCTATGGTGCAACGGCGGGTTCTGGATACGGCCAAGGGGCAGTTCCTCTTCCGCGTGACGCCGGCAGCGCGTAATTTCCTGCTGCGGGAAGGAACGGACCTGAAATACGGCGCGCGTCACCTGAAGCGGGCGATCGAGCGCCATATCGTTTATCCTCTTGCAAATCTGCTGGCAACAAGCCAAGTGCATCTGGGCGATCTGCTGTGCATCGACTGGGATGAGCGCGGGCAGAGGCTCGTCTTTGACAAAGAGGGCGAAGGCGCCGTCCTGCCGATCGCTCCTCCGGCGGCCGCGGCCGCGCAGTCAGCCAAGGCGACCGGCGGCAAGCCGGCGGAGGCACCGCCTGCGGTTGCGGCTCGCGAGGCCAAGGCGCCCATCGCCGTCCCTCTGGCTCCATTGCCGGCTCCATCGAGCCGGCGCAAGAACGAATCGTAAAGTCTGGCAAAGAATCTGGGTTCCACGAACAGGACCCGAAGAGGGATTCTTCGCTTCGCTCAGAGGCTGTAACTTTATTCAAAATTCGCGAATTTTTCGCATCTAAACTATCTAAACTCAATATTTTCAGCGACGGTTTTTGCGAGAAATCAAAAAAGTCACAGCCTCTTAGAATGACAACGGAAATGGATTTTTTCCGCAAGCCACTTAGAGTCAATAAGCCACAGGATCGTTAGTCACCGCGCTTAGCTGGTCGACTCGGCGGCGCAAGGACTTCGCTCATCCGCGGGCCTTGGCGCAATTTTTCGAAAAAATCGAGGCGGTATTCAAAGGGAAGCAGCCGCCGGAATTTTTCTCGGATCATCCGAACCCCGAGCAACCGAACCGAGCGCGTGGACGAGGAGGTCGAGAAGCTGGGCGGGCCGGGGCCGGGGCCGAACTCACCGGACCGATTCCGACGACTTCCATAGCATCAAGATTTACGTGATGAAGTTAGCCAAACCAGCCAAAAGTGCAGGGAAATAAATCTCGCCAATCAGGTTTGTGTCGCCCCTGTTCGGGGCGTAGAATTTCGAGCGCTTTGTTTCCACTGCTCCCGCGGTGGGCTAAACCTGTCGCGCCCCTAACAGGACTGTCAAAAATGCCAGGAAAAGGGTGCAAGTCGCACGATTTGAGGTGGCGGTGTGCAGACGCGCAAGGCCCCCGGCCCCCGACCGACAACGTCGGGGCGGCCTAGGCTATGAAAATCTCAGCTTGCAGGGATCAGCCGGCGGATTCGGAGGCGGCTTTGGACTTCCAGCGCAACAGGGGCTTGCGGGCGGCGGCGACTTCGTCGAGGCGGCCGACGCGTGTGGAGTGCGGCGCAGTCGTCACCAGATCAGGCTGCGTGGCGGCCTCTTCGGCAATTGAACGCATGGCGTCGATGAAGAGGTCGCATTCCTCTTTGGATTCGGATTCGGTGGGCTCAATCATCATCGCGCCAGGAACGATCAGCGGGAACGCGGTGGTATAGGGATGGAAGCCGTAATCGATTAGCCGCTTCGCGATATCCATGGTGTTCACGCCATTCTTTTTCTGCCGATTGTCGCTAAAGACGACTTCATGCATGGAAGGCGACGCATAGGGCAGGTCGAAGACGCCTTCGAGATTCCTGCGAATGTAATTCGCGTTCAGGACGGCGTCTTCTGTGGCCTGGCGAATGCCGGGTCCATAGGCGAGGGTGTAGGCGAGGGCACGAACCAGCACGCCGAAATTGCCGCCAAAGGCGCGCAGGCGGCCGATGGATTTCGGGCGCACTGGCTCGAGCGCAAGCTGGCCATTTTTCTCCGTCAGCACTGGAACGGGGAGGAAAGGCTCGAGATGGCTTTTCACCAGGACCGGGCCTGCGCCCGGCCCGCCACCGCCGTGAGGAGTGGAAAACGTCTTGTGCAAATTGAGGTGCATGACGTCCACGCCGAAGCGGCCCGGCTGGATCACGCCGGCGAGCGCGTTCATATTGGCGCCGTCCATGTAAAGCTGGGCGCCGCGGGCGTGGAGCAGGTCGGCGACTTCGGCGATGCGGGGCTCGAAGGTGCCAAGCGTGGACGGATTGGTGACCATGAGCGCGGCAACGTCATCGTTGACGATGTTTTTTAGCCGCTCGAGGTCGATCTGCCCGCGCGCGTCGGAGCGGATGTTTTCAACTTCATAGCCCGCAATGACGGCCGTGGCGGGATTGGTTCCGTGCGCCGAATCTGGAACGAGCACTTTCTTGCGCGGATTTCCCCGGCTTTCCAGGTGGGCGCGGATCAGCAACAGTCCGGTCAATTCGCCCTGGGCGCCGGCCGCGGGTTGCAGCGTGGCGGCGTCCATGCCAGTGATTTCGAGCAGGCATTTCTGCAAGGTGAAGAGAATTTTCAGGCAGCCCTGCGCCAGTTGTTGCGGCTGATATGGATGCTCGGTGGCGAGGCCATCGAATCGCGCAATGTGCTCGTTAACGCGTGGATTATATTTCATCGTGCAGGAGCCGAGAGGGTACATGCCCAGATCGATGGCGTAATTCCAAGTGGAAAGCCGAGTGAAGTGGCGAATCACCTCGATTTCACTGACTTCGGGAAAACCCTCGATATCGCGCCGCGCGTAATCGGATCCCAGGGCTGCCCGCATGTCAACCGCGGGTACATCGGAGGGGGGTAATTCAAAGCCGCGTTTTCCGGGCGCTGATTTCTCGAAGATCAGGCCTTCGTTGTGGCGGGTGTGGCGTGCGGCTTCCTTGATTTTGTCGGCCACTTTCGTTCCTCAGAATTCTTTCTCAAACAGGCACGGCGAGAGTTTCGCGAACGGCACAGGCGAGCCGTTCGATTTCCTGGCGCCGGGTCGTCTCCGTTACACAGACCAAGCCGCATTTAGTGAGCTCCGGGTAATGAGGGCCCAAAGGCAGCGGCCCGATAATTTTGTCGCGCAGCAATTGCGCGTTGATCATGCGCATGGAGCGAGGGAACTGCACTACAAATTCGTTGAAGATCGGCCCCTGGAAGACGCGGCTGACGCCGGGCAATTTTTCGAGCTCGGCCAGGGCAAATTGCGCCTTGGCAATATTCTGCTCGGCCATTTCCCGCAGGCCCAGCTTGCCCAGCAAACAGAGGTGCACGGTGGCAGCGAGCGCGCAAAGGGCCTGATTGGTGCAAATATTTGAAGTCGCTCTTTCGCGCCGGATGTGCTGTTCCCGAGTCGCGAGCGTGAGGCAGAAGCCGCGTCGGCCCTGAGCATCGGTAGTCTGGCCGGCAAGGCGCCCCGGCATTTGCCGGACATATGTCTCGCGCGCGGCAAGGACGCCGGCATAGGGCCCGCCGAAGCTCGGAGGCATTCCGAAGCTCTGCGTTTCGAGGGCGACGATATCGGCTTCGGCGGGTGGCTGGACGGCGCCAAGCGAGACGGCTTCGGCGATGGCGACGATGGTGAGCG
This sequence comes from Acidobacteriota bacterium, assembly GCA_003223325.1. GTDB lineage: Bacteria > Acidobacteriota > Terriglobia > Acidiferrales > UBA7541 > Palsa-189. Next base: position 17,522 of record QHYS01000042.1, read on the forward strand.
CTTCTGCGCCGCGCGCGATTTGTGCGACGCGCGGCACCGGCTCGAGCACCCCAAAGAAATTCGGAGATTGCACCAGCACCGCGCCGATTTCCTTATTGATGGATACGCTCAACGCCTCAAGATCGATTTGGCCAGATGGTGTGAAGCCGATTTCGTCAATTTGCAGGTCCAGATTTCGCGCATAGGTCGCTAGCACCTGGCGATATTCGGGATGCAGGGAGCGCGCCACAAGCACGCGGCGGCGGCGCGTGATGCGCTCAGCCATCAGCACTGCCTCAGTAGTCGCGGTCGAGCCATCCCACATGGATGCGTTGGCCACTTCCTGCCCGGTAAGCTCGGCGATCAGGGTTTGAAATTCGAAGATGGCTTGCAGCGTGCCCTGGCTGATTTCGGCCTGGTAGGGCGTATAGGAGGTGAGGAACTCGCCGCGCAGCAGGATCGTGTCGGTGACCACGGAACGTAGGTGGTTATAAACGCCGGCGCCGAGAAAACTGCTGTAGCCGAGGGAATTTTCGGCCGCGCGCTCGCGGAAATACTGGACGAGCTCGGCTTCGGACAGCGGCCCGGGCAAATCGAGCGGATGCTTGAGACGAAGGGCATCGGGGATCGAGGCAAACAATTCGTCGATGGAACGCGCGCCGATAGCTTCGAGCATCTGGCGGCGCTCGGAGGGACTCTTCGGGAGATAGCGCATCAGGCCGAGGTTCCCTTTTGGTGATCGACGACGTAAGCCTCGTAGGCCGGTGCGTCCATGAGCTTGGCGAGCTCCGAAGAGTCGGCCAGCTTGAGCTTAATCAGCCAAGCCTTACCGTGAGGGTCTTTATTAATCGTTTCGGGCGTGTCTGCGAGCGCCGAATTGACTTCGCTAACTTCGCCGGAAACGGGCGCGTAAATATCGTTCACGGCCTTGACCGATTCGACGGTGCCGAAGGATTGCCCGGCTTTGAGCTGAACGCCGGGCCTGGGCAGCTCGACGTAAACGACGGAGCCAAGTTCATGCTGGGCGTAGTCGGTGATGCCGATAGTGGCGACTCCACCTTCCACGCGTACCCACTCATGTTCTTTCGTATAACGATAATTGCTCGGATACATCTTTTCTCCCGCTGTGCCGGAAATCTACCCCTGGTATCTGAAAAGGGGAGCTAACGAGGCCGTTTGTAAAACGGCAGGGGCACGATTTTGGCCGCAGCCTCCTGAGATCGAATGCCGATGCGGATTTGCGTCCCCGGAGCGCTCGATTCTACAGGGACGTAAGCCATACCGATATTTTTTTTGAGAAAAGGCGCAGGCGACCCGCTGGTGACGCTGCCGATTTTTTGCCCATGGCCTGCGAGCACGGGATAGCCATCGCGAGCAATCGGGCGATCCTGCATCTCGAAACCGGCGAGAATGCGGTGGATTCCGCTCTCCTTTTGGGCTTGCAGAGCATTTCGTCCGAGGAAATCGCCTTTGCCTAGTTTGCAAATCCATCCAAGATTAGCTTCCCAGACCGTGGTCGTCGCGTCAATTTCCTGGCCGTAGAGGCACATGCCGGCTTCGAGGCGCAGCGTATTGCGGGCGCCCAGGCCGCAGGGCAGAAGGCCTTCAGACCTTCCGACCTCGAGCAAATCGTTCCACAATTTCTCCGTGTGGTCCGGTGCGAAATAGATCTCGAAGCCATCTTCACCAGTGTAGCCGGTGCGCGCGACGAGGGCGCGCACGCCGTCGATTTCGCCGCCGAGGAAATGGTAATATTGCAGCGCCGCGATGGGCGCGTGCGTGAAGTGCGTGAGGATTCCCAGGGCTCTGGGTCCCTGGATGGCGAGCTGCGAATAACGCTCTCCGGCATTTTCGACCTTTGCGCTGAAGCGTACGGCTGCGCTGCGGATGTAGTTGAAGTCCTTTTCCTGATTGCTGGCGTTCACACAAAGGAAGTAGTGACCGTCGGAAATTTTGTGCACTAGCAAATCGTCGACGAAAGTTCCTGCGGACGTCATCAAGCCGGAGTATTGTGCCTGGCCGTCGGTGAGCCGGGAAGCATCGTTGCAGGTGACGAACTGCACCAAGTCCAATGCCTGGGGGCCGCGCAACTCGATTTCGCCCATATGGCTCACGTCGAAGAGCCCAGCGGCGGTGCGCGTGGCCATGTGCTCGTTGACGATTCCGGAATACTCGATGGGCATGTCCCAGCCGCCAAAATTGACCATTTTGGCCCCCATGCGGCGGTGCGCGGAGTTGAGGGCGGTCTTGCGGAGTTGGGTAGTGGTCGCTTCGATCACGAGGAGCCCCGATTTGAGGCAGGTAGTCGAAACTAACATCGCGGCACGGGGGAGTCAACCACCGCAACGCATCGCTGTCAAAGCTCAATAGAAATGTCCCCTTCCTTACCTCGTTTAAAATGTCCCCTCTTCATCCCTGTTGTTTGTTGGTCATTGGACTGGCACGGAGCAAAGCCCTCAGCGGACCCTTTTTGGATCCGTTATCGGTTTATGCGCTTGGTTTCCAGATCGATCGCCAACTCCCTGGCACTAGCGCACCACTCCGGCGAGTGGGCTCGAGGCGCTGGCGTAGAGCTTCTTGGGAATGCGGCCCGCGAGGAAAGCCTGTCGCCCGGCCTCAACGGCATGGCGCATGGCTTCGGCCATGAGCACAGCATCCTGCGCCTCGGCGATGGCCGTGTTCATGAGCACGCCATCGGCGCCCAACTCCATGGCCACGGTGGCATCGGAAGCGGTGCCCACGCCGGCGTCGACGATCAGAGGCACCTCGGTGACGCGTTCGCGCAGGATACGCAGCGAGGCGTGATTCTGAATCCCCATGCCCGAGCCAATCGGCGCACCCAGCGGCATCACCGCCGCCGCGCCCGTATCGATCAAGCGCCGCGCCACGACCAGATCGTCATTCGTATAGGGCAAAACGACGAATCCCTCGCGCACAAGCTGCTCGGTTGCTTTCAGCAGCTCCGCCGTGTCCGGGAAAAGCGTTTGCTGATCCCCGATGACTTCGAGCTTCACCCAGTTCGAGAGTCCGACTTCGCGGCCCAAGCGCGCCGTTCGGATCGCCTCTTCGGCGTTGTAGCATCCGGCAGTATTGGGGAGCAAAAAATATTTGTCGCGATCGATGTAGTCCAGCAGCGACTCCTTGCTGCGGTCGGTCAAATTCACGCGCCGCACCGCTACGGTGATAATTTCAGCGCCCGAAGCCTCATGCGCCCGGCGCATCTCGCCGAAACTGCGATATTTTCCCGTGCCTACAATCAGCCGCGAATGAAATGCGCGGCCGGCAATGACCATTAAATCGTTCATCTTTGTGTCTCCAAGGATGTTCTAACGCGAATTATTGTACTGCGCAATCCCCACTTCGTAAGGCGCGACGGCGGGGTCCGCAGCATGCCCCGCCTTTGCGCATGCTAGAGCGGGAGTCAGCGAGCAACCGGCGCTGGCTGCGCATACAGCCGGTCGATCACCTCCGCGTAACGCTGGTCGATCACGCGCCGCTTGAGCTTCAGCGTAAAGGTGAGCTCGCCGCCATCAAAAGTGAAGTCGCGATCGAGCAGGGCGAAGCGCTTGATGGTTTCAAATTGAGCCAGATTCGCTGTGAGCCGCTTGATCTCGCCTTCGATCAAATCGTGCACCCACGCGCTCGAGACCATCTCTTGCGGCGAAGCCAGCTTTACACCCCCTTGCGAGGCGCGTGCCTGCACGGTGGCAAAGTTCGGCACAATGAGCGCGGCAATGTAAGGGCGGCGATCGCCCACCAACACCGCACTCAAGATGAACGGGCTCGACTTCAGTGCGTTTTCGATCGGCGCGGGAGCAACCAGCTTGCCGCCGGCTGTCTTGAGCAATTCCTTCTTGCGATCGGTGATGGACAAATAACCATCCGCATCGAGGTGGCCGATATCGCCGGTGGCGAGCCAGCCGTCCGATGAAAGCACGGCGCGCGTCTCGTCCGGCTTCTTGTAATAGCCCTGCATAACGCAAGGGCCGCGAACCAGTAGCTCGCCATCTTCGGCCGTACGTACCTCCACGCCAGGAATGGGACGACCGACGGTGCCGATACGACACGCGCTCGGGAGATTGGTGGCAACTACGGGCGAGGTTTCCGTCAATCCATAACCCTGAAACAGCGGCAGGCCCACGGTGGTAAAGAATTCGGCAAGTTCGGGCGCCAGCGGCGCGCCTCCGGAGATGAATTCGACGATGCGCCCGCCCACCCCGTCGCGAAATTTTTGATACACAAGGCGATTGGCCATCCACCATTGCCAACGCACTCCCAGCGAAACCCGGCGCCCGTAAGCGCGCCACGGCGCGGCCTTGCGTTCCACGCGCATGGCCCAGTCGAAGACGCGGCGGCCAAGCCCGCTCCTCTGCGCGCCGCGCTCGAGGATATTGGCATACAGTTTTTCGAAAAATCGCGGCACGGCCGCGCAAATGTGTGGCCGCACTTCGAGCAGCGCCTGCGGAACGCCTTCCATGCGCGGCACGTAAGCGACCGAAAGGCCCTTGAACATGTATCCGTAATCCACTTCCCGCTCGTAAACGTGCGCTAGCGGCAGAAATGAGAGCGCCACGCTGCCGGCCCCCACGTCAAAGCGTTCGAACGAAGCTTCGACATTGGAGGTGAAGTTGGCGTGCGAGAGCATCACGCCTTTGGGCTCGCCCGTTGTACCCGACGTGTAGATGATCGACGCCAGCGAATCCGGCCGCAAACCGGCGATCCGCCGCCGATAAGCTTCGATTTCGGCGTCTCCCGCATCGGCGATGAGCGCCTCGTAAGATAGCTCTGTGCTCCAGCCGCTGCGATCCGTAGCGCTGCCAACTGGCGGAGCTGACGTTTTTCCTGCCACCGCCCCCGCGGCCAAAATGACGTTCTGCACGCTCGGGCTGCGTTGCGCGATTTCGTTCCAGCGTTTGGCCTGGTCCTCTCCGGCAATGAAAATAGCCTTGGCCTCGGAATGAGCGAGGATGTAGGCCATGCGTTCGGTGGATTCGCGGAAGTAAATGGGCACGACGATGGCGCCGAGACCGAGAATGGCAAAGTCCGCGACGTGCCACTCCGGGCAGTTCGGCGCGAAAAGTGCGACGCGGTCGCCCTGTGTAACACCGAACTTCGCAAGGCTATGCCAAAGCCCCGCGATACGGCGGAGCAATTCCTTTGCCGGGATGGACAGCCACTGGCCGTCTTGTCTGTACATCTGAGCGCGCGGAGACGCGTAGCGGTCGATTGCTTGGAGTAAGCGCCCGGGCAACGTGAGGTAATCTTTCTGCATTGGTCCGAACTCTACAGCAGCCCATTCCGCGCGGCAACTCCGTCAGCGTCCGCGGTTGACTCGGCTCGTACACACACGCAAAGAGTTGTCATTCCGAGCGCAGCCGGGGTCCTCAACGTCGCGCCTCTCGAGCGCGAGCGCTCGCCCAGCAAAAGAAGGCGCGCTTCGGGGTGGAGGAGCGAGGAATCTGCTTTTCGACTCCAGAGATTAGACGGAGTGAAGCTAGGTTAATATCGACGTGAGGCGCCATGGCCGAATCGCGCGCACAGACCGCCATTTCCCAGAAGCCGATCCGCGCACCCCGTGGCCCAGCGCTCTCCTGCAAAGGCTGGCAGCAGGAAGCGGCCCTGCGCATGTTGATCAATAGCGTCGACCCGTCAGTTGCGGAGCATCCTAAAGAACTGGTTGTCTCGGGCGGCATCGGCAAGATGGCGCGCGATTGGCCGGCGTTCCATGCCATTGTGACAGCGCTCCAGACACTCGAAGACGGCCAAACTTTCGTTATCCACTCCGGCGAGCCCGGGCCAATCCTACAAACGAATGTCGATGCTCCGCGCGTGCTTATTGTGAATTCAACCTTGTCGGCTCTCTCGCAAGTCCTGCATTCAGCCGAGATCGAGCGCGCTATCCCGACGCAGGCGACAGGTAAGGCAGCGAATTGGATGTTCACCGGACCTTCCAGTGCGCTTCCCGAAACCTACGAAACCTTTCGCGCCGCTGCCCGCAAACATTTCGGCGCAAGCCTTGCGGGCCGCCTCGTCGTTGCCAGCGGAATGGGAGGAATGGGCGGTGCCCAAGCGCTCGCTGCCACACTGAATGGCGCCGCCTTTCTCGGAATCGATGCGGACGCCGAGCGCATCAAGCGGCGCGTAAAGGCGGGCTACTGCGAAGTGATGGTCAATAATCTCGACGAAGCGTTGCGCATCCTGAAAAATGCAGTCCGCAAACGCGAGCCGGCTTCGGTCGGCGTGATCGGGAACGCCGCGGAGATTGTTCCCGAATTGGCGCATCGCGGAGTCCTGCCCAACTTCCTTACCGACCAGACGCCCGCGGACGATCCGCTTGCGTACATTCCGCAGGGCCTCACGATGGCTCAAAGTGACGAATTGAGAGAGCGCGATCCGAGCGCCTATCGCGAAAGAGCTTTGAATTCGATCGCCACGCAAGTCCGCGCAATGCTCGAACTCAGAGAGATGGGGGCTGTCGTTTTTGAATTTGGCAATGGTATGCGCGCGCAAGCGTTCGCACGCGGCGTGTCCGATGCTTACAAAATCCCCGATTTTGTTTCGGAGTATTTGCTCCCAGATTTGGAGCAGGGCCGTGGTCTACTCACGGTAGTTGGGCTCTCGGGCGATGTGGATGATCTCGCCCGGATCGATTCTCTATTCTCCCAGCTTTTCCCCCATAGCGAGCTGCGACAATGGATCACGATCGCGCGCAAGCGCCCTTCGCCAGGCTTGCCTGCACGTAACTGTTGGATGCGAGCGGACGAGGCCATCAAACTACTTAGAGCCATCAACGATCTCGTGGCACGACGCGAGGTAAAAGCGCCCGTAGCAATGGGGCGCTGCATTCGCCAGAAACGAGGTGAGAGCTGGCCTAGCGGCCAAGCGGCAGCGCAGGCCATAAATTCAGCTATGTCCGAGCGGGCGCTCGCGGATTGGCCAGGCTTGCCCGCTCTCCTCGACGTCGCCTCCGGCGCGTCGTGGCTCGCGGTCCGGGTAAATGGCGCAACGGACGAGAGCTGGGAGCAAAGCGCGTCGTTTGCGGTGGTGGCAGAAGGTAAACCCAAAACGGCGGAGCGCATCGAACGCCTGCTGACAAACGATTTTGCGTCTGTGGTCTCTCGATTTGCGCCGCCGAGCCAAAATCCCGGCTAGCGACTTTGCAGCTTGAGTACGACCGCCTGCAATCGCCGTGGCTAACCTGCCGCATATCGCGTAACATGGCTTGGTGCAGGGCTGCAGCCTCGAGTTCCTTCCGGCTCAGTTGTTCTAGCATCGGTGTCCTCAGTGAACTCTGTGTAGGTTCCTAATGCAGAGAGCACGGAGACTCAAATGCACAGAAAGACAGAGACCAGGGATGAGGCGCTTGATCGAATGCGTTCCTAATTTTTCCGAGGGGCGCGATCACAAACGGATTGAGGCGCTGGTCGCGGCCGTGAGCGGCATCAAGGGCGCAGCGGTGCTCGACCTGCACAGCGACCCGGACCACAATCGGTCGGTCGTCACCTTGGCCGGAGAGCCGGAGCCGGTAACCGAAGCGGCCCTGCGCGGCGTGGGCAAGGCCGCGGAATTGATCGATCTTCGTAACCAACGGGGAGAGCATCCGCGCATCGGGGCCATTGATGTTTTGCCCTTTGTGCCGATTGACGGTGTGACGATAAAGGATTGCGTCCCCTTGGCGCGTCATGCCGGGGAGGAGATTTGGGCCCGCCACAAAATTCCCGTCTTCTTTTACGAAGAGGCGGCCCTGCGGCCCGAACGCCAACAATTGGAGAGCGTGCGCAGCGGAGAATTCGAGTACTTGCGCGAGGCGGTTTTGCGAAACGCGGATCGCATTCCCGATATTGGGGGGCCGGCCTTGCACTTTTCCGCCGGCGCGGTGGCCGTCGGAGCGCGAAAATTTCTGATCGCCTATAACATCAATTTGAATACGCCCGACGTCTCCGTCGCGAAGAAAATCGCGCGTTTGATTCGAACTTCGGGCGGCGGCCTGCCGCATGTAAAGGCCATCGGCGTGCACCTCAAGGAGCGCGGGCTCGCTCAGGTGTCCATGAATCTCACGGATTTCGAACAGACCTCGGTCCGCCGCGTTTTCGAGGTGGTGCGGCTCGAAGCGGAGCGCAACGGTTGCTCGATCCACAGCAGTGAGATCGTCGGTTTAGTACCTCGGAAAGCACTCGGCCCGGACGATGCCGCCTATTTGCAGTTGGAGGACTTCTCACCTGCAAAAAAGATTCTGGAAACTCGCTTGGCAATGAAGATCAACGAAGAAACGCCCGACGGCATCTCATTACGGAGCATCTGATCATTGAATGAGCATGGGAGAAGCGGGCGGCTCGAAGGTGAACACATGAACTATAGAAAAATTCCTGTGACGGCAGTCTTTCTGACGATGCTGGCCTGCTCGGCAGTCTCGCGGGTTCAGGCGAGCACGCTCAGCACCGACGTGATCGGCATGTTTCCCCAGAACATTGGCGAGTTCGCCTACGCCGACCTGAAACAGGCACGTTCCCTGAGCTGGTTCCCGCAGCTCAAGCAACAGATGCTTCCGGCGCGTTTCAAGCAGTTCGAGCAGTTTCTGACCGCCGCGGGGATCGATCTCAATTCACAGGTGGAGGAAGTGGCCTGGGCCACGGTGGGCGCGGCTCCGGCCTCGGCAGGTCAAAATGCTCCCGCCACTGGTGCCGCGCAGCAGCAAAATTCGCCGGCGCCCGGCAGCGAACAAGTCCTCGGGGTGGCCCTTGGCTCCTTCCGGCCCGAAACTGCTGAAAGCTATTTTAACGCGCAGAAGCTGCCAGTGGTAAAAGTGCGCAACTTCTCGCTCTACGCCTTCGGTGGCGGCTCGGGCCCGGCGGACCTCTTCTTCTTTTTCATCGATTCCAATACGGCGGCATTTGGGCAGCGCCAGCAACTCGAGCGCCTCATCGCCATCCGCGCAGGCGAAGAGCAGGGCCTTTTGACCGATTCCAAGATGCTTCCCATGATCAACGAGGCCAATGGCAGCGGCGTTGTATGGGCGGTGATGAATGGAACCTACGCGCAATTGGCCATGCAGCAATTGGCGCCGGAGGCGGCGCAATTCCCCCAAGCGCAGCAACTCGTTTCCCGGCTACGCGCCATGAGCCTGCAGATCATTGCCGGCTCCGGCGTGGAAGCCCGTTTTCAAGCCCTCTGCTCGGGTCCGGATGATGCCAATACTTTTGCCGCGCTCTTGCAGGCCGGCCTGCTTTATAAGCGTTATCAGGTGGGGAACTCCAACCCGGACCTTGCTTCTCTGCTCGATTCGACGCGCATCACCCCTGCGGGAGACCGACTCAACGTGAGGCTCACGCTCACCGACGATCAGGTGCTCTCGCTGATTCGCCGGAATACCTTTGCCGTAACCATGTAGGCGCGCCGCGGCATCATCCTCCAGCGCCGGCACGGCGCGATTTTGATTTTACGGATTTGGCGGGCGGCCTCTTGTCCGGTGTCCCAATCAGGCGATCGAGTGTCGGGATTAGTTCGGTTCCGGTGGCGGACTTAGTCACGAAACCGTGCGACCAGACACGAACGCCCTCCATAACTTGGGGAGTGTCGTGAATCGTTAAGAAGACGATCTTCGTTGCAGGCGCGATTCGTCTGATTTCGTAAGCAGCCCTCACGCCATTCATGCCCGGCATATTGATGTCGAGAAGAATAATATCCGGCTTTAGTTCGACCACCTTCTCGATGGCCTCTTCGCCGTCCTTGGCCTCGCCGCATACCTGGAAAGAATGCCAATCGAGCAGCGCACGTATGGTCGTCCGTGCGACAGAATTGTCGTCAACGATGAGGATTCGAGCGGCCACTTGGTGCTCCGGGGCCCAAACTTGCCAGCTCGGAGCAGCGGCGGCCTCCGCAGCGGGCATCCTATGCTCCTTGCGGCGGTTAGTCAGTGCAATACGGGAAAGGCCGTAGGCCAGCCAAGCCTTGTTTCGATTGGGAACGCGTCTCATTATCAGTCGGCCGTTGCGGCTAGTTGAAATGCCGCGAGGATAAAGAAGTGGGGTAGGGCCCGTGAATCTCTTGTGACAGACACGCCCTTTTTAACCCGGCGTTAGCGGCCGTTCTGTCCCGCTTGAAGATACTTCACGAGGGTCATGCGGATGTTCCCATTGCGGGCGTCATACTCGATGCGGTCCACTGTTCGGATCAAGTGCACGCCGGTAATGCGCTGCTTCGATTCACGCGCGCACTCCGCGATAAAAGACTCTACTCCAACCGAAGGTTGCGGCTCGCCTCGGTGCTCCACGCTGATTTGCAGGCGGTCATCGAAATCCTCGATGGCCACGTCCAGCCCATCTCCATTGAGCAAAGGCAGGGTCTGCCGGCAGAGTTCCTCGAGCGCCGAGGTTAGCAGGTTGCAAGCGGCGTTCTCGATGCCCACGCGCTGTGCAAAATGCGCCACCGCACCGCCCACGGCAGCGATCAGGCGGTCGTCGCGGGAAAGATGCAGAATCGTTCGCGAATGTTCACGCGTCACTGCGGTTTGCCAATTTCACGTCACAGGCTTGCATGCAGTCGGGACAATAGTACAGCCCGTCCATGCCGAGTTTCACCCGTTCGATTCCCGCGCAGATACAACAGTAGCGGTCGCAGTGGCACTGATGCTCGGGCTTGTCGCACTGGGAGCAGACCACGGCCTTTGTGGGACTCATTAAACCGAATATAAGCGACCCGGCCTCCGATCTCAAGCCGGATTCCTCCCACGTACCCTGGCGCCAAACCCGCAATTCGGAACGCAAAACACGCCACTCGCCCAACGCTCGGCTGGGTGCCATTTGGAGGAACCTGTAAAGAGGTTCTTTGCTACGACGATGACGCTAGCACATCGATCGAGTTCTCATTTCTATAAGCTCGCAAAAACTCTCACAGATTCTTCGGCCGACGCGCAAAAGCAGCCCGGTGACCTCAGAATGACAGGCAGCGCCTTATGCAGATGAGAATGCTGGGCTGAAGTCCGCCCCAGGCGGACCCGCCTTGGAACATCCCGCCGCTGCAAATTCGGTTGGCGCAGGGGAAGATGCGCTTGGCCTGTGGTAAGGTGCGTGCCGTGGCCGACCTGGCGAAACCGCGCGTTGTCTTCCTCGATTGGATACGCGGCTTCGCCTGCGTCCTCATGTTCCAGACGCACGGCTACGATTCCTGGCTCAGTGAGAGCGCGCGTCACACCGCGCTCTATCGCCTGTCGCAATTGGGCGGAACGCTGCCGGCGCCGCTCTTCCTCTTTGCCTCGGGAATTTCTCTGGCCCTCGTCATGGGGCGAGCGCTGCAGAAGGGAATTACGCCGGGTGAGGCATCGCGCAAAGCGGTGCTACGCGGGGCGGAGATCCTGGGCTTCGGGATGCTCTTTCGCCTGCAGGAGTTCGTGCTCGGCCAGCCCTACGCCCCCTGGACTGACCTGCTGCGCGTGGACATTCTCAACATCATCGGCGTAGCAATTATTCTGATGGGGTTGGTGTGCTGGCTTGGGGCGCCGCGCATTCGCGATCCGCGCGAACTGGCGCGCGCCGCAGATGCGCGCGACGCAGTGCCACGCTCGCGTTACGTTATCTTGGCGATCGCTATAGCGGGGCTGATCGCGCTTTCCACGCCGCCTATCTGGACCACGCACCGGCCGCGCTGGCTACCTTGGTATCTGGAATCGTACATCAACGGCGTGCACAACCTGCGCGTGCCGCAGCCCTGGCTTTTCCCTGCATTTCCGTGGGGGGCCTTCGCGTTTGCCGGGCTCGCGTTTGGTTTTTTGGTATTTTCTCCGTGGGCGCGCACACATGAAACACATGCATTTGTGTTGACCGGGCTGGCCGGAGCTCTCTTCACTGTGATCGGCCGGTGGCTTGATGCCAGTCCGCGGCAGTTGTACGCTGTTTCTGATTTCTGGCACACCAGCCCGAATTTTTTCCTCATCCGAACGGGGATTCTGTTCTCAATCGTCTTCCTGGCATACGCGTGGTGCCGCTGGGGAGCGGCGCTCCAGGGCTTCGCTCCGGTGATCGAGATTGGCCGCACTTCGCTATTCGTCTACTGGGTGCATATCGAGTTCGTTTACGGCCGCTTTTCGATTCTGGCGAAGCGTTCGCAAAGCATTCTCGCGGCGACGGTAGGGATTTTCGTGATTTTCGCGGCCATGGTCGTGGTCGCAGCCATTCGCAATCAGGCCAAAGGCGGCGGGCTAGACACGCTGGGTTTTTGGCGCCGACCGGCTCGTGCGGTGACCGAATTCGGGAAGGCATCTGCGAGGAGGCTAGGGCTTCTTCGCAGTGCCGTGGGTTTCCTGAGGCTGCTCGGGAAGCTTGAAAATCATTTCGCCGGGACGAGCCAGCCCCATCTCCTCGCGCGCGATGCGTTCAACGGCCTTGGGGTCGGTGCGCAGCGCCTGGACCTGTTTGCTGAGATCGCCATTTTCCTGATTGAGCCGGTCGATCTCGCCGCGCAGTTCGTGAATCTGCGACTGCGTGCGACGCATGGCCAACAAGCCGTGGCTTCCGAAAACGTCGTGGATGGCCAGAATCAGCAGCGCGAGGCCAAGAATGGTACGGGCATGGCGGCTCCAAAAGGATTCGGGCTGCTGCGCTTTCGCCTTTCCCACTCTTTAACCTCCCGCTGTGGCGGCAAAAACCCACGCGCGCGCGGCTTCTGCAAGGCGCCCGGATTCTTCCGGCGTCGCGCTTTCCGTATAGACGCGCATCAAGGGCTCGGTCCCGGACAGACGCAGCAGGATCCACGAACCGTCATCGAAGAGGAGTTTCAAGCCATCGGTGCGGTCGGTTTGCGCCACGCGCTTTCCCAGAAATTCCGAGAAATTACTCCTCAGCCGCTCCACGGCATGTGCTTTCATGTCCTCAGGCAGGTGCAGGTTCGTGCGCATAGGCCAATACTCGCGGCCGACGCGACGGAAAAGGGTGCGTAACTGCTCGTCGAGCGGTGCCTTCCTGGCCTCGATCATTTCCGCCACCAGCAAACATGCAAGGATCCCGTCTTTTTCGGGAATATGCCCGCGAATGGAAAGCCCGGCGCTCTCTTCGCCTCCGAGCACGATAGCATCTCGAAGGATTAATTGGCCAATATATTTGAAGCCGACAGGAGTCTGATGGACTTTGCGCCCGTGTTTCGCGGCGACGGCATCGAGCAAATGCGAAGTGGCCACGCTGCGCGCCGCATCCAGATTCCAGCCGCGGCTCTCGATCAGGTAATCGTAGAGCAGGCCGAGAATCTGGTTCGGCGCGATCCAGCGCCCCTGCTCATCGACGATGCCGAAGCGATCTGCGTCCCCGTCGGTGGCGAGCCCGATCTGCGCTTTATGCGCCACCACGGTTTCCGATAAGCGCTTGAGATTTTCCTCAGACACGTCGGGCCCGGAGCCTTCGAACAGAACATCGCGCTCGCCGCGGATGGTTTCTTGTCCGGCTATGCCGTGCTCCTTCAGCGCGCGATCGAGATAACCGGCGCCGCAGCCGTGCAGCGCGTCGTAAACGATGCGCGGCGCGCCTTGCTTTTTTAGTTCTGCGAAGCGAATCAGCTCGCCGAGACGTGCGAGGTACGGCGGAGCCAGATCCACCTGTTCGAAGTCGTGCACCTGGTGCGGCGAAGGAAACGCGGTCGTTCTCTCCGCTGGCCGCGCGTAGAGCTTTGCGGCGCGCGCCTCGATGTCGCGCGTAACCTCGGGCAGCGCCGGGCCGCCGTCGGCGGCCGAAAATTTCAATCCGTGATATTCCGCGGGATTGTGGCTGGCGGTGAAATTGACTGCGCCGTCTATTTTGCGGCGGCGAATCTCGCAGGCCACTGCGGGCGTTGGCGCTGCGCCGGTGCACAAAAGGGGACGCACGCCGCGCTTGGCCAGTTCGATCGCTGCGGTGCGCGCGAACTCCTCGGAAAAGAAACGCGTGTCGTGCGCCACGAGCAGCGTAGGGCGCGGATTGCGGGTCAAGACGTGTTCGGCGATGGCCGCGACGGCGATGCGCACGTTGCCGAATGTAAAATCTTCGGCGATGATCCCGCGCCAGCCGGAGGTGCCAAATATTATCGGACAGGCCGCCATTTTATTTCTGCCGCGCCGTATTGTATCTTGGCGCCGCGATGTACTCCAGCAAGGGCGCGCTCGGAAGCAAAAAGTCTAACAGGCGCGCGCGGAGCCAAAGCGCCCAGATGCCGAGAAAAAGTACAGGGAAGTACGTAGTCGTGCTAGTCACTTGCCGTTCGCGGGTTGAGGCCGAGCGAATCGCTAGAAGGATCGTTTCGCGGCGGCTTGCCGCCTGCGCCAATCTGCTCGAAACTCCCGTGCAGTCTCTCTATCGGTGGAAGGGCAAAGTCGAGAGGGCCCGCGAGTTCCTGCTACTGATCAAAACTGCCGCCCGGCACCTGCCGGCTCTGCAGGCCGAGGTTGAACGCCTGCACAGCTACGATGTGCCCGAGTTCGTCGCCTTGCCGATTGTTGCCGGATCCCCGGCATATTTGCGTTGGCTCGCGGAATGCGTGGCGTCCGATGATAAATGATCTGAATCTAAGCCTTGGGAACGATTACTCGTGCCAGCTGTGCTGACTTTTGTAGCGCTGTCGGGTGGATTTATGGTCGGGGTAGGAGGCAATACGCCGTCGAAGGTGGTTCGCAACTTAATCTGGCGGCTGAGCCCCGCTCTGTGCCTCTCTGACCTCTGTGTAAGGGTTTAGACTTTCTCCAGGGCGGCATCGAGATCGGCGATTAAGTCTTCCTCATCTTCGATCCCCACTGACAGTCTTACCAGGCCATCGGTGATGCCGATCTGCTGCCGAACCTCCGACGGCATCGAAGCGTGCGTCATCATCGCGGGATGGGAGATCAGCGTCTCCACTCCTCCTAGGCTTTCCGCCAGCGAACACAGCTTTACGTGATTCAGCAGACGCCGCGCCGATTCGAGCGTGCCCACGTCGAATGACAGCATGGCTCCGAAGCCGCGCTGCTGTTTGCGCGCCAGGTCGTGCTGCGGATGTGAAGGCAGGCCAGGGTAGTTCACGCGCCTCACCTTGGGATGATTCTCCAGATAGCGCGCGATGGCTATTCCGTTGGCGTCGTGCTGGGCCATGCGCACGGCCAGCGTTTTGATTCCGCGCGACACGAGAAAACAATCCATCGGCGCCAACCCTGCGCCGGTGGAGCGCTGCAAGAAATAGATTTTTTCGGCATCCTCGGGCCGCGTCAGAATCACCGCGCCTCCGGTGGCGTCGCTATGCCCATTCAGATATTTAGTCATGGAATGCACGACGATGTGCGCGCCGAGTTCGAGCGGGCGCTGCAGATAGGGACTGAGAAAAGTGTTGTCCACGGTCACGGTGATGTTTTGCTCGTTGGCGATTCTAGCGATTCCCGCAATGTCGCTGATGATCATGGTGGGATTGGTGGGCGTTTCCACATAAATCATTTTCGTGTTTGCGCGCAACGATCTCCGCACGCACTCGAGATCGGACGTATCGACGAAACTGAATTCCATTCCGAAGTGGCGAAGCAGCTGCGTCGTGAGCCGGTAGACGCCGCCGTAAATGGCCTGGGTAACCAGCGTATGGTCGCCCGGACGTAGCAACCGGAACAAGGCGTCGATCGCGGCCATTCCCGAAGTGAAAACGTACGCCGCCTGGCCACCTTCCAGGCGCGCCACGCAGCGCTCCAGCGCCCGCCGGTTCGGGTGGGCCGTGCGCGCGTAGTCGAAGCCTTTATCCTTGCCCAGCGCCTCTTGCACGTAGGTGGAAGTCTGGAAAATCGGCGCGACGATGGCGCCAGTGGCAGGTTCCGGCTCTTGGCCGATATGGATCGCATCGGTGGCGAATCCCATGAAAGTCCTCCTTGGATGCCTTACGCCTGAGCGGGCCTCGCTGATGTTGAGGAGGCCCCTCGCTTGCGCCCCAGCGCGTCCAAAACCGGCGCCGCGCCTGGGACCCCGGCTCGCTTCCCACCCCAGTGCACGCAAATGCGGCGTGTACCGAGGACCGCGCCTCGCTCCGGATCGTCTCTCGGGCCGATCATCCTGATGGGATGATCGCTTGCGAAATTCGCGCCGCTGGAGTAAAGAGTGAAGAGCCTTCGCCGCGGCTGACCGGCGCGTGGCACGCCACGCGCCGGGACGACGTCTCGCGCGTCAACTTAGCTTACGGATAGGAGGCCGTCAATTACCAGACGAGCCTCACGCGCGCCAATTTGGACGAGTGTGCAGGAGAGAAGGCCATGCTAAGGAGAGTTCAGTTTCGCGTCTCGCTCGCTCTTCTGCTCGCCGGGTTGTGTGTGCTGGCCTATGCGCCCGCTCTTGGCGGGCAGTCGGATAAGCCCGCCGCTCCCGAAAAACGCAATGGCACGAGCCACCTGCGAATCGAAGTGACCGGAGGCGATGCGAATAAGCCTGTGGCCGAGGCTAGCGTCTATCTCCGATTCCCAAAGGAAAGGAAAGTTGAGCTCGACCTGAAAACGAATCAAGAGGGCGTGGCGCGTTCGCCGGAGATAGCTCAGGGCAAAGTTTTGATTCAGATTGTGGCGCCGGGCTGGAAGACCTACGGAGAGTATCACGATGTCTCCGAGAGCGAGCAAACCATCCAGATTCATCTCGTAAAACCCACGACAAGGTGGTACTGAGACGCCGGGCCGCGATGTGACGCCAGGCAATCAGCCCAATCCCACCATTGCGACTTCTTTTGGTGCGCGCACCTCGCCATGCCTAAAAGGCACAGGTGGGGCCCGGGGCAAAACCTCAGTGCCTCATTGGTCGCGGGACCGTTCCTTAGTAGCAGAAATCTCCCTCATCGTGTACGGTGCGAAGATGGTCCGGCGGAGGTAAACCATGAAAGGGTGCACACACACAAATCAGATTCGCGACGTCCAGCCGCATACGCGGGGCTGCGAGGAGTGTCTAAAAATGGGCGACACCTGGGTGCACCTGCGCTTGTGCCTGACCTGCGGCCACGTGGGCTGCTGCGATTCATCGAAAAACAAACACGCCACCAAGCATTTTCATTCCTCCAAGCACCCGATCATCAAGTCGTTCGAGCCAGGCGAGGATTGGGGCTGGTGCTACGTCGATGAGGTGGAACTTGACCTCGCCTGACTGGCCGCCGCTGCCGTACTCGGAGTGGGAAAGCACCCGCGACACCCTGCACATGTGGACGCAGATCGTGGGCAAGACGCGCAAAACGCTTACACCGCTCGTGAACCACTGGTGGAATGTGACGCTCTACGTGACGCCGCGCGGCCTCACCACTTCCGCGATTCCGTTCGGGCACGAAGCCTTCGACGCACAGTTCGATTTCATCCGCCATCGGCTGCTCATCTCGACCAGCAAGGGCGAAGAGCGCAGCATCGAGCTGCGCCCTCGTTCGGTGGCCGATTTCTACGCCGAGTACATGGCCGGCCTGCGATCGTTGGGGATCGAAGTGAAGATTCATACCACACCCGACGAATTCGACGACAGGACGCCCTTTGAACAGGACAACAAGCACGCATCCTACGACAGGAAGCACGTCGAGAATTTTTGGCGCGTCCTACTGAACGCGGACCGCGTCTTCAAGCAATTCCGGTCGCCCTTCTTGGGCAAATGCAGCCCGGTACATTTTTTCTGGGGCTCTATGGATCTTGCGGTAACGCGCTTTTCGGGCAAGCGTGTTGCTCCGCCGAAAGGCGCGGATGCCATGACGCGCGAGGGTTACTCGCACGAGGTGATTAGCTGCGGATTCTGGGCCGGAGACCGGCGGTACAAACAAGCGGCTTTTTACGCGTATACCATGCCGGCTCCTGCCGGACTCGAGAATGAGAAGGTTCGCCCCTGCACGGCGTATTGGGATACACAGATGGGTGAATTTTTTCTCAAGTATGATGATGTACGCGCCGCGGCTTCTCCGGAGCAGGCGATACTCGATTTCTGCGAGAGCACATACGAAGCCGGTGCGAAGCTGGCACAGTGGGATCGCAAGGCGCTGGAGCGCGGCGCCTAACGCTGAGAGATTCCCTCGGTCACGCTGGACTCTTTGAACCCGCGAAAGCTCAGGAGAAGCCCCTCACTCCGGTTCGTCGTTCGGGACGAGCATCCTGGTCAGATGCCGTTTTCCACAGGGGGGTACTGGCACCTCGGCCGCCGCCGAATCTATGTTTAGAAGAAGCAAATATGCGGACACAATCCGCCGGGAGGCATCGCATGTACGTTGTAATTGGCGCCACAGGACACACAGGCAGTGTCGTTGCTGAGAAGCTGTTGGCGAAAGGAGAGAAAGTTCGCGTAGTCGGGCGTGATGCGAGGAGGCTCGAGGGACTCAAGCAGAAAGGCGCGGAAGCTTTCGTCGCGGACGTGACGGATGGGAGCGCCATGGCGAGGGCATTTTCGGGTGCGGAAGCAGCCTACGTGATGGTTCCCCCGAACATATCTTCACCGAACGTGCGCTCTTACCAGGAGCACGTGAACGACGTGCTGGCCAGAGCTCTGCAGAACAATGGAGTACGACATGCCGTGGTGCTCAGCAGCGTCGGGGCGGACAAGCCCGATAGGACCGGCCCGGTCCTGGGTCTGCACACTCTGGAACAGCTGCTGGAGGCCATCGCCGGACTGAATGTGCTTTTTCTGCGTGCCGGTTATTTCATGGAGAACATACTGCCGCAGGTCAGCGTAATTCAATCGCTCGGACACATGGCTGGACCGATACGGTCGGATTTGGGGCTGCCCATGATTGCCACGCGGGACATTGGCGTGTTTGCGGCGGAAGCCCTGTCGCGGCGCGACTTTCAGGGTAAGCAGCGCCGCGAATTGCTGGGGGCGCGCGACGTCACCTATGCGCAGGTGGCCAAGGTCGTTGGTGCGGCGATTGAAAAGCCGGATCTGAGCTATCGGCAAGTTCCCGCGGCGCAGCTGAAGCCCGCACTGACGCAAATGGGAATGTCTCCGAATATGGCCGACCTCCTGCTCGAGATGAGCGACGCGCTGAATTCGGGCCATATGCGGGCACTTGAACCACGCTCACAGCAGAATACGACGGCGACAACGATCGAGACATTCGTGGGTGAAGTCTTTGTGCCAGCCTACAGAGCGAAAGCGGCTCGCGCATAGGTCTGCCGCTCAAAGCTATCGCGGCAGGCGCTAGCAAAGAGGGCGAGCGCATTTGGCCGATGCCAACTTCGCTCGCCTAGCCTGCCTCTGCCTTTCCGTGGGTTGGTTGAGGGATTGCAGAGCTTACGTCCGTTAGCGAGTCCCACCTGCGTCAAAGGCCCATCGGGGCTTAGCCGTAATTCCCGATCCGAGTCCACCGTTGCGCCTGTACTAAAGGACAGCTATTCCTTTAGCCATTTCCTATGTCCGGGCGGACGGATCATCTTGCAAGCGCCATACAATCGCTCAAGGGATGGCCAAGGTACGTATTTCGGCAGTCAGTGAGCGCCCTTAAGAGAGAAGCATCGCGATGACCGGACTACTGGACCATGGAATTATCGGACTACTGCTGAAAGTGTATGGTGTGCTGTTTGTGCTTGGTCCGATGGTGTTGCGCGGCACCTTTCGCTACAAAGCCAACGTGAATCCGCAACAGGTTCCTCAGGAGGCGCTGCCCGAAGACGTGCGGAAATTTATGACCACGCGCTTGCCGGGCATCACCGCTTTGGGTTTTCAGCCTCTCGGTTATGTGAGCTTTGGAAGCATGGCGCCGAATACGCAAGCGTACATGGCCCTTCTAAGCAATTCCCGCACGCTCGAGTGGGCCGATGTGAGCGCGGTGAAGTCCCCCACGAAAATGCGTGGCTACATCGAATTTATCACGCGTTGTTCGGACGACTCTCAGGTTGACACGAATACCAACGCTACGGCGCCGGTGCTGTTTCCTTCGCCCTCCTACCATTTGTTTCGCTTTCCGCAGATCAAGGATGTCTTCACGCTCTATCGCGCCCACCGCATGCTGGTACAGGAAAAGATCGGCGGGTCGCGCCCGGAATTGCCGCCACCCGGCCAAGAATTGAGCGAGCTGAAGCGGCGTCTGGAGCGCTATGGACCGCGCCAGCAGGAGCGCGGATACATGTACCTCGAAGCCGATGGGCAGAATTTCCGCCTGACGTGGAAGGGCGCAATTTTGGGAGCCTGGCGATCGATTTGGCCGATTTCTGTTCTGCGCGGCTGGTGGATGCAAAATCGGAGCGAAGTGCGGCTGAAATCTCTTGGTGTCGCCGAGTATCGCTCGACTTAAGCTCCACTTAACACTTTAGCTCGACCTAACGATGTAGCGTCACAGAATTTGAGGATGAGAAAGGCGACGACTTCCGCTTGGATACTGTAAGTCTTACACTTTAGTGTTGCAGACTTTCTAAATAAAGACCTGTATTTGCCCACCGCTCCTCTTGTAAAGACAAAACTTAAGGCTGGCCCGTTGCGTGCGATGGATGATGGGCGCACCGGCGCTTTTTTGAAAGGCTAGTCCCAGGCCGGTGTATTTGTTCCGAACAATGGGTAACTCTTAGGTTCGCAGTGACGTTTGCCGCAGCTAAAAACACATCTGTTAGGAGAGGACACAGCGCAATGTCGAGACGAGAACAGCCGGGGCTTGACCAGTCATTCCTGGAGGCGGTGGCCCGTATCATGCAAAGCCTGGACGAGCACGTAAATCAATACATCGCGAGACGTCTAGCGGAACATAACATACATATGGATGCGGCCCTGCAATTGTCGCACCGGGAGCGCGAAGTTTTCACGTTGATTCTACAGGGACTTACCAATAAGGAGATTGGCGCGCAGCTCAGGATTAGCGAAAGCACCGCCAAGTTCCACGTCCGCGCAATTCTCAGGAAATGTGGCGCAAAGAACAGGGTGGATATCGTGAGAGAGTACAAGATAGCACCGGCCCTTGAACTTGTCTCGAACCAACGGGTCTTGCGTGCGGAATCGCCCAGGATTTCGCTCGGATCCCCAAAACTTGGCAGTGACCAAACAAGGCGGCCTGTGGATGGCCGACCTTCGCGAACTGGATCGGCTCGAGGCACCGCAGCACCCGTGGTTCAATAAGTGAGCGTTCGGCCGGCAAGAGCTCTGCACCAGGGCGCAATGCTGGCCGAAGGGTCAGTTTCCGGCGCGGAAACCTGCCACACAGGGAGATTGTTTCCCTCCTCTCTGAAAGCTAGAGTGGTCCCCAGGCGTTGACGGGCATTCTGGGGCAGCCCAGCGCTTCCGTGCTCATCGACCAAAGTTCAACCCAAAAGTTGATAGATTAGGCGTCGTCTGCACCGAAAGGTTGCGCTTATGGATCTGGAGATCATAAAAGCGGATAAGACAGCGGCACGGCGCACGGCGCCACGTTCAGCCAAAGTTGACCTCGAAATCATCCTCGAGCAGCACCGCGAGTGGGTCAAATCGAGCGGTGATACAGGCCGCCAGGCGGACCTCTCTCGCCTCAACCTGGAGGGTGCTGATCTGACCGACACGAACCTGCGGAACGCTCTACTGAATGAGACAGTCTTGAAAGGCGCCGATCTGCTCCTGACTGATCTTCAGGGCGCCAGTCTGCTGCAGGCAAATCTTGAAGGCACGAACCTATTGGGAGCGCGACTCCGCGAGGCAAATCTGCAAGGCGCGGTTCTGGAGGGGGCCACGGGACTAATGGCGGCAGAGCTGGCGGGGAGCAATCTTACGTTCGCCAAATTGCCCGCCGAAGTAGCGACGAGGGATGATTTGAAGTCTATATCTCGCCGGGGTAGACACGCGAACTGGCTGGTCGGCGCATTGCTGTTGCTCAATGCGCTGGCGTGCTGGAGAGTCGTTACCGTTTCCGACGCGCAGATCCTGAGAAATGCCGCCTTGCTTCCGTTCCCGGTGCTCCGGAACGCCGTGCCGCTCGCGCAATTCTTTCTTTTGTGCCCCGTAGTGATTGGCGCGCTCTATTTGTGGCTGGGCGTGTACTTGCAGCGACTCTGGGAAGCGACGGCCGCCCTGCCGGCAATTTTCGAGAATGGACGGCGCCTGGACGAGAGCCTGCCTTGGATTGTGAGCTGGCCCGCGCGCAACTATTTCAAATGGCTGCGAGAGCGGCGCTCGGCGCTGGCGGGAGTGGAGAAAGCAATTTGTATTATTTTGCTGTATTGGGTTGCGCCGGCGACGATGACAGTCTTCTGGGGCCGGTACCTGACACTGCAGGATGTGCGAGGCACGATCCTGCACGCAGTCCTGATCGCGGCAGCGACGACTGCAGCGATCCATTTTCCGCATTCGGCGGCGCGCGCCTTCCGAAGTGACGACTCCGGACTATTTTCAGAACCGCGGGCCGAATTACAGCAGCCAGCGGCGGCTTCGGCCGGCGAGGAGTTAACGGAACTGCCGGGACTCTTGACGACTCCGGCCATAGGTGCAGGCGCGCAGCCGCACCGCGCTCCGGACAAGGAGACCATACCGTTGCGAATACCCATCGGCGCGGGATTCGGCTTGCTTCTGTGCCTGCTTTCTATCGGCACCATCGGCGGCGTGCCGCATAGCGGAAATCCGGGACGAGGAATCGACTCGGGAAGCCCGTGGACATGGGCTGCCAATGCGCTTTGGGTGTTTGGCTACGATCCTTATGCGCAAGTGACCGAAGCGGAAATTTCTAGAAAGCCTGCAGGCTGGTCGGGAAGCGAAGGCGAGATCAGCAGAGTACAGGGCGCCAGTCTGAATGGATTCCGGCTGCGATATCTCCAGGCCTACGGCGCATTTCTGGTGAAGGCGCGTTTGCGGAAGGCGGACCTGAGTTACGCCTACCTTTCTGAAGCCGATTTGCGCCAGGCGAATTTGCGTCAAGCCAGCCTGCGATCAGCGGCACTCGACCAAGCCAAGCTGAATGGTGCGATGCTGCAATCCTCCGATCTCGAAAAAGCGAACATGATTCGCGCGGAACTGGAGAAAGCCGATCTTTCTTTCGCCTCGCTGGCTGGGGCGCTTCTGCTAGATGCTAAGCTCGATAATGCCGTGCTCTATGGCGCCGACCTGCGCAATGCCTGGCTCGAGAGGGCCAGCCTGGAACAGGCCGATTTGCGCCAAGCTATTCTCGAAGGCGCCAATCTTAAAATGAGTGATTTGCGGGGAGCCTATCTATCGACCGCCAAAATGGCTGGCGCGCGGCTCGAAGGTAGTCAGTTGGGCAGCGCCATTCTGATGGGCGCGGACCTGCGGCACGCCGATTTGAGCAACAGCAATTTTCAAGCGGCGGTACTGAGCGGCGCTGATTTGAGCGGTGCCAACCTGCAGAAAGCCGACCTGCGCGGCGTCGTGGGGCTGGTCGCAGGGCAACTCTGCCCCGCGGCGAATGCGCGGCAGGCGCAACTGGACGAGGCGCTGGCTGCCGAGGTTAGCGCACAGTGCGGCGCGAATCGCTAAACGGTACGATGCATCAAACCTCAAAGAGCTATTTTAGGCGGGCGTATTCGGCGCGTGCCTGCTGCAAGACAGGAAGACCCGGATCGGCGTCCTTCCATAACGCCAAAAAATCCTGATAAGCCAGACGGCCTGCTGAGAGATTCCCGGTAAGGGCGTGTGCGCGTGCCTCACCGAGTAACGCCAAAGCGCGTTGCGGGCGGTTGGCCAGGGCTCCACGGTGATCAATGAGCTTCTGGAACTCGCCTTCGGCCGCTTTGCCATCGCCAGCGCGCAACCAGGCCTGCCCGCGCAGATAGGGGGCATAAGCAGGGGTCGCATGCTCGTCCTTACATAGGTCGTAGGGCAGAGCGGCTTGCAGAAGGTGGATGGCAGCTTTTGCATTCCCGCGGGCCAATTCGGCGGCTGCGCGAATGCTAGGCAGGTACACGCCATTCAGCAGCGTATCGGAGGGAAAGCGCTGGGCCAAATCGTTGGCGATTGCCTCTGCCGCTGAGGCGTCTCCGGAGCGGGCGAGGGCCAATGCCGCGGTGGTCTGGGCTCTGGTGCCTTTGACAGCATTCAATGATGCTTTGGCCAATTGCCGAGCCTCAACGGGGCGGCCGAATTCGGCTTCTACGAGAGCGGCAGCGGCCTGCTCTTCGGCGGCGGATTCCTGGCGGCCATAACGTCGCGCAGAATCTTCGGCCTGCCGGAACAGTTCTTCAGCAGCGCGCAGGCGGCCGGAGTAAGCCGCGGTGGCTGCATCGAGCGCGAGGAGATCATGAGCGAAGGGCTTTTCGGCGGCCCAGGCCATCTGCCGCTTCATCGTCGCTGAGTCGCTTTCGATGAAGGCGATGAGATAACGAACGAGGTGAAAGTCATCGCCGTCAAGTCCGCGAGCACGGGCCTCATCCAAAGTGGATTTGGCCTCGTCCAGGCGATTCAAATCGAGATAAGCCAGAACGAGATTGCCGTAAACGAAAGCATTGTCCGGATCGAGGCGCCGAGCGTCGGTCAATTTGGGGACGGCTTTGTCTGGCTGGCCGAGTGAGTTGTACAGCGAGCCGAGATTAATGGCTGGCACGACATCTCGTGGGTAGGAGCTTCTCCAGAGTTCATAGATCTGGGCGGTGCGGTCCAAGTCGCGGGTGACAATTTCGTAGTAGTGGGAGGAGATGTAGAGGTTTTCGCGCTCGCTGGCCCGTTCGCGGCGATCGAAAGCCTTTTGCGTGTAATCGACGGAAAGTGCGTTTTCCCCCATATTCGCATACACTTGGCCCAAGACGGCGTAGGCCATGGCGAAATTGGGATCGAGCTCGATGGCATTTTGGAAATAGGGAATCGACTGCGGCTCCATACCGCGGTTGCGCGCGGCCTGACCGAGGGAAAACGCCTTCAGACCCTCCAGCGACGTGGTGGTGGCCTGCTCGATGGGTACATTGTTTTTCTGAATGGAGCTGAGTGACTCGCCGAGTTTGCGCCGGATCTCCGCAGCGCTGGCGTCCAGAGCCTTAAGCACGCCGCCCTTGCCGACGGCTTCGGCTCCGGCGCGGGCCAGTAAATCGCCAGTGGCGCAGTTGGTAGCTTCCAACAACAGCGAATAATGATCGTCCAATTGCGTGATTGAGCCGGCGAGCATGGCCTTGCCGGACAGCCGCTGGCAGACTTCTTGCGCTGCCGCGGTAGTCAATCGCTCATCAGGAGAACGGCCCATGAATCGCAGTGTATCGCGCATGCGTTCGTCGGGAACGATATTGAGGAAGGGGGAATCGATGAGCTTGACTGCGAGTGCTTGCCGCAGTGTATTGTCGAAAATCGGATCGGAAGTCGAATTGGTGAAGTCGGCCAGGACAATGGAGTCGGTTTCCGTGAGTGCGTGTGCCGGGCGCAGATAGAAATAGCTGCCAACGCTCAAGAGGACCGCAGCCAGGGCGGCCAAAACCAGCGAACGGCGCCAGGTGAATGCGGCGGCAGCGACCACGGAGCGGGCATGCGGCGCATCATTTGCCGCATGGGCTTGCGGAGCCGGTTGCGTATTCGCTACCGAGCTACCGCCGTTGTCAGCGTTGACCGAGGCGGTTGCGGGAGCCGGTTGGACGGAGCCCTCCACCGAGACGATCAGGCGATAGCCGCGCCGCGGCAGCGTCTCGATGTAACGTGGGTTATCTGCCGAGTCGCCCAAGGCCTCGCGAAGTCGCGCTACGCCCGAGTTCACTCCGTGTTCGAAGTCGACGAAGGTGTCGCCCGGCCAAAGTTTGCTGCGCAACTCGTCGCGCGTGATGATCTGACCCGGCCGTTCCAACAACATGGCCAGAATCTGAAAGGGCTGCTCCTGCAGGCGAATCCTCGAGCCGGCTCTGCGTAATTCTCCGGCGCTCAGGTCCACTTCGAAGATCCCGAAGCGAATGAGGCGCGGCGGCGGGTTGGAAGTTTGCGTCGATGTGGACTGCATCTCAAAACTTTCTGGGATCTCTCGATTCTAGCACTTTCCGTCAAGACAACCCTCAAGATTGTGGCGTTACCTTGTCGCCTACGCTGCTGGAGTAGCGGGACTTAGCGCGTTACCAACATTTTATCTTCGGTGCATTGAGATACCCGGAGCGCAAATGCATTTTTGGTGCGCCGGCTGAGGGTCGGAACGGGCGAGGAGGGGAGTGGTTCTTGCACCCATCTAACCCGAAATCAATGCAGAGTTTCAAGGAGGAGAAGATGAGCAAAAAGGGATATCGCGGTAAGATCTGGGTAGCGCTAACGATCTTAATGACGGCGAGCCTTTGGGCAGCGGCAGCGAATTCACGCACGCTGTCGTTCCGGACCGTCCTCACGTTGAATGGGGCGGAGATGAAGCCTGGATTTTATGTCGTCGAGTGGGTCTCGCATAGTCCGCAGGCCACGGTGACTTTCAGGAGGAATGGCCAGGTGGTGGCCACGGCCGCCGGAAAATGGGTCGATCGGGATACCAAGTCCCCAGCCGATTCGGTAGTTTATAGCAATAATGCAGATGGGTCGCACACACTTAAGGAATTGAGATTTAGCGGTCGGAAGCAGGCGCTGGTGTTCGGGGAACTCTAGCTCCTAGAGAGCCAGCCGAGTTATCGAGCCACCGGGCTTGCCTCCGGAGGCTCGAAACCGAGGAGATGCCTAACTCGAGCCGACACCTGGGCCCTGAGCCGCTGCCCAGGGCGCCAGCTTGCGCCATAGAACGTTCCACGCCAGAATCACCGCGGTGACGGAGAGCGAAGCGCCTCCGAGGAGAAGCAAAATTACGGCGATATCCCACGCGGGGCGGTACTTGTAGAGCCAGGGCAGATTAAGCGAATGCAGGCCGTGATAGAACCAGCGATTCCAGCGCGAATTGGAATTGTAGCTTTGCACGATGCGGGCGGTCTTGGGGTCGATGTAGTACATCGAACGGGCCTGGTCGTTCCATTGTCCAAAAATTACGGGCAGCGGCAACCGATTGTTGCGGTCGAGATAGTAGGCTTCGTACTGGGTCACCAGGCGCACTTCGGTGAGGGCAAGCGGCCGCGCCGCTTTTCCTAAAGCGGCGATGATCCGATCGCGATCGAATCCGTATTCTGGTCGGCCGAGCACGGGAATTACGCGCGTCTGGTTCGGCCCCATCACCGCCAAGTAGGCCGGCTCGCCCGCGCCGGAAGTCAGCTCCAGTTCTTTCACCGGTGACCCCGAACTGGCCTCTGCCTCCGTCAATGCCTTTTGCGGAGGCTTGGCAGCAAAGATTTCCAGGGGCGGCATTTCACGAAGCGCCGCGGCGAGTCGGGCACTTAGATCATCCGTCGCGCCTTCCTGCAATTTCGGGAAGGGATCCATCGATAGCATGCCGCTAAAAGCCCAGGTGCAAGCGAAGAGTCCGAAGAAGAGGCCGAGAATTGCGTGCCAGCGCTTCGATCCCCGATAAGGAAAGCTGGCGGGAGCGCCCGCGTAACGGTAGGACTTGGACGGCGAGTACATCCAAAGCCCAATTGTGATCCCCAGAATTGCCACCGCGGTTCCAAATCCAGACGCCCCGATGACCACCCGGCTCCATTGCTGGCCGTGCTTTCGCAGCGGAGTGAAATAGAGCCAATGCGGAATTGCGCCGAACCAAGCCGCGAGGCGTGAGCCGCGCGTGGTGTATTGCACGACCTCACCGGTCACCGCGGAGACGTAGACCTGCTGGCCATCGGTCCAGCTATATTTGCGCAGGGGCCGAAGTTCCGCGAACTCTTCGGAGACGGTCCACTGATCTTCCTCCGTGTTGTCTTCTTCCTTTGCGGCGCCGGGAGGCTGGCCGGTCCAAGCCGAAGCGATGCGCAGCGTCAGGTCGGGCGGAAAATCCTGCTGGATCTGGCCGTCGTCAGCATAGACTATTGAGGCATCGCCGAGACCGAAGCGAAAGCGATAGGCGGGCCGTCCGTCGAAAGTGACCAGCTGGGCCTCGGCTGGCGGGCTATCGAGTTCATCCCGGGCGTAAGCCTGCTGAGGAGAGACACGAATTCGCGAAGCATCGAGCGCAGGCGCCCGGCTTAAACGATCCTCCGCCGTGACCTGTGGGTATTGCCAATACATCATGACAATTCCCGAGGCGAACCAGGTCAGGAAAAGCAGGCAAAAAAACACGCCCATCCAGCGATGGACGAAGATCAGGGCTCTTTTAAATAGTGCGCCGGCGCCAGGCATGATCGCGATGAATCGGGCGGCGAGATGTTAACCCGGAGGTGCGTGGGAGAACAGGGCGAAGTAAATGCGATCTTGCACTCTGGAGATACACAGAGATTCATCGTTCCGCAAGACGGCACTCAAAATGACACTGGTAGAAGCCCTACTTAGGTCAGCGACCAGCCGAGGAAGGTCATCGCCAGGAGGACCAAGAGTGTGGCGATGCTGATGACGCTCAGAACCCTGCCATGGCCGAGCAGGGAGTCGCGGGTCGAGGGATTCCAGCAGAGAAGAATGAGCACCAGCGTAACCGTGAGCCAGGCGAGACTCGAAGGCAATCCAGGGTAGCGCGAGATGCGAGCAAGAAAGCTGTCAGGCGGCTGCCCGGCAGGGATCCACCAGGGCAGAATAGGGGCCACAGACGTAACCAGGACGAAGGTAAGGAGCTTGCGCGTAATCCAGCTTTTGATCTTGTGCTCGGTCTGACGCGCCCGGCGCGAATTGCGCCAGACAAAATAGTCCCAGGCCAAGATACCCAGGATGATAGGCGCCCAGCCGTAGAGGGAGGCCTTCTCGTCTAACCAGAGCCAGCCTCGAAAGATCCCTGCGTCATGGCGGCCCACCAGGCGAGGCAGCAAGAACCAACACACCAGCGAATTGCAGAACGTGGCGAGTCCGAGCGTCACAAGACTTGTGAGTTGAAGCCAATGCCGCGCCGGCGCCGAGCCGCAGCCGACGCAGACGGGCTTCTTGGGGGCATAGGCCTCGCCGCAACGTTCGCAGAACAGGTCGTCGTCGATGGTAGCAGCGGCCGAGCCCATGAAATTACACTCCTGGCGGAAGACGCGAGCATCTCAGAATAATGTAGGCCGGCAAATACCCTCTACTGGTCGCGCGGACAGCTTTTCCTACCTGTCCGTGTGGGCAACAAGGCCCTGTCCGGACGCTCTGGAGAAATGTCCCTGGAGAACGAATTGCGACGGATGAACGGCTGCGCTTTTGTCTAAGGATTCACCATGGCAATTTGTTTCTTACATTGTTCCAGGTATGGTCTTCGCAGGAATGGCTGCGGTATTTAAAGGGGATACCCTAGCAGGGCATCTCGCTCGCGTGAACTGTTACGTGAGATCGGCGATTGCGTGTTGCGCCCGTCGGACGCGAAACTAGAACGCAGCGTTGAAACGAGTTCCCTTCGAGACTCAGATCGAGGAAGATGTCAACTGAGTCAAAAGACACGACGCGTTAGCTGATTGCTTACCAGTGTGGCAGCAGCTCCCACTTGCGATCCCCAGCCAGAACTCCTGAGTAAGCCGGCAAATCAAATTCAGAAGCAACCCGAATTGCGGCGCAAACGCATGATTTTGGAGCGATCGAAGGCAACACGACGAGGCCCACGTGCGAGAGAGACGTTTTCCCAACCAGCATGCGGCGAGAAAATCGTATGAGATTTAGTCTGCGGCTGATGCTTCCAGTGATCGCGTGCATAGCGCTGGTCTCGGGACTGTTTGCGTATTATCAGGAACAGGACCAGGAGCAAGCGCTGCATAAGGAGCTGGATCAGCGCGCCAGTCTTGCGGCGCAGAGCCTGGCCGATGCGCTGCAGCCACTGCTCGACCGGAATGCCTCCGCAACGGAGCTGCGCCGGGCGCTGAACCGGTTCGGCGCGCGCGAACGCATCGTGGGCGCGGCAATCTTTGAGGACTCCGGCAAGAGCCTCGCGGTTACCGAGCGCATGCCCGCCGTTTTGGAGAAAACTTTTCCGGCGTTGATACCAAAGATTGATCCCGAAAATCCGGACGGGAGCGGGATCTTCCTGACGCTCGGGACCAGGTATTACCACGCCCAGATGTTATCCCTGCACCGCCCGGACGGCAAAGCGATGGGACTGGCCGTTTTTCATGATGCCGGTTTTATCCGCGACCAAAGCTCGGTGATCTGGCAACAGACGCTGATCCACGTTTCGCTGGAAGTTCTACTGATCGTCCTGATAACGTTTTTGATCATCCGCTGGAGCTTGATGAGTCCGATCAGCAAGGCCGCCCAGTGGCTGAAGGCTTCTCGCAGCGGGAAACCCGGAGAGGTGGCCGCGCCGCGAAGCGAACTACTGGGGCCTTTGGCAAAAGAGATGGAAGGCGTGGTGAAGTCCTTGCAGGAGGCACGGGCCGCGGCGGAACGCGAAGCGCATTTGCGGGAGACAGGCGAGTCGTTGTGGACGTCCGATCGTCTTTCCGTGCATGTGCGCAAGCGGCTGGTGCAGAGGCGCCTCGTGGTGGTCTCGAATCGCGAGCCTTATATTCACACGCGGCAGAACGGCAATCTGGAAATCGTGATTCCCGCCAGTGGCCTGGTGACTGCGCTCGAGCCAATTCTGCGCTCCTGCGACGGTATCTGGATCGCCGAAGCCAGCGGCGATGCCGATCGCGAACCGGTGGACGAACACGACCGTCTGCGCGTGCCGCCGGCCGAGCCGCAATATACGCTTCGGCGCGTATGGCTCAGCCGCGAAGAGGAAAGCGGCTATTACTTCGGCTTTGCGAACGAGGGACTCTGGCCCCTTTGCCATATCGCGCACACGCGGCCGATCTTTCGCTCGGAGAATTGGGAACATTACCAGCAGGTCAATCGCAAATTCGCGGATGCGGTGCTCGAGGAGATCGCGGATACGGAGAAGCCATTCATCCTCGCGCAGGACTATCACTTCGCCCTGCTGCCGCGCATGATCAAAAGAGAACGGCCCGACGCGCGCGTGGCCATCTTTTGGCACATCCCCTGGCCGAACGCAGAGGCTTTCGGAATCTGTCCGTGGGAGCGCGAACTCGTGGATGGATTGCTCGGCGCAGACCTGGTGAGTTTTCACATTCAGAATCATTGCAACAATTTCCTTGAAACGGTGGATCACGCTGTGGAGTGCCGCATCGAGTGGGAGGGCTTCACTGTAAATCGCGGCGGCCACCTCACGCGAGTGCGGCCGTTTCCGATCAGCATCGACTTCACCGACGGAAGCGATACGCCGGCCCGCGAATCGCCCTACGTCGATCGCGCCGCGCTGCTGTCCGGGGTCGGCGTACAGGCGAAGTTCATGGGTGTGGGCGTGGACCGCGTGGATTACACCAAAGGAATTCTCGAACGCTTCCGCGGAATCGAACGCTTTCTCGAGAAGTACCCCTATTATCAGGGGAAATTCACGTTCGTGCAGATAGGTGCTCCCAGCCGCATGCAGATCAAGCGCTATCTGGAGCTCTACGCCGATATAGAAGCGGAAGCCGATCGCATCTGCCGGCTCTTCATGACCAATCAGTGGAAGCCGATCGTGCTGCTGAAGCGCCACCACACGCATCAGGAGATCGAGCGATTTTATCGCGCTTCGGATTTGTGCTTGGTCACGTCACTGCATGACGGCATGAATCTCGTGGCCAAAGAATATGTCGCGGCCCGTGATGATGAGCGCGGCGTGCTCATCCTGAGCCGTTTTACGGGCGCCAGCCGCGAGCTGCACGATGCGCTCATCGTGAATCCCTACGATACGGAGCTGATTGCTGACGCCATTCACGGCGCGCTGGAAATGCCGGCGGCGGAGATCGAAAGGCGTATGCAGTCTTTGCGCCGTACCGTGCGGGAGCACAATATCTTTCGCTGGGCTGCTAATCTCATCAGTGAACTCGCAGAGATTCGCTTGGCGCCGCCATCCCCGTCATCCAATGCACCGGCGGCAGCGCCCGTGGAAATTAACACCTCGTTGCCTTAGCCGCTAATTTCCTGCCGAGAAAACGGTACTCGATTCGTCCGGCGCTCACAGCGTGTACGGTTTGCCTGCCGTGGCCATCTGCTAGATGGGCGCGCTGGGCCCGCCAAGTTACCCCGGCATGCGCAAAAGCGGCACATGCCGGGGACCCCGTAAGAAGCTTCGCAGCAGGGCAAGGCCGGAAAGGGGAGCTCATGCTGGCAGTTTTCGGGCTATCCAAATCGCGAGCGGATGCGGAGCACGGTGTTGCACTCGGAGCACTGGGAATTCCGAATAAGCGCATTAACGTTGTAACACCGGAAGCGAGCGAAACAGAATTGGCCTCCGTGCCCGCATCGCAGGGCGAGCAGCCGGGAATGGTCAAGACATAGGACGCGCTCACGGGCGGGGCGCTGGGCGGGGGCATCGGAGATATGGTCGATCTACGCCTTGTCCCGCCCGGCGCTTCGTTCCTCCGGTTCATCATGCGCGTTGGGGGCTGATCATGGGATATCTCGGGCGCCCGCATCGAAACTCTCGCACTTCTCTTTATTGGCTGGCCGGCTTGGCTGTCTTTTGTGGCGCTTTCCGTATCGCTTGTGAGTTGCGGCGGACACGTTGCCATCGAGGGCAGCGACCCGCCGAGCTGCGCGTTTCCCAACGGTAGTTTCGATCACGTCTACGTGACCATTCGTTCGGTGCAAGCGAATCTGAGCGCCAGCGCCTCCGATAATTCTCCGGGCTGGCAGGAACTCACGCCGCAACTCCATTCCAGGCCCAAGCAGTTCGATCTTTTCTCGCTGGCGTCAAGTGCTTGCCTGCTGGCAACGCTGGGAAATACAGCTCTGCCTGCCGGCACATATCAGCAGATTCGCTTGTTGCTCGTTCCCCATAGCGGCGCGATGGGGCCGTTGCCGGCGACAAACGCTTGTGCCGGCCAGGGGTTCAACTGCGTCGTCTTGCATGACGGGAGCGTGCACGAATTGCAACTTTCGAGCCAAGCCAACACGGGACTAAAATTCCTCCGGGGCACATCGTGGGAGGGCCTATCTCTGTCGGCGCAGGGCAGGACATCAATCTCAATATTGATTTCAACACTTGCGCTCCGATCGTTCAGGAAGGAACAGGGCAATATCGTCTCAAGCCCGCGCTCACAGCGGGGCAGCTCAGTACAAACAGCACGGGCATCAGCGGAAAAATTATCGATGCCACGAGCGGCGCTCCGGTCTCTGTAGGCGCGACGGGAGCCGTCCTCGTCGCCCGGGAGCAACCAGACAGGACTGGGACAGACGTGATTTTGCGCGAGGCGGTCGCCGATTCCTTCGGGAACTTCAATTTGTGTCCGTTACCGGCGGGCGCGATTTTTGACGTGGTGGCTGTGGCCATCAATGGCAGCGAAGCGGCCTACAACGCAACCATCGCCGCAAACGTGCCCGGCGGAACCAGTCTCAACCTCATTCCGGTAAATATCGAGACGACATCTCCGAACGTGCCTGCCAGCTTTCAAGGTGTGGTCACGGCAAGGGACGGCAGCGCCTCGATCGATGGCGCCGTGTCTACCTTACAGAGCGTCAATCTACTGAATATCGGGACGCGTGCCGTGACCATCCCCGCGGAGGGAGGAAACAATTCGGTATCCAACATTTCTGTCGTGTCGAATACGCTCTGCCCGGCGGAGGCACCGCTGAATGCGAATTGCGTGACGTACGCGCTCATTGAGCCGGCGAGCAATCCTCGCGTCGGCGTATTTGCCGCGGGAGCGATCTCCTATTCCATGCCACTCCCTGGCGCCGTGCCCTAAGACGACCAATCTCAATACGAACGGTACTGCGTTTAAGGCTATTCCGGGATCCCCGGTGCTAGTGAAGGAAATCGATTTCGTGGGCTGCTCCTAAACAGCTCCGCGCGTCTTCCATGTTGTCATTCTGAGCGCGGCGATGTATCTCTCCGGCAAGAGCAATCGAGAGATTCTTTGTAGGCGAA
>QHYS01000042.1:51192-65847 GCA_003223325.1 Acidobacteriota bacterium
CCTGCCCCTAGCGCTGGCTCTGTGGCTGGGCCGGTTCCTTGATGTTGGGATCCATTCCCGCAGGGTCGCCGACCGATTTCAAGTACTCTATCGTGTCCGAAGGAATGCAGAGCTTTTCATCGAAGAGCTGGCCGGGGACCCATCGGAAATAAACCGTCCCGAGCGAGAAGGGCTTGGTATAAATCTTCGGGTCGTCCACGGTCAGGGTCACCCTCAAATCGTTGTGATCGGCGCGTGTGTAGCGCTCCTCTATACGCGCATCGACGCTGTGTGGGTATGCGCTCTTGGTCAGCCAGGTGTTTTCATCGAGACCGGTGGTCTCCACGACGAGCGTGTTATCGTTCTCCCAGTGGCCCACCGAATATCCGTAGTAGCGCGGATCCGGCGCGCTTTTTGCAGTTCCGCCCACGTTCTTGGGGAGTTCTCGCCCATCCACCCAGATTTCGCGCCAGACCTGCTGGAATTGGTACATCACCACGATGCGATTGGGCATCGTTCCGAACTGTACGTGCCTGATTTCGTCCAGAGCAGCGCGCGGAAATCCAAAGGGATCGCAGGTCCTGAAGTTCGCGTCGTTGGTGCCGGCGGGGCTGTACTTCCCGATGGGTCGATTGGCGTTGAAAAGGTTTTGGCCCATCGCTGTAAAAGAAGGAACCTCCGCTTGCGGGAGACCCGGCACGCCGGACCCAGACTGGGGTCCGGCCCAGGTTCCGCTCAGATCGTGGACGGGAGCGGGCCCCCCGATGCCAACAATTCGATCGCGGCCGTTATATTTCCAGAGCCAGCGTTCCCCAGTTTCTTGCTGAGACTGAGGTGCCTGGGCCATGGCAATCGACGAGAGGGCCAGCGTCGCCGCAACAGCTAGGATTGCGCCCGCGAACTGAGTGCGCATCTTCAGAGTCCTCCAATAAAAAACCGAAGCGATAGCACGCTCGCTTACATGCTTGTGCTAGGCGGTTCAATGTCGATTTTATCCATTTGCAGCATGGCTTTCATGACTTTCTTCGATGATTCGCAACAGCTAAGAAAACAGGCTAAGAAAGCTACGCATGAAGCGAGGCGTTGATCGAAAGGTTCGAAGTTGCCGGAGGCTTATTGGGAGGAGCCCTCGCGTGGCAGACCGGCTGCCCGGGAATCTTGCCCCAGAGCGCCAGGATGACGATGAGCGCCAAGGCCAGCACGACAAGGGTCATCCAAGGCACTGAGTTCGTTCGAGTTTAGGCTGTGTTGCGGACTGAACTGCACGCCGACCCGTTTGGATCGAGCTATGTTTTCTCTACTGCCCTTAGATGGGGAAGAGGCTTGACCTCAGAAAATTGGTATTCCGGATTAGGACTGGCTTCCGGTTGCCGTTGCGGCGCGCTTCTGCATCTCCTCGAGGGAGACATCCTCCTTGTGGGTCGCGATCGTCCACTGATGGCCGAAAGGATCGCTCAACGTGCCGGTGCGGTCTCCGTAAAATTGATCTTTCACCGGCCGAAGCATTTTGGCTCCGGCCGCCAGAGCGCGCGCCGTCACTGCGTCCACGTCTTCGACATAAAGCAGGATGCTCACGGGCGTGCCGCCCAGCGACATCGGGCTGCGCGCGCCCATCTCGGGGAACTCGTCGGCCAGCATGATGCGCGAATCGCCTATTTGCAGTTCCGCGTGACCGACGCGGCCGTCGGGGTGCGGTATGCGCATCACTTCTTTGGCCCCGAAAGCGTGCTTATAGAACTCAATCGCACTGGCTGCGCCCGTGACGATCAGATACGGCGTCACACTGTGATATCCCTCAGGGATCGGTCTGGGAGCCATGGTTTTCTCTCGTGAGTGCCTTTTTCTCGGCGCGGTAGCGGTCCGCTCGGGCCGCCGGCTACGTGCGCCGCCCTCCAATTCTATTGATGACGCGGGCCGGGTGAAAGAGCCGGAAAGCGAGCGGGGCCGCGCAAAAATTCGGCTGAAGAAGGGGACTGTCGCCAATCAATAAGGTCGCGTTCAGTGTGCACCGAAGGTGTAGCCAACGGAACCCGAGAATTGCGGCACTACGTTGCGGCCGAATTGGTCCGTCAGATGCCTCGCATAGTGTAAATCGAACTGCGGCTTGATAAAGAGATTTCCCCGGATGTAAACCTTCAGGCCAGCTGCAAAGTGCAATTGAAAGTGATTTCTGTCGGAACCTGCGGTGAAGCTGGAGGTATTGGTGACGCCCGTAACGGAAGTTGTCTGACTCATGTAGAGCGCCACCTTGGCGGCACCGACGCCGCCTTCGAGAACAGGAAGGATGCGTCTCCCAGAAACCGGTTGCCACACTGCATTGAGATCGTAAAACACCGGACGCATGTTCAAGCTGTCTCCTGGAAGAAACGGGGCGCGTTTAAAACGGAAAGCATATTCGCCATTAATGCCAAGGTGCTTTCTGAACATAAAATCCACGCCACCCACGCCAAAGAGACCGCCCATAGTGGGCCCGGCCTCGCAGACCAAACCATCGAAAAGCTGCCCTGCCGGACAGCCCTGTAAGGTGCTGGTTCCCACCGAGTCCTTGGCCGTGCCTAGACCAAAATATGGGCTGAAGCTTTGCGCGCGGACGAAATCGACGCTTCCCAAGAGCAGGATGGAGAGCGGCAGAATTGTTTGGACCGTCAGTTTGGACAAGAAACTCTTGCTGGGAATTTCGTATCTATGCATCTCGATCCAGGGTTCTTCCGGAAGCGTAGGGAGCGAAGGGAGCTCTGGCCGCTGACATGTGGCGCGTTTAACGTTCGCCGAAGGTGTATCCGACGGAAACGGTATATTGCGGGACCCAGTCGCGGCCGAATTGGTCAGTCAAATGTGTCACATAATGGAAATCGAACTGCGGCTTGAGAAAAAGGGACGGCCGGACGTAGAGCTTCAAGCCGACAGCGGCATGCCCTTGAAAGTGATTGGCGTTCAGCCCTGCAGGATAGCTAAAAGTGCCGCTGATGCCTGTGATCGTCGTTGTCTGGCTAACGTAGAGAGCCACTCTGGCGCCGCCGATGCCGCCTTCCAGGACAGGAACGATGCGTGTGCCGGAGATCGGCTCCCAGACGACATTGAAATCGTAAAACGCAGGACGCATTTTCAATCCTGCTGACGGTAGGTAGTTGGCCTGGGCGAAGCGGAAGGCGTATTCGCCATTGACGCCAAGGTGCGGCCTGAACATGAAATCCACACCAAAGATACCAAATACACCGCCCATGGTGGGTCCGGATTCGCAGTTGTCAGTGATGCTATCGAAAAGCTGCCCCGGGGGGCAAGTTACAGGCGTGCTGACCGTTGTTCCGGCTTTGTTTACGGCGCTGCCTAAACCGAAATACGGGCTGACCCCTTGCGCGCGTACGTCTACATTTCCCAGCAGCAGTAGAGACAGCAGCAGAATTGTTGCAATCATGAATTTGGACAAGAACCTCTCCTTTTGAGTTCCGCTTCTAATTCGAATCTACCTCTGGGGATTTAGAACAACATCCAGATGCACGGGTTGCACCAGACTGCGCGCGCTATGCGCCCCCTCAGTTACCGGAGGACGGGACCGTTGCAGCGCATCCCACGGCAATCGCAGCGCACACTATAGCGAATCGGCGGCTCGCTGCCAATCCAGTTTCGCGGCTTCTGTGCAAAATCTCAGAGAGGGAAAAATACTGGTTGCTATCGCTACTAAGCAGCGACCGGCCACAAAGCAAACACTACAGCCCCCAACAGACAAAGAAAGCCATGACTTAATTCCA
This sequence comes from Acidobacteriota bacterium, assembly GCA_003223325.1. Classification (GTDB taxonomy): domain Bacteria; phylum Acidobacteriota; class Terriglobia; order Acidiferrales; family UBA7541; genus Palsa-189. Next base: position 54,921 of record QHYS01000042.1, read on the forward strand.
AGTGATCTCCTCGCCCAAATAGAGCCACGCGAACGCCGTGAACCTCTACGAAGGCAATCAGCTAGCTCACCAAGATGACCGCGGAGACCGGAGACCGGAGGTATTTCAGATGGCCGTACCACGCGATGGTCATGAAGATATGGGAGCAAATCAGAAGCAGGAGGGTCTTCATAGAGGGTCGAAAATCCTATCACGGGGGGGAATTAAGATTGCCCTTCGCCCTATAGGGAATCAAGCGTAAGATAGGCACTGCAGCTTTAGAGCAGTAGACATAGTTCGGCCTATCCCCGCGGCTGACCGTAGTATGCAAGAAACAATTCCAATCGTACGGGTAGAATTGTGAGAATTATCTGGCGTGTGGATATGCGACTCTCGAACCTGACAAGACCCTTCTGGCGGCCTGTCCTTCTCGACGCGGTTTTCATCGTGATCGCGTCGTTTGCGGCGTGCGCCGGAGGAAATCTGCTGAGCGCTGAGGATCTCGCCGCGCCCGGGGTGTTGGAAAGAAATTTGGCGGACATACGAATCGTTTCAGGCGCGCAGAACGCCGCTAGCGAGCAGGAGCTGCTCTCCGCCGATCGTGCCCTGATCCAAGCCATCGCTACGAATGATCGCCTAGCGGCGGCACGCTTGCTCGATCCCGAATTCACCTGGATCGATCGCGACGGCCGCAGCAGAGCTAAATCGGATTTGGTGAATCGGATTGGGCTGCTTTCCGCGAGCCCGGACGCGAATATCACGCTGCAAAATTACGGCCGGGTAGTCTTGCTCACCGGCACGCACCGGCTTACGCCCGATAACGCTTCGGCGCTTTTCGCGCGTGTGTGGGTACGCCTGCCCTCGGGTTGGCGCCTTCTGCTGTACCAGGAGACTGCCCCGACGGATTTTTCGGTGCCCGCAGATCTCTCGGCGAAGGATGCGCGCTACGGAGTCACCCGCGTGCAGTGGCCCGCGCCGTGCGACAATCCCTGCGCCTCGCTTCCCTATAAACCGCTTTCGTCAGATGCACAGGAGATTGTCGCCTCGTTCATGTCCGGCGAAAAGGCTGTTTTCGATGGCGACGCGGACGCCGCGAGCCGGATTCTTGGCGACGACGTTTTGTTTGTAACGCCTGACCGCGCGCAGCCGACGGACAAAGCTCAGCGCATCGCCGCCATGCGTAACTTCAGGCCCACGGGCCAAGTGGACCAGCCGCCGGCGGTTGCTTCCATGGCCCTCTGGGTATTCGGCAATGCTGCGGTCATGTCCGCGGACGAGGAGAGGCCCTCGGGCGAAATGCTGCGGGCCACACGCCTCTGGGCCAAGCGCGATGGCCAATGGCAACTCGCCTTCAGCCAGCAGACGCTCGTGCAATAGCCGACGGAAGCCCTACTCCCTTGAACGCGACCGCCCGGTTTCACGCGTCTACAGGCAGCGAAGTTTCGGGGCGGTCTTGCTCCACTTCCAAAGTTGTTGCCTAACGTCCAGCGCCTTTCTGCTGCTCGTCTAACAGTGCGTGGAACATTGCCTCTTCGATGTCCACTTCGTACTTGCACCCGGCCCGGTCGATGAAAGGGTTTGGGTCGCCCTTCTGGAGCTTCGCGTACTTTTCTTGCATGTTGTACTGGGCAGGATGATCGCCGAGCGGCACATCGCATGCCAGCGAACGCACGAGCGGGAACGTATGGTTGAACTCGGAGATCACCTCTGGCGTTAGCGTCGCGGGTGGCCGCAAGCTGCAGCCGATGACCACATCGTGCATTCGTCCGTCTTCCTGCGCCTTCATCGTCCACGTTGTGCAACCGGGGGTGTGACCCGCAGTCAGGTGCGCGGTCAGCGTCGTACCGCCCCACGTCACCGCCTCGCGGTCGTGTAACGTCCTGTCAATCGGGTGTTCTTTGCCGCCCGGCTTCATAGCCTGGAGCGCCGGCACGTCCTCGGCCATCGCCATCGTCTGCGCACCCGTCATCTCTTTAACCAAGGCATCGCCTTCCTGATGATCGTTGTGTGCGTGGGTCCCGAGCAGGATCTTGATGTCCGAGAATTTGAATCCCAACTGTTCGACCGACTTCTCAATCGTCTGCTCATTTCGTTCATACGTGCTGTTAATGAGAATATTGCCTTGCGGCGTAACAATGAGGAACGAGCTCAGGGTTCTGGTCCCCACGTAGTAGAGATTGCCGATAATTTTGTGGGGAGGGAACTGCGTTGTTTGGTCCTCCGGCGTACCCATGTTGCGCGCCAGAATCGACCGCGGCGTAAATTTACGCCCATGGACAGTGATCTCGGGATGGTCGGCGGGTGGCGGCGCCGTCTGTGCCCAGCCCGAGCTCACGCCCCAACTCACACTTGGACCCAAAACGGCCGCCGCCGTGATAAATCTGAGAAACACGACCACGACTCGGCTTATCCTGTCGTCCATGGTGGCCTCCGGAATGGTAAGCAGGACGTCATTCTACTCCATACATTTGGAGCTAAGCGGCTCATGACCCGATTTCCTACCGGCTGCGACTAACTCTCGCCAAAAGAATTAACCTCCTCGATCGACCGAACTGCCAGTTGCCGTTATTTTGAATACAGTAGCAAAAATGGCGGGGGGGGAGGTCACCACTCCCTTTTTTCCAATTTGGCCTATCTGTGCCACACGCAGGCGCGTGCAGTTTGTTCCGCCTTCAGCTACAGTTCGGCCATGTTGTCCTGAGGAGGCCGCAGACAGGATGCTCGCGACATCGTAGGATGGCGCCGTGCGCGGAGGAGGAGAGCATGTCTCAGCGAAACATCCAGGCCCTGAATATCACTGCCCGAGACGCGAAGAAAAACGTGCAAGAACTATTCTGCCGCTCGTTGCATCACCACACCGCAGACCATAAGCCTCAGTTCTGGAACGATGGTGCCGACGGCGGTGGCCTTGGCTCGCGAGTGCCTGCGGGCGATCCGGTCACACCACCCATTGTGTTCTCGAGTGTCTTCTTTCTTCCCGGCGACCCTGCCGGACCTTATCAATACGCGCGTTGGAGCAATCCCACCTGGAGCGCCCTCGAAGAAACGCTTTCGATTCTGGAAGACGCCGAGTGCGCGATTTTTCCTTCCGGCATGGCCGCGGTGGCCGCAGTCCTTTGCAGCCAGCTCAAGCCGGGCGATCGCGTCCTTTTGCCTTCCGATGCATACTCTACTTCGCGGGTATTGGCCGACACCTATCTCGCACCCGCCGGAGTCAAGGTGCTCACTTGCCGCGCGGCCGAGTACGACAACCGTGACCTCACCGGAATTCGCATGATGTGGATCGAGACGCCGTCCAATCCGGGTCTCGAGATCTGCGATCTTCGCAAGGCCGTGGCCAAGGCCAGTCAGGCGGGCACCACCCTGGTTGCCGACAACACCATGCCCACGCCGCTCGGACAACGTCCGCTCGATTTCGGCGCAGATGTTGTAGTTTCGTCGGACTCCAAAGCAATCAACGGCCATTCGGACGTGGTCTTTGGACACGTTGCATCGCGCCAGTCCGGTCTGATGGCCGCGGTACGCGATTGGAGAAAGGTTTACGGCGCGATTCCCGGCCCGTTCGAGTCGTGGCTAGTCCATAGAGGCCTCGACACTCTGGAGGTGCGCTTCGAGCGCATGTGCAACAATGCGGAGGCACTGGCACCCCGCCTAGCAGAGCACCGCAAGATTCAGCAGGTAAAGTTCCCCGGCCGTTCGTCGCATCCTGCGCATGCCCTGGCCAAGAGCCAAATGCTGCGGTTCGGAATGATTTTGGGCGTGACGTTGAGCGATAAGCGTTCCGCCGAAACATTCATAAATGGCTGCAAATTTATCCGCCCGACCACGAGCTTCGGAGGCGTGCACACTTCGGCCGAGAGGCGGGCCCGCTGGGGCGACAAGGTTCCGGAAGGGTTCGTACGCCTTTCCGTCGGCTGCGAACCGCTCGAGCAACTTTGGATTGAGATCAAGAGCGCGCTCGATAGCTTGTGAGCGGCAGCCGACCGCATGTCACTTCGCGGTTTGCATTCGTTTGCACGGGAATTTCACCCGCGTTTTGTTGCATGAGGCTCGTGTACACGATTCGCCGTATTTGTTTCAGATTGAGACATTAGTTAACGTACAGTCGTTGCGCGAAAAGCCGGCCTCCCGCGGTCGTCTTTTCGTGCTTTCGGATCGCGCTTTCAGACCAGCGCTCTCGTACAGATTTACTTGGTTACAAAGAGGGGAGCATTTTGCGCGTAGGCCAAAGGGGCAGACAGAGTGAGGATTCTGGTAGCAGACGATCACGAAGTAATCCGCAAAGGCGTTCGCGCGTTGCTGGCGGCAGGGCGGAATTGCGAAATTTGCGGGGAAGCCGTGGATGGGCAAGATGCGGTCGAGAAAGCGCATCAGCTTCGCCCCGACCTCATCATTATGGATGTCAGCATGCCAAACCTAAATGGTTTGGAAGCCACGCGAGTGATTCGCCGCAATCTTCCCGATACGCATATTCTGATCCTTACACAGCACGACTCCCAGGAAATGATGCGTCAGGCCTTCAACGCCGGGGCGCGCGGGTTCGTGGTCAAGTCTTCGGTGGCGCACGACTTGCTCAACGCCGTCGAGGCCGCTCAGCGGGGCGAATCGTTTTTCGATTCGGCTTTCGTTCCCCTGGAGCAGGCGCTCCGCGAAAGCGAAGAGCGCTATCGCGCACTGGCCGTGGCCACCGCCCAGATCGTCTGGCGCGCCGACGCCGCGGGCAACAACCTTTGGACTTCCGACAACTGGCAACGCCTTTTGGGATGGGAAAGCGTTAAAGCAGGAGGCCGCGGCTGGCTCGATTTTGTACACGCGGACGATCGTGCGCGCGTTGCGCAAAAATGGCAGGAGTCGGTGAAGACGGGCAGGGAATACCACGCGGAATATCGCATACGCATGCGCGACGGCGGCTACCGACATTTCGACGTGCGCGGCGTGCCCGTACGCAATCCCGAAGGCACGGTGCGAGAGTGGATCGGCGCCGGCGTCGATATTACAGACCGGAAGCGCGTCGAGCAGGAGCTGTGGGCCAGCGCGCGCCGAAGATCGATGGCACTTTCGGCGGCTCGCGTGGGCGGATTTGTATGGGATCCCCGCAGCGGAGAATCGGAGCTCACGGCTGAACTTCAGGAAATTTTCGGTTTTGAGGCGGGCCCGGCGGAAACCAGGAATCTCGAACAGTGGATCTCGCACGTGCACCCTGACGACCGGGCCCTTGTGCTGCAACGCATGAAGGAAAGCGAATCCTCCGGGAGCATGGATTTCGAGTATCGCTATAACCATCCTGGTCTCGGCCTGCGCTGGCTCTACGTCAAGGCGCACATGCGCCCGGAAGAATCCGAGGCGAACGGAGGCAGCTCGGGCGAGAAAGATTCAGCCAGGAAAAAGGCCTATGGCGTGGTTCTAGATATCACGGAGCGAAAGAAGGCCGAGGAGGAGTTGTCGTTCAGCCGGCAACGGCTGATGATTGCTATGGCTGCTTCGCGAACCGGAACCTATTGTGTGGACCCGCAGACGAATAAGTTCTTGAACCTGGGGGAGAATCTCAGAAGACTTTGCGAACTAGGGCCCGACGAGGACATTCCGTCCTGCGAAGATTTTCTGAAGCGCGTGTATCCGGAGGATGTTTCTGCTTACCGCGACGAGATCGCACGTTCGCGCTCTCGGGGCGAATTTCAGCTGGAATATCGAATCCTGCTGCCGGAGGGCCGCGTGCGCTGGCTTTATGACCGCGGGCAACTCATGCCCGATCCGGTCACCGGCGCTGCGTGCCTGGTGGGAGCCTGTACGGACATCACTGAGCGCAAACAGGCCGAAGCGGAGCTCAAACTCGTGCATGACGAGCTCGAAGCCCGCGTCAATCAGCGAACCGCAGAGTTGTGCGCAGCCGAAGCAGGCCTCCGCGTGCTCTCCGGCCGGCTGATGCAACTGCAAGATGAAGAGCGCCGTCGCATTTCGCGGGAGCTCCACGATAGTTCCGGACAGGCCTTGGCGGCTTTGAGCATGTGCTTGGCCACGGTGGAGAGGGAGGCGGGTAAACTGAGCGAGCGTGCGGGTCGAAATCTGTCGGATGCCGCGCGCTTGGTCCGCGAACTATCGCAGGAGGTACGCACAATGTCTCATCTCCTGCATCCTCCTCTGCTCGATGAGGCCGGGCTGGAGTCGGCGTTGCGCTGGTTCGTGGAAGGATTCGCGCAGCGCAGCGGCATCCACGTGGACCTCGAGCTGGCCCCGGAACTCGGGCGCCTTTCTAAAGAGAAGGAAATCGCCATCTTTCGCATCGTGCAGGAATCACTCGCTAATGTCCACCGCCATTCCGGAAGCAAAACTGCCCAAGTCCGGGTTGGACGGGATGCGCGGAAGGTGACCCTGCAGATTTGCGACCAGGGCCACGGCTTTCCCCCGGATGGCAATGCGCAGACTTCGGGCCCGGCTCTACCCGGCGTGGGCATCCAGGGCATGCGAGAGAGAGTCCGGCAGCTGGGCGGGCATTTCGAGATTCAGTCGAGCGAAAGCGGTACGGTCGTGCAGGCCACAATTCCCTTGCCTGCGGCGGCGGTCAGACCAGTCCGGAAGGTCCAAGCAACTTCACAGTAAGAGCCTGTCATTCTGACCGAAGCAAAGAATCCCTCTTCGTATTCGGCTTCCAACAGGGGACCCCGTCGCTCCGCCCCTCAGAATGACACCGCCGGCAACTCACGCAGCGCTTCATGCTTCGATGATGTGATTGCGAATGGCGTAGCGCACCAATTCCGTCACCGAATGGCAATCGAGCCGCCGCATGATATTGGCGCGGTGGGTTTCCGCTGTCTTCACGCTGATATTGAGCGCCACCGCCACTTCCCTGCTGCTCCTGCCTTCAGCCAGGAGCTGCAGGATCTGTTTTTGGCGCGAAGTCAGCCGCAACCCGTTCTTTCGATTGCGATCGCCCTCATTTTCCTTGGACGGGCGCCCCAGATAGCCCTCGAGAACCATCTGCGCGACCTTGGGCGTGAAGAACGTCTTATTGCGCCGCAGCGCCTCGACGGCGGATACGAGATCACGTCCTGCGTCCGACTTCAGCAAATATCCCTGCGCTCCGGCTTCGAGCGTTTGCCGGATCAGCGGATCGGAATCGTACATCGTCAAAATCAGGACTTTTGTCTCTACGCTCTTCAGAATTTCCCGCGCCGCTTCGAGACCGTTCAGTCCCGGCATGCTTAGATCTAGAATGGTCACGTCAGGATGTACAAGTTTGGCCTTCTCCACGGCTTCTCTTCCATCTGCGGCTTCAGCAGCAACCTCCCAGCCGGGTTGCTCTTCGAGCAATGTGCGCACGCCTCTGCGTACGATATCGTGGTCGTCCGCCACGAGTAAGCGAAGGTTCCCCATCATAACCTCCAACTGATCGGGTACGTGGCCTTCCGCTTCTCTTATTGCTCTTCCTGCGAGACCCTCACACTGAATTATCAAAGCAGGGGTGGAAGTGGGCTGGACCGACGAACCTGAGGAGAGGTGCTGCGTCTGCAATGACTGCGAAACTTTCACGAACTTACCCTAAAGCATCTCGCCTTTGGAAAACTTTTTCTATACAGAGTTCACTGTACCGTTCCTTGAAAGCCAGTATGCCGAGGAAACCCCTTGAGGAAAACCGAGCACTCTAACAAGCTGATGCGTGACGGTGACGATGAGGCTATTAAATTGTGAAGCGTCTTCGACAGTTGATTGTTCTGCCTGCGGCAGGTCAGCACATGAGTCGTACCAAGGTCCTGCTCACCGCAGGGCGGTCCGACTAAAGAGACCAGCGCACTCTGCGACGGCTGCCATTCCGTGAATTTTAATATCGGCGATCACAGCGTCACGGAGTGGAACGTCGGCTGCGAACGCTGACATCGGGCAGGGCAGCGAACAAGTGGCAAATCCATCCCGCACGAATATCCAGAATCCTGCGCGCATGAATTACGTCAACGCTAACGATACCTGCATTCAATGGGCTTGATCGAGTCACCGAGCCACAAATCAAAAAACGCCCAGCCCTAAAAACTAGGGGTCGGGCACTCGCGGAACCTTCACGTGCGCGGGCGGCGTGGCTGCGCGTTATACACGGCGTCGTGAGGTCTGCACTCAGGTCGCGGAACCTACCGGCAGCTTGCTTCTCGTTGGCTGGGAACGAGCCATAAGGTTGTTTGGCAGTGAACAGGGAGAAGGCAGTTTCCTGAACTTATCGTTATTCGGCCTCGGTCTTCACGCGGGCGACTTCCGCAATGAAAGTCTTGGCCTCGCTCGGGACCGGAACACCGGTTAGCAAATCCGCGCTGGTGTCATTCTTCCCGTACAACGCCTTAGTCGAGTCGATATCGTGCTCTATCCATGAACCGTCCAGGTCGATTCCGTTCAATTTCCTCCGAAGCTCGCCCTACACAGGCGCGAGTCCTTCTCCCAAGCTTCCCCTTCGCTCCTACGTAGATTCCACGACGCTAGTGTGTGCAGCCCCTCGAAAAGCCGCCATACCTTGCGTGGCTTGCTCTAAAGAGAGGGTTTACGAAGCTCGTCAAGAGAAGGGGCATAGTGCAGGAGAACAAGTTGGGCGGCGCGGAAAGCCAACCCGGAATGCGGGTACGCGAGGGCCGGCAACGGCGTTATGAAGCCGCCCCTTGCCGCTGCGAGCAGCGGTTGGCTATTTCAGCTCGAAGCTGACAGTGATAACGATTTGTGTCTCGATCGACTGGCCACCGAGCGTGGCTGGACGATAGCGCCACTGACGGATCGCTGTGAGCGCCGCTGCAGTCAGCCGCTCGTCGCCTTTGATAACCTTGAGATTTGCGGGAACTCCGTCTGTGCCGATCGTGGCGCTGACGAGAACTTCGCCTTGAAGGTGTGACTCCCGCGCGCCGCTGGGATAGATCGGCGCTACCCGTTGCACAAGGACTGCGGCCTGCAGCGCCGATGGGTGGCTCGGCGATTGGACTTCGGGTTGAACGATCCGTGGCGCCTCCGGACCGCCTGTTGCCAGTCGGTCGCTCACCGAACCAATCGGCGGAGTGATGCCGTCAAAAATTGAGGGCGCCACGAGCACCGCAGAAGGCTCACCAGCCTGAGTCGCGCGGGGACGCGAAAGGGCCAGTTCGCTGGGTCTTGGCAGTTTCGGCTGCGGCGCTTGGACCGTTCTGCTGGAATCGGCGGAATCCTCAGACCGGGACGACTTCGCGGATTCGCTTCGCGCGGAAGCGGGGGGTTGCGTTTCCCGGGGTGAAGGCGTATCGCTGAAGGGCGAACCCGTTTCGCCGCTACTCCTCAAAATCCACCGTCGATTATTGAGGTCGGCCACTTCGACCTGGAATGCGCGCGAACTGGCTCGATTCGAGCCGCCTGACCGCGCGTTTGCGGTCCCTTTTACGCGCGTCACTAGCGACGGCGCGCCAAAGACTAAAGTCAGCATCAAGCAGGCGCCGGCGGCGGCGCCGATGCCGATCTTGAGCGCCTGAGAGGCTAGTGTGGCCTCCGGCTTCAATTTGTTTCCTTGGCTCGCCACCGGCTTTTGCCATTCGGTAGTGGATGGCGCGGGTTTCTCGGGTTGCCGAACGAAAGATCCGCGAACGGCCGAGTCGCGGGCGTTTGCAGGTGCCTGCTGCCGCTGGCGTTTCTCAACAGGCACCAAATTCCCTTCTTCGGATCCAGGTACTCGTGAGCTCCTTGCAGGCCTCCCGGGCGCTGCCGCAGTTGGTTCCGAACATTCGATTGTTTTTGTGATGCCTGAACCGGGATGCGCAGAACGGTTCGAGGGTGACCGGCCCGCGGTTCCGATTTCGGGACCCGCGTGGAAGCGAGCGGACCCATTGAATCGCAGTTGCTCTTGGCCCCGCTCTGAGGCGTCGGCGGACCCAACTGCGTCCGTGACCATGTGCTCCGAATCTTTAGGCAGCGTGGATTCTGACGCGCCGATTTCCACCGTACTCGTGGCAGCGCGCGGCGGCACTGCAGGTGGCAACGGTTCAACGTGACTGGCAAGCGGCTCGGTCGAATTCGCTGCGGTGACCTCAACGTTGAATTCTGGAGCCGGCAATGCTTCTGGCAAAAGCGCTTGGTCGGCTGGAACTTCTTCGCCAGCGCCTTCTGCTGAGGAAGGCGCATCACTGGCTCCAGGGCTGAGGCCCGCGCCCGGCGCGCTTTCGGCCGGAGCTAGGACGTCGGAAATTTGTGCCGGGGCGTCGCCGCCGTTGCTTGCGTCAGGTCTTGTGCTCTCCTGCATCGATCGAGCAGGAACGTGTTCGGTCGGGCTCTCCTGCGCAGCATCGGAGTCGGCGCTTTTTCCAGCTTGGAGGGCGCCGGCTTTGTGCGCCGACAGCACGCCAGCCCATGCGCGAATTTGAGCGCACGCATCTGTGCTCAATTCCACAAAGCGCAGGCCACCGCCCCTTCCCGATTCGTTCATCCACGCTACTTCTGCATAACCTTCGATATAGTTACTGGCCGCCGGCAGCTTGAACCTGAACATCAGCGCCTGGTTTATGCTCACAGGCATGACGCTTTGGAACCCCAGTCCGCCCTCGCCGAGGTCGATGAGGATGGCGCCGTTATCCGGGCCGAACTCCACATAAGCCAGAACGTCAAATCTGCGGCGCGCGTGAAACCTGCGCCCGGCTTGCAACAGCGTTGAATGAGAGTTTGCAAACGACATGTTTGGCTTTCTCCGTACGGTTACCTCGGGAATGCCGAGGTCATTTTTAGTTCCTGCCAGCCGCTGGGAAACTCAATGTCAAAACGATCGGCTTGGTCGAAGAGCACAAAGCCTTGGACGTCGACAAGTTTCTGGTTCACGAAATCCCTGAGCTTATCCTGGTATGCCGGATCGCCATCCGCCGGCCACCCAAACGGCGAGGGAATTTCGAGGGCCACCCGGGCGCGCTGCCGAGCGGGGAGGAAAGTGGGATAACTCAGTCGGGCCTTCTGCTGCGAACTCAGGCTGCCG